>NZ_JAUTAU010000001.1:1738070-2047105 GCF_030818775.1 Bacillus sp. SORGH_AS_0510 | reverse complement strand
CACTTTTTATATCTGACAAAGTTAATTTTTTTTCATTTTCCGTATTCGGAGAGTAGTAGATTTCATTTTCATTTTTTATAATGACCACTTTAGTAACATCATCAATAATTTCCCATGATATTTCCAAGCCAAGTGGAAATTTCTCATTTGGATGTTCTTCCAAAACATGTGCAATCTTCTCAGCCGTATTCGTAAGATTACTTTTAGTCTCATGAATGTTGTTGTTTTGGAAAAATTCTAGGAGCATGACGGTTAAGATAAATAAAACAAATGAGACCAATAAAAGAATGGTAAACCAAAGTTTACCTACTACGCTTCGTAAAAAGGTCATTCATTAACTACCTCAAATTTGTAGCCCACTCCCCAAACGGTTACAATCATTCTTGCTGCTTGCTCTGATACTTTACTTAATTTTTCTCGAAGTCGTTTTACATGAGTATCTACAGTACGTAGATCTCCAAAGAATTCGTAGTGCCAAACTTCTTTAAGTAATTGTTCACGGTCAAAAACCTTATCAGGTGCTTTTGATAAATAGTAAAGCAGTTCATATTCCTTTGGTGTTAAGCTTACTTCCTTACCATCAGCAGTGACTCGGTGAGCGTCATTATCAATAGTTAGGTGCGGAAATACAATGACATCTTTTGTTGTGGTTTCAGTCTGAAGATATGTCGTTTGTGATGATCTTCTAAGCAGGGCCTTTACACGCAGAACTACTTCCCTAGGGCTGAAGGGTTTGACAATATAATCATCTGTGCCGACTTCAAATCCTTGAACACGATTTATTTCCTCACCTTTTGCTGTCAGCATGATAACAGGAGTTGCCTTTTTCTCCCTCAATTCCCGGCAGACTTCG
This sequence comes from Bacillus sp. SORGH_AS_0510, assembly GCF_030818775.1. Lineage (NCBI taxonomy): Bacteria > Bacillati > Bacillota > Bacilli > Caryophanales > Bacillaceae > Bacillus > Bacillus sp. SORGH_AS_0510. The sequence continues at coordinate 2,046,252 of NZ_JAUTAU010000001.1, read as the reverse complement.
ATTCCATCCTTACCAGGCATCATTAAATCTAGCAGAATGACATCATAATCGTTTGTAAGAGCCTTGGTCAAAGCCTCATTTCCATCCTCAGCTTCATCTATTGTATAATCTTCACGCTCAAGATACATTTTTAATAAGCGGCGAATTCTTTCTTCATCATCAACTACTAAAATTTTAACGTCTTTATCCATTATTAATCCCCCCATGGAGTTTATTTTACAAAATGGTACCGCAATTTGCTATCTTTTCGTAGTAAATACTCCTATAAATGTGTCAATTATTTGACAATTGGTCTTACTTTTAGTATCGACAAAAGATTTTTATTTTAGGCTTTCTTTATTTTGTCTGTAGATTTCCACTCCAGGCGCTTCGCTTTCCGTGGGTGTTTCGGCGAGCCTCCTCGGAGAAAAGCGCCTGCGGGGTCTCTCCTGAACCATACTCCCACAGGAGTCTTCGCGCCTTGTGCTCCAATCAACAGAGCTTAAAAATTAACAAAGTATCTTAACATATGCAAATTTAAAAAAAGCCCTCACTATAATAGTGAAGGCTATAAAATTTATGGTTTTTCAGTTTATTTATCCTGCATATGAATGGAGTCCTGCGATGACTAAGTTTACAGCAACTAGGTTAAACATAATGATGACAAACCCAATAACTGCAAGCCATGCTGATTTTTCTCCATGCCATCCCTTCGACAAGCGAAGGTGTAAAAATGCCGCATAAAACAGCCATGTGATTAAAGCCCATACCTCTTTTGGATCCCAGCCCCAGAAACGAGACCAGGCCATCTGAGCCCATATCATGGCAAAAATTAGTGCACCAAGAGTAAACACAGGGAAGCCTATTAACACAGAACGATAGCTAATTTCATCCACAAAATCTAGCTTAATATTTTTTACAAGTGGCTTTAGCGAGGCTGCAATTCTCTTTCTTAATATTAGTCTCAATAAGCTATATAGCAACAAACCGCCGAATAATGACCAAATAACTGTATTTAATTTTTTTGCGTTGATGAATGCTGGCACTTCAAGCAATGGCTTAAATCCATTTTTAGTTACTAATTCACCTTCATGTGGACCGACAAGAGCAGGCATAGTATACTCAACTACTACCTCATTATCATGTTTATCTATCCAATTAAATTTCTCATGATAACCCATACCTGAGAATATAGATGATACGGCAACAAAGCCAAGCACTGTAACTAAAGCAAACATAACTATTTCAAGCCAAAAGGTTTGCTTATTAGATTTAGTTTGGTCAATTGCCTTAACTAAATAAATTAAACCAGCTGCAAAGCTAATTGCCAGAATGGCTTCCCCAATTGCTGCTGTGGTCACATGAATATGCAGCCAATAGCTTTGAAGTGCTGGAATTAGCGGAGTAATGTCTCTTGGAAACATACTAGCGTAAGCAATAACTAGTAGTGCTACAGGCATGGTAAATAATCCAAGTAGTGTTGTTCGATAAATATAATAAATAACAATAAATGCACCAACAAGAGCCATACCAAAAAATGTAGTAAACTCAAACATATTACTAACTGGAGCATGTCCAGCAGCAATCCATCTAGTGATAAAATAACCAAGTTGTGAAATAAAACCAACTATTGTTAAAAAGACTGCGATTCGTCCCCATCTGTTGGTTCCCTTCTTATCATCAATATCCTTCTTCGATTTAATAGAGCCGCCGAAGAACAACGTCGCTATTAAGTAAAGAATAAAAGAAACAAATAATAAGTTACTACTTAGTGTTGCCATCTAGACTCCCTCCTTATCTAGATTTTCCTTTTGAAGTTGGTCCTCTGGAATACCGAGTTTGGTATCTGCTAAAATTGTTTCTATTTCCTTCTTTAACCCATACCAATTTTTATTTGTGTGAGCGGCAACCCAAACCTGTCCATTCTTATGTTGTACCCAGATTCGACGATGGTTCCAGTAGGATCCTTGTATAACACCAATCATAAAAATAATTCCACCTAAAATTATGGCCCATAACGATGAATCTTTTCTAACAATAAATCCTGAGACATTTTTTGTTTCTATGCCTGCAAAAGCAATCTTATACGTGTTATCACCAAATGGTTCAATATTTTGTCTTATGGCAATAAAACTTGTTTCTCCCTTTGGTTTATCAGGAGTGATCATACGAAATACGAAAGCAGGGTTATTTGGTACTCGTGATTTGGTAGTCGGCTCCCCATTTTTATCAAATTCAAAATCAGGAAAATAGTTAAGAATTTCTACCGAATACCCCTTACCTAAATCATATTTATCTTTGGGATCTTGGAGGTCCACTCTAAGATTACCAAACGATTGATTGTTTTTTTTATTTATTAAGGAAAATGACATTGCACTCATTTCAGAGCGAAACGAAGACTGAAAAATGGAGTAGCCCTTATAGGATAAAGGTTTATTTACTTGTATTTTATAATCTTCAACTTTCTTAAGCTCCGGTTTCTCACCTGGTAGATTCTTTCCTACCCGTTCATAAAGCACAACGTTTGATTGGTAATTTTTCACCACTTCTCCGGCACGATTTATGGCTTTTTCAAACGTTTTATCTTTATTTTTATCATAGTGTTCTAGAATGAATTGATTGTTTTTAATAAAGTATTGACCATTTGTTTCAGGTACTACAGCGGTTTCACCTTCTCTAACCCAAAGGTCCTCATTCACATAAAAACCGGGAATAAACCGCAGCATTCCACCAAACAAAAATATAATTAACCCAATGTGGTTAATATATGGACCCCATCGTGAAAAACGATTTTTTTCAGCTAACAAATCTCCATTTTCTTCACGAACCTGGTAGCGTCTATCCTTTAGATGCTTTTTAATGGTAGATAGATCGTTTGGATCACTATGTTGGTTCACACCAAAAATTCGCTGACGCTTCAAAAAACCTTCATGTCTTGTCACTCTTTGTGCTTTTAATGCTTTGTATAATGGAACAACTCTATCAAGACTACAAATGACAAGAGAGATTCCAATCATAGCTATTAATAGTAGATACCACCACGAACCATACAAGTCATCGAAGCCTAACTGGTAATATAACTTCCCAAACCAGCCATACTCCTGTTCATAATAGACTTCTGGCGGCAGATTAATATACATTTTCTGCGGTAGAATGGTTCCAAGTGTGGAAGCAATCAAGGTAATTATGATAAGCCAAACGCCAACCTTTACAGATGAGAAGAAATTCCAAATTTTATCAATAAAGGTTTTGTTATATGTTTGTGAGCGGCGTGCACTTCCTTCATATCGCATGTCAAGTAGCTGTTTGTCATTTTCTTGTTCATTCAGCACTTTTCCACAGGCTTCACATAGCACCGTCCCATGTGGATTCACATGCCCGCATTCACATTTAACATCTTTCATTGTAAAAACTCCCTATAACCTTAAGGTTTTATTTTCTCCATAAACTCTTTAACTTTATATTCAGTCAGTTCCCCAGTATGGTACTTAACTACCTTGCCATTTTTATCAATCAGGAAGGTTGCCGGCAGTAGATCAATACCGTATGTAGTCATAACTTCTTTATCTGTGTCAATCATAATTGGAAAATCAAGCTTAAGGCGCTCTGCAAATTGTTGAACAGCGAGTTCCGGCTCTTGAATGTCTACAGTCAAAACCTGAACACCCTGGTCCTTATATTGATGGTATTGATTATTAATATATGGCATTTCCTTTTTACATGGTGGACACCATGTTCCCCAGAAATTCAAAAACACTCCCTGTCCTCGATACTCAGATAAGCGGTGTTTATTTCCTTGCATGTCTACCAATGCAAAATCAGGAGCCATATCCCCAACTGCCACTTTCTGTTTGTTATCCTTGGTTAAGTTTGCATACAGTGAATAGGCAACGGCAGCACCTAGTACAAGTAAAATTATGGACCTCATCACTAATCGCCGTTTCTTCATAAAAAAACCTCCAGTAACTCCATGACACAGTTTGTCTAAATTATAACATTTACCAACACTAACATAGTGCTAACATAAGAAAGTAAATGTGACGAATTTATGAATTTTTCTTAGATGAATCCATCGCAAATGCTCTTAACTGCTTTACCTCATGCGGAGTTAATTCTCTTGCGTCTCCAGCTCTTAATCCGTGTAATGTTAAAAATGCATATCGTTCGCGCTTTAGCTTTAATACTTCATGGCCAATCGCTTCAAACATTCGTCTAACCTGCCTGTTCCGTCCTTCATGAATCGTAATCTCAACAATAGCCGTTTGTTTTTTCTTGTCACCAGATAGAAATTTCACTTTTGCTGGTGCAGTTTTCCCATCTTCCAATTGAATTCCTTTTTCCAATTTCCTTAGGTTTTCTCTTAGAGGAATTCCCTTTACTTTTGCTACATAAACCTTATCAATTTCATTTTTTGGATGGGTGAGCAGATTGGAGAATTCTCCATCATTTGTAATTAATAGAAGTCCAGATGTATCATAATCCAGACGCCCTACTGGAAAAATTCTTTCTTTTAGCATAGGGAAGAAATCGGTGACCACTTTTCTACCTTTATCATCACTTACACTGGATATTACTCCCCTTGGTTTATATAAAAGGAAATAAACCGGTTCTTCTTTCTCAATTTGAATTTCATTTACTTCTACTCGATCAGAAGAAGAAACCTTTAGGCCAAGTTCAGTTACTACCTTCCCATTTACTTTTACTCTGCCTTCTTTAATTAATTCTTCAGATTTTCTTCTTGAAGCTATGCCGGCACGGGCAATAACTTTTTGTAATCTTTCCATTTTTCCACCTCATATTTCTCAATCCAAAATCCATCTTAATGAATTATGACACAATTTCTCTACTTTTCAAAGTAAGGGATTTTTTTATAGTAAAAGAAAAATAAAAAAGCATGTTCAAATTTGAACATGCCTTCTATCTAAGACTATTTAGTTCCGAAAACAAAGGCAACTACCACAATAGCTACGATAATTCCAAATACATCGGCAATGAGGCCAACTTTTAACGCGTCCCCCATTTTTTTTATTCCAACGGCACCAAAGTATACAGTTAACACGTAGAAAGTCGTATCTGTACTTCCTTGCAAAATAGAGGCTAGTCTGCCTATAAACGAATCTGGCCCATAAACTGCAATTAAGTCACTGGTCATCCCAAGTGCCGCTGTTCCTGATATTGGTCTAATAATAAGCAACGGAACAATTTCAGCTGGTATCCCCATCATTTTCATGAATGGTCGAATCCAATCCATTAATGCATCCAATGCACCCGAAGCTCTAAAAATAGAAATTGCCACAAGCATCCCAACTAAAAAGGGAATGATGGAGAAGGCAATTTTTATCCCTTCTTTTCCCCCTTCAACAAAACTCTCATAAGTTGGAACACGTTTCATTGTGCCATATATAAGGATAAACCCGATAAGTAAAGGAATAAATGTTAACGAAATAACAGAGATTAGCTGCATACTTTTCATCCTTTTCGGCTTCTACGGTAATAAAAGTAACGATCAATCAGGATTGCACCAATAGCCGATATAATAGTTGCAATGATAGTTGGAACTACAATTTCTGTAGGGGACACAGAATGATAGTTAATGCGAATGGCGATAACGGTTGTCGGTATTATAGTGATGCTAGCTGTGTTAATCGCTAAAAAGGTAACCATCGACCTACTCGCTGAATTTTTACCGCCATTTAGTTTCTTTAATTCTTCCATTGCCTTAATCCCTAGAGGAGTAGCTGCATTACCTAATCCAAACATATTAGAGATCATATTTGATAATATATATCCCATTGCCGGGTGATTTGTAGGTACTTCTGGAAATAGAATTTTTACAATCGGACGAAAGAATTTTGAGAGGCGTTCTAGTAGTCCAGACTCTTCTGCAATTCGCATCATACCCAGCCAGAATACAAGGACACTGATAAGACCAATACACAAAGTTACAGCCTCTTTTGCTCCATCAAAGACAGCCTTATTGACTGCCTCCATAGTGCCATTAAATAACGCAAATACTATCCCAATAACAGTCATAAACACCCAAATATAATTAACCATAAGCCTTCACACCAATGATCGTCAGAAAGATTTCCTTGATAAAATCAAATAAACCTTTCTTCTTTTTAATAGAATTTTGATAATATATTGGTGTTTCTTGCACCACTTTCCCGTCTAAATAGACTGCAGCCTTTCCAACTATTACTTCCTTGTTCTTTGTTTTTATTCCACTCCCGGTCTTATTTAACTTATATTTTACAGAAAATAATTTCATTTCTTCGCTCGTTGCCGGATAGACTATGGACTTCTTAACGTACAGTTTTCCTTTATATGATTTAGATTTTTCTATGTCTATTTTTCCTTTTGAAATGACTTCGGCCATATCAAATCCCTTAAAACCATTCTCATACATCGAAATGTGATCATTCCAATCATCCGGTCCATTTAAGGTGACAGCAATGAGGTTCATATCCCCTTTGGTCGCAGTGGTTACAAGTGTTCTTTTTGCTCTTTTTGTATATCCTGTTTTTCCCCCGGTACAATATTCATATTTTGAAAGAAGGCGGTTTTTATTCTTCCATACTCTGTCCCACTTTTCAGTTGGATTCGGGGCACGATGTACCTTCGTACCTGAGATTTTTTTAAACGTTTTGTTCTGCATGGCGTATCGCATCAAAATGGCCATATCATAGGCAGAGGAATAATGCTCTTCATGGTCATCGAGACCATGTGGGTTTGAGAAATGAGTATCATACATCCCTATTTCCCTTGCCTTTTGATTCATCAAATAAGCAAAACCATCTACACTGCCCCCAACGTACTCCGCAATTGCTACGGCTGTGTCGTTCCCTGATCGAAGCATCAATCCATATACTAAGTCACTTAGTTTTATTTTCTCCCCAGGTTTTAAATATACGGATGAGCCCTCCGCCCGAGTTGCTTTTTCACTCACTTTGACGTATTGATTCATCTTACCAGATTCAATCGCGAGAATAGCGGTCATAATTTTGGTGATACTTGCAATTCTTCTTTTTGTGTGTGCATCTTTCTGGAATAGGATTCGACCCGTATTCTGTTCAATTAGCACAGCACTTGCGGCACTTACGGAAACGGAAGCATCCACCTTCTGAGGAATGTTTGTAATGAACAGTGTGACCAAGAGGGTAAAAATTACTAGCTTTAATATCATTCTCATTAGATCAACCTCGTCTCCTTCTTAACTTCTACATGTCGGCTTTGTACAAGTTTATGCAGGACAAGGACTGATATGACAATTATTAGTAAAGGAAAAGCATCCATTCGGATGCTTTTTATTCCCCATTAGAATGCAGGCCATTTAATATCAGCTGCTTTTTCAAATCGAATCTCTACGTCATGCCAATTCACAATATTCCACCAGTGTTCTACGTAATCGGCTCTGTTATTTTTATACTGGAGATAATACGAATGTTCCCATACGTCTAATACCAATAGTGGAATGGTATCCCATTGGGTTAACAGCATATGTCTTTCTGATTGTAGTATTTCCAAATGTCTTGCTCGTGGTGCCCAAACTAATAAGGCCCAGCCCACTCCCTCTACTTGTTTTGCAGCTTCAGTGAACTGTTTTTTAAAAGCAGCAAAACTACCAAAATAGCTTACAATTTCCTCCATTAGTATTCCTTGGGGACTACCTCCACCATTCGGACTCATATTCTTCCAAAAAATCGTGTGAAGGTAGTGGCCAGAACCATGAAAGGCCAACTCTCTTGACCAATGCTTTATTAATGAAAAATCATTCGTTTCTCTGGCTTTTTTTAGATTAAGTTCCGCTCGATTTAAACCATCGACATATGAACGATGGTGCTTATCATGGTGAAGTTTCATTATCTCCTCTGAAATATAGGGTTCTAAAGCATCGTAAGCATATGGTAGGTCAGGGAGCGAATGACCACCAGGTGCAAGTTTCTTTTCAACTATCCAAATGTTACCAACTTCCTGTTTTCTCTTAAAATAAGCTTCCATCTCATTATGAATGTGTTCTGCTTTCGTTTGGAGACCTAACAGCTCCTCATTTGACAACTCTCGATTAGTACTCTCAATCAATTCAGAAAATGTATCAAGTTGTTCCCATAATTCAGAGTCTTGCTCTACCTTTTCGGATTGAAGAAATTGTTTCATCTGTTCGTTCCACTTAAACAATTCGCTGACATATTGACTAAAACGATTCACTTTACCCCTCTTTTCTATCAGCCATTACATATATAAGCTGTCGGCTAGCAGTTGTAGTCTACCTTAAGGGTATGAGTAACCATTCTTATAAAGAACTATAAAAGGCTGCCCTTTATAAAAGGACAGCCTTCATTAATTTTTTTATTTTGATTGAATCATCTTTGTACGGTAATCTGTTTCATAGTATTCAAGTTCTTCTCTTACGCGCTGGAAGTCACCTTCTAAACTTTTGACAAGCTGTACGACCGTATCAGACACTGTACGGTAAAATTTTATTGAATTTCTGCCCGTATAGGCTGATCTGCTATCTTCATACCACGCATCATTCTTCGGCGAGAAAAACTCCTCGATGCATTGATGATAGATTTTATAAAGTGTTTTTTCTGCTGCCGCTTTTTGAAAAGGGTCGTTTTGTAGAATGATAGAACATGTTTCTAAGCTTTCTTCACTATAAACAAGTAACTTTCTCAAATTAGAAAAAATTAATTTATTATACTTTCGCTCTTCTTCATTATTTAAATTCATTTGTGAGATGGTAGTTTCATTTAAAAAATCTTCTAATATTGAAATGGAATTACTTAAAAATTCTTTCACATCATTAAGTTGCGATTTTACCAACGAGTTCCCCATAGTTACCTCCCTAGTTTTACTTCAATATTCTTTATTTTGGTTGCAAAATGAATTCAAGTGGTGATTGAAGATCGAAGCTCTTTTTTTGTTTTAGAGCATGAATAACTTCAGGTAACTTATCAAAATTAATATCCTGAAAATAGGAAGCAAACTCATTTTTCGAATTAATATATAGGCGTTTTCTGTTTCGCAACCCTGGATTTTTTATAAGACAGCAGAGAGCGACGATATCCCTAAAAAAGATTTCATTTTCATTCTGAACCATTATCGGGTCCTGTTTGTATGGAGTCAACTCTTGGAGAAACTCATCAAAATACCTAACATATAGAACATGCAGGGTTCTTTCTTCTCCGTTGTCAATAAAAGTTACTTCACTTCTGTTAAAAAAGTCCTCTGAAGTATTTGATTTTTCTTTTTCCAATTCAAAACCTTTACATTCTTTAATCTGCAAGATGATCCCGCCCCTTATTGAAATCCTCAGTTGCTATTAATCATGAACAGACAACTGATAAATCATTTTGAAAACGTATATTTATTTTAGCATAAATTGGTCATGAAGATATCACTTTTAAGAGTTAATCGTTTCTTGAAATTTCTCAAAAAATAAATCCGCTTCTTCTTGGATATATTCATCCTCCACTTTTTCTGGGAGCTGTGGCAGTTCATCTAGACTTTTAAGACCAAAGTAATCAAGGAATTCCTTTGTGGTACCATATAAATACGCTCTTCCAGCACCTTCTGCCCTGCCTACCTCTTTAATCAAGACCTTTGACATCAATGTATGCAATGGTCTTTCCGTTTTAACCCCACGAATTTCTTCAATTTCCGCACGAGTAATTGGCTGTTTATAAGCAACAATGGCTAAGGTTTCTAATGCTGCCTGTGATAAAGTAGAGGTGTGTGGAGAATCAACCAGCTTTTTTAAGTAAGTAGCGTTCTCTTTTTTTGTAGCCAGCTGGTATGTGCCCGCCAACTGTACAATCATAATGCCTCTATTTCCGTTTTGTTCATACTCTTTTCTTAGATCCTCAATAACCTCATTTGCTTTCAATTCATCCACATCTAATACTTCTGCCAGTTGTTTTAATGATAGTCCTTCATCACCTGCAGCAAATAAAAGACTTTCCAATATGCTTGTCCAATTTATAATATCCACTTTGATTGGCCCCTTCCTACACGGCTTCAACAAAGATTTCACCAAAGTTTTCTTGTTGTTCCACGTCAATCTCTTTTCTTTTTATAAGCTCTAAAACGGCTAAAAAGGTTACTACGATATGTTCTTTGGCTGGATATGGGAATAAATCATTAAAATTCTTTCTCCCTCTAAGTTGTTTTAATTCATCCATAATCTCTATCATTCGTGTCTCAATAGAAATTTCTTGCCGCGTAATTTTAGTTGCCAATGGTCTTTGCAGCTTCTTTCTCCGTAACAACTTTTGCAATGCAGCTAACATATCATATAAAGAAACATTTATTTCCGTCTTTTCTGGTTTTTCCTTTGCAAAATCAGAAAGATCACTTGGCGGCTTTGTATACATAAGCCCCCGTTCTTCCTCCATCGATTTAAGGTCCTGTGCTGCTTCTTTATATTTTCGATACTCAATTAAACGTTCTACAAGTTCGTCTCGGGGGTCCTCCTCATAAGACATGTCCGTGTCCTCATCGACTAGGACTTCCTCATGTTTTGGAAGTAGCATCTTACTCTTAATCGCAAGTAAGGTAGCAGCCATGACTAAAAACTCACTGGCAACATCCAATTTGAGCTCATTCATTGTTTGAATATACAAAAGGTATTGCTCAGTAATTTGAGCCACTGGAATATCATATATATCGATTTCGAGCCGGTTAATTAGATGGAGAAGTAAATCTAACGGCCCTTCAAATGCATCAATTTTCACCTGGTATGGCATTTATATTTCACCAAAATTCTATAAAGTAAAATTATTTATATGTCAATACGACTACTAATAGTATAGAGGATTCATTTGTGTTATCCAATAGAAAAATCCTTACTTATGTGCTTTATTACAAAATAGATGATTGCCCATAACAATGGACAAATATCCTACATATGATGACAAGGTAAAGTACAAAACTTTTTAGGAGGTATTTGAATATGTCTGATGGATGCTTTGGTAATGGTTTTGCATTAATCGTCGTTCTATTCATTTTGTTAATCATTGTTGGTGCTTCCTGGGTTTATTAAAAAATAAGCAGAGGTGCAGACCCGTCATTTTTGACGGGTTTTTTCTTTTTATACTAAAGGAACAGCATTGTATGATAAACTAATCGTAAAATTAGATGGAGGGAAATTTCTTGTATCCTGATGAATACATTCAATTTTTAGCCCACTTTCATGGTGATAGAGATTATTTCGAATGTCACGAAGTACTAGAAGAATATTGGAAAAAAACCGCCCCTAGAAAAAAAGATTCAATCTGGGTCGGTCTGATTCTAATGGCTGTTTCCACCTATCATCACCGTTTAAATAACTTTAATGGCGCAAAACGGACATTAGAAAAGGCAATAACCATATTTGAGAATCAAAACGAAACCTTAAAACAATTGGGCTTGGATCCACAGCCACTTCTTCAAATTTTATCTGAGCGGTTAGCCCTAATTACATCAGAACAAACTTACAAAAGTTTTCAATTACCAATTAGTGATCCCTTATTATTGGAACAGTGTATTGCAATCTGCAACCAATTAAATATACGATGGGGACAAGATAGTGATTTCGCCAATGTCACTATCATTCAACGGCACAAACTAAGAGATCGAACTGATGTGATCCAAGAACGAATTCAATCACTGAACATAAGAAGAAGAAGCAACGAATAATTTTATTCGTTGCTTCTTTGTTTAACATACATCACATTTTTCGATAAATGGAGCAGTATTTTCATTTGGGACAATGACTTTATCTGCATACATCTCTCTTAATGATTTGACCATCCTTTTACCGACACCTTGATACCGGTGGGATGGGTTTACAGAAATATGCTGAATCTCAATAGTATTTTCTTCGTTATGATATAGAACCCCGAGCAGCCCAATAATATCTTCTTCTTTCCATAAGAAAAGTTGCCAGTTCTCTTCTGTCTCATATTCCTTCATGGTTAACTGAAGCTTTTTTAAGTCCTTTTCATTAGGCATAAAAGACAGTAATCCCATTGCAATTTTTTCGAATGTTTTCTTATACCGAATTAACATTTTGATCCCTCATTATATTAAATAAACCATTGGTAACTTTGGTTTAACAATAGTATATTTTTACCAAACTAATTATTAATAAACCTTTATTTATTATATGTATTTTCATTTATAGTGTTTCACTAATGACCATCATACATAATTAATGGGCAATCAGCAATGACAAAAATTACATTTACTTTTGACTGGGCCCAATAAACAGCCAGTAAATTATTCCCCGAATGACAGAAATTCCAATAAGTATACTAAATAATACCCAGTTTCTTTTCATCATACTTCCTCCGAACGAGTTCATTCTTGACACTCATTCTACACCAAAAAACCGAAATAATCTATTTACTATTACAAGTTTTCCAAATGTAAAAAGCTAAAGTTTATAAACTATGAAACTTCTTTATCCTTTTATTCGTTTATATTAAAGGATTCGGTTATATTATAAAAGAGCAGGGTAATAATAAATTAGCTTTAAAACGTCAAGGAGGAAAATAATGAAAAAGTTTTTTATTTTATTACTGATAACGTTGATTTTCATTCAACCGATTAGAAGCTTTGCTGACATGGTTGAAGGCGATATGATTGTCACATTAGGTGAAAATCTCACAGAAGACCAGAAAAATAAACTTTTAGAGGAAATGAATGCCCCTAAGGATGTACAAATAGTCACTGTTTCCAATCAAGAGGAACATCAATATTTAGGAAAGTATGTAGCCAAGTCGCTTATTGGAACAAAAGCTATTTCATCCTCTGCTATCACCATTGCTCCAAAAGGTTCTGGTATTACAGTAAAGACGAATAATATCAATTGGGTAACTGATGAGATGTATGTTAATGCTCTAATTACCGCTGGTGTTAAGGATGCAAACATCTATATCACAGCACCTATTTCAGTTTCAGGAACTGCTGCCTTAACAGGAATTATAAAGGCTTATGAAATCTCAGCCGATAAAGCCATTCCAGAGGATGTAAAACAGGCAGCAAATCAGGAAATGGTTGAAACAGCAAAACTTGGAGATTCAATTGGCGAAAAAAATGCTGCTGCATTAATAGCAAAAGTAAAAGAGGAAATTGCCAAAAATAAACCACAAAATGACGAAGAATTACGTAAAATCATTGAACAGGCTGCCAAAGATTTAAACGTTAGTCTTACCGATGAGGAAATGCAGAGGTTAATGGACTTATTTAATAAGTTAAAAGATTTAAACATCGACTGGAACCAAGTGAGTGACCAGTTAAATAAGGCAAAAGATAGAATTTCTAAGTTTCTTTCTTCTGAAGAAGGACAAGGCTTTTTAGAAAAGATTAAGCAATTTTTCATTTGGCTGATTGATGCGATCAAATCCATCTTCTCGTAATTGAAAAAGCTGCCTCTTGTGGGCAGCTTTTTCGATTATTTTAATGGTAGGTCATGTTTAACAAGATCTTCATATGTTTCTCTTTTAACAACTAGTGTAGCTTTCCCATTTTCAACAAATACAACAGCTGGCCTAGGGATCCTGTTGTAGTTATTTGACATGGAATAGCCATATGCACCTGTACAAAATACAGCGAGGATATCTTCTTCTTCAGTTTCAGGAAGCGGTAAATCCCAAATTAACATATCACCAGACTCGCAACATTTTCCTGCAATGGAGACTGTCTCATTTGTTTTTGCTAAAGGTCTATTTGCAAGAACCGCCTCATATTTAGCACTATAAAGAGCTGGCCTGATGTTATCACTCATACCACCATCCACCGCCAAATATTTCCTTACACCTGGAACCTCCTTAGACGAACCTACTTTATAAAGTGTAATGCCCGCATCACCTACTAGTGAACGGCCAGGCTCAATCCAAATTTCAGGCATTTTTAATGTATAATGCTTCGTTAACTTCTTTACTTCTTTAATAATCTCACTTACATATTGTGCTGGAGGTATGGGCTCATCCTCTTTCGTATAGCGGATTCCAAAACCGCCTCCTAAATTTAACACTTTTGCTTCAAATAAATAGGTCTTCTTCCACTCTGCCATCTTTTCTACAATTTTCTTAGCCGCAAGTAAAAACCCTGTAGTTTCAAAAATCTGAGAACCGATGTGGCAGTGCAAACCAAGGACATCAAAATAATGGAAATCAAGTACCGTTTCTAACGCTTTTGCTGCCTGTCCGTTTTGAAGGTCAAATCCAAATTTCGAATCCTCCTGACCAGTTAAAATATAATCATGGGTATGTGCTTCAATTCCTGGTGTGATACGCAAAAGAATGCTTACCTTCGCATTTTTTTCCTGACAAATAGCTTTTAAAAGCTCAATTTCATGAAAATTGTCAACAACAATACAACCAATTTGATGATCCAAAGCCATTTCCAATTCTTCACGGCTTTTATTGTTTCCATGAAAGTGGATTCGTTCAACAGGGAATCCAGCAACAATTGCTGTATATAGTTCCCCTCCCGATACAACATCAAGTGATAGCCCTTCCTCTTCGGCTAACTGAATCATCGCTACGGTCGAAAACGCTTTACTTGCATACGCCACTTGTGCATTAATATTTTGGTCTTCAAAGGTCTTCTTGAAGCCTCTAGCTCTTTCTCTCATTAATGCCACATCATATACATAAAGAGGAGTACCAAATGTCTGCGCTAATTCAATAGCATCGACTCCTCCTATCTCTAAATTTCCACTTTTATTTATCCCTGTTGACCCGTAAAAATACATTTCCTTCCCCACTCTCCATACCATTCACTATAGTTTATGTAGACAGTGCTAAAAAATATAATAATAAATAGACAGAATCTACGTAAGATACTGCCTATTCACAATACTTTAACACTGTATTTAATTAAAATTACTTTAGCACACCTGAAATAAAACCGCAATTATTTCTCGTTTGCTTTTGGTGGCTGTCTGAAACGATTCCTTGGATGAACAATGCTTGGTCTAAGTAATGAACCAGGAATGGCTCTGCGAAAGACAATCTGCATAAATCCTTTTGGCTCAAAAGGGAGAAATGGCCACAAATATGGTGTATTAAGTGCGCGCATTTTAGCTAGATAAATAAACATTAAGGTGGTACCTATGATAAAACCCGGTGCGTGGAACAAAGCAACCAAAATAGTCAATGTTATCCGTAACATTTTATTAGCTACACCTAATTCATAGCTTGGAGTGGTAAAGGAACCAATACCTGCAACAGCTACATATAAAATGACCTCTGGCACAAACAAACCTACATCAATTGCAATTTGACCAATCAAGACCGCTGCAATTAAACCCATCGCTGTTGATAATGGGGTTGGTGTATGTATGGCGGCCATACGTAAAAACTCTATACCAAAATCCGCCAGAATTAATTGGACAACAACAGGAATATTAGTTTGTTCATTGGGTCCAATAAACGAAATTTTTTCAGGTAACATAGAAGGCTCTAGAACAAATAATAGCCACAAAGGTAGTAATAGAATAGATGTGAGTACACCTAAAAAACGGGTCCAACGGACAAATGTTCCTGCTGCAGGTGATTCACGGAATTCTTCAGCATGCTGTACATGATGAAAATAGGTTGTTGGTGAGATGATTACACTAGGAGAAGTATCACAATATATGATTACATGTCCCTCTAAAAGATGTGCAGCAGCTACATCTGCTCTCTCCGTATATCTTACCATTGGGAAGGGATTCCATCCTTGTTTTAAGATAAATTCTTCCAGTGTTTTATCAGCCAAAGGTATGCCGTCAACTTGAATGGCTTGGATTTCTTTTCTAAGAATATTGATTAAATCTCCATCGGCAACATCCTCTATGTAACCTAGTGCCACATCTGTTTTTGACCGTTCTCCTACCTTTAACATCTCAAAACGAAGGCGTTCATCACGAATTCTTCTTCTTGTTAAAGCGGTGTTCAATATAATATTTTCTACGAATCCATCACGGGAACCACGAACCACTTTTTCAGTATCAGGTTCTTGAGGGGAACGCCCGGGATAACTCCTAACATCTACCGCAAGAGCAATATCGACCCCATCGATTACTACTACTATTAATCCAGATAATACAAAGTCTACCAGTTCATTAAGTGTTTTTATCGGCTGAACAGATTGATTAAGAAGACGATTATAAATAAGTTTATATATGTCTGTTGATTGTTTTTCATGGTCGTTGAGTTGTACCAACTCTTCAATTAATTCAATAACGAAACGAGTATCACACAAACCATTACAGAAATAAATTTGTACATCTGTCTTGAGAACGTTTAATTTTCTAACTCCTAGATCAAAACTAATTCCCAGTCCTACTCGTTGTTTCATATAATTCTCTGTTTCATGGACCGATTCAGGGATTGGCCATTTTTGCTCGTTACTTCTTGCCATGGAAGCCGCTCCTTTCTAGTATTAGCTCTACTGCTTTCTTTGTAATAGGGGAACCCTGCTTATAGGAGTCATGCCTCGCCATTTTCCCCACATCACCTACACCTACAATAATTGGTACATCCAAATCATCAAGACAGTAAACTGTATCTCCGTTTATTCTTCCGACTTCAAGTTCAGCTATACCAAATTTATCAACACCATAGGGAGTTAACTCCCCATCACGGTCAATGCTCACATCTACCCTGGCCCATTCCTCATGTCTTGATTTTGCTGCAACTGCAATGATGCCCAACACTTCAATGTCTTTATGTTTAGCAACATATTTTAATGCTTTCTCGCCAGCACCTTCCCCAACGATGCCGCTATCATCAAACATAACTAATACAGGATCAAATGGCGCTTCTTTTATTAACCGGACGATCTCAGGCCCGGTTAATCTAGACGGATTTCCTTGTGAACGGGAAATACAGCGACCGCCAATTTCACGAGCAACATGCTCGATAGCTCTTTTTGCATATTCATCACCGTCAGTTACTAGAATGACTCGTCTCCGATTACTCATTCTTTGATGTCCTTTCATTAGAAAAGCGTATGCACCAGCTAATGAGTGAATCTGCTGTGCTTTGCTAGACAGTTATTTATTTAATGATCCACAAAATATAGCCATTGAAAAAGTGATCCAACAATTTTCCCGAGCACAATCGCCATAATTAATATGATAATTTCCCCATCCAATCGAATTCTTTTTACAAGTATAGGTAAAACATTTAGTACTTCTGTAAGTGCGGCAGCTAACATCCCAACGAAGATCCCACCTGTCACTCCTAAGAGAATTAAAGTGTACGGCCAAATATGTAATACTGGATCTCTAAGGCTTGCAACTACCCCTGTTAATGCCCCAATAACTACTGCCCATTCATACTGTTGGATCATCTTCATTGTCTTTGTAAGTTGAGTTAATCTTGGAATCACTCCCAGGACAGTAAGAAAAGCAACAAAGCCAGATCCTACTGCTAACCCACTTGCAATTCCCAGAAAGCTTACAGCGATAATTTTAATTGTTGTCATGGAGTTGCTTCATACTTTCTTTATTTTCATGAATGATTACGTAATTATCTAAATCCATTTGATAATTAAACATCTCAACTTCAAGAGGACTAGGCTCATCATTAATTCGTTTCTTAAAAACATGATTAAAAAACAGGATCATTCCAAGTCCTAAACCTATCGAGTAAGGAATTTGAAATAATAATGGTTTTGCTTCTTTACGACCTGTAATCATGGTATACAGCTTTTCTTGGACACTTCTCATACTGACATCATCATGAAAATTCATGATTGCCATGGCAGAACCAAAAAATAATAGAAACCAAATCAATAGAAAAAAGGGGATAGACACTCCCTTTTTCTTTACTATGACTTCAATAATTGTTTGAGCAGGACCAATCGTTTGTACCTCCAAATCTTCAAACTTATTTGTTATTAGTTGAATTACTTTCATTACATCAATAACAACAATATTACGGTCCTTTTCTGTAAGTTGATGAATCATCATAGATTTTAAATTGGGAAGAACCATTTCTGGGGCAATTATTTGAGCAACATCTTTTAAGCAAATCTTTCCATCAGGTTGGGCCTGAACACGATTCCGCATGCGGATGTAGATTGTTTTATCCAAAACACTCACTTCCCACACAATAATATCCTCGTATAAATAGTATGGTTTGGAACTAATCATTTCATGTATAAATGGATAAAAAGCACATTTTTTTCCAATAAAAAAACCGTTGGATCATAGATCCATACGGTCTTTCATTTGCTGTAATATCTTTTTCTCAAGCCTTGAAACTTGAACTTGTGAAATTCCAAGCCTCATAGCAACTTCTGATTGTGTTTGATCTTTGTAATAGCGTAAATAAACAATAAGTCTTTCTCGTTCATCCAATTCCCGAATTGCTTCTTTCAGGGCAATTTTATCAAACCATTTCCCCTCATTACCATCGTCAATCTGATCAAGTAATGTAATAGGGTCACCATCATTTTCATACACAGTTTCATGTATAGACGAAGGTGTTCTGCTTGCCTCTTGGGCAAGAATGACGTCTTCTGGCGAAAGCTCTAAATGGGCAGAAATTTCATTAACAGTTGGAATTCTTCCAAGTACTTTCGATAATTCATCCTTGGCTTTTCGGATTTTATTTCCCATTTCTTTGAGTGACCGGCTAACCTTAACTGTTCCATCATCGCGGATAAATCGTTGGATTTCACCAATGATCATTGGTACAGCATATGTGGAAAACTTAACATCGTAGGAAAGGTCAAACTTATCTACTGATTTTAATAAGCCGATACACCCAATCTGAAATAGATCGTCAGGGTCGTAGCCCCTATTAAGAAACCTTTGAACGACAGACCAGACAAGACGCATATTCTTTTCTACAATAAGATCTCGTGCCCCCTGGTCACCATCCTGGCTCTTTTTAATGAGCTCTTTCACTTCATGATCCTTTAAATACGTTTGACTTTTATCGTTCTTGACCTCCACATCCATCGGCAAGTCTCCTTAATTGCAAAGCATTTTGCGGGATTGTAAATGCTTTCGTAATCTGACTTCGGTTCCTCGACCCGGCTGTGAATGAACCTCTACCTCATCCATGAAATTCTCCATGATGGTAAAACCCATGCCGGAACGTTCTAAGTCCGGCTTTGTTGTAAATAATGGCTGACGAGCTTCTTCCACATCTACAATACCTAATCCATTATCTTTTATTGTCATATCAATCATGTTATCTTCAATAATTACTTGGATGAAAACCGTACCACTCGGATCATTTTCATATCCATGTATAATGGCATTTGTTACGGCTTCAGAGACAACTGTTTTTATTTCCGTTAATTCATCCATTGTTGGATCTAGTTGAGCAATAAAAGCAGCAACAGTTACACGGGCAAACGATTCATTTTGACTTAACGCACTGAATTGAAGATTCATTTCATTCTTCACTCAGGCCACCCCCAATCTTTGCAATGCAAATTCCTCAGTCGGTTCCATTTTGATAATTTTAAATAAACCAGACATGTCGAATAATCTTTGAATTGCAGGGGAAATTGCACAAACAACCATTTCACCGTGCACCTGTTTAATTTGTTTATATCTTCCTAAGATCACTCCTAATCCAGAGCTATCCATAAAGGAAAGGTGTTCTAAATTTAAGACAATATGACGAATTTCATTCTTTTCAATTACTGCAGTTGCTTTTTGCCGTAAATCATCAGCTGTATGGTGATCCAGTTCACCACTTAAGCGAATGCATAATACGTCATGTTTTGTTTCCATATTAATATTAAGACTCACTATCCCCGGCCTCCTTAATCTGGTATAGTGAGTCAATTCGCTTTTTGACAGCTAATATCCTTCTGTCATTACAAAACTAGTCGTTTTTCGCTAAAACTAGTTACATTATAGGTTGTTTCGACAACGGTTATTTACCCGCTTTGGTAAACATACCAAATGAACGCTTATATAATGTCCACCAACCTGCTTCCTTGACTGCTTTATTTGCTACTAAAGGACTTTCGAGAATGACTTTACCATTCTTAATCAATTGAATGGTCCCTACTTGATCCCCTTTGGCAATTGGTGCCTTCAGATTTTTGGCCATTACTATTTTTTGTTTAACATTTTCAGTCTTTTCACCTTTTTTTGTTAGTAAGGAAAGAGGTTCACTTGTCACCGCTTTAACTGTTTTTTCTTTCCCTTTACTAATTCTTGCTTCACCTATCGTTTGACTCCGTTTAAACATTGGGTGTGTTTTATATTGACTAAAGGCATAATCCAGCATTTTCGTTACTTGTGCATTTCTTTCCTTTGATGTCGGGGCGCCAAAAACCACTGCAATGACACGCATGCCATCTTTTTGTGCTGTTGCCGTTAAGCAATATTTTGCTTCAGCAGTAAAGCCAGTTTTCAATCCATCTACGCCAGGATAAAATCGAACTAATTTATTCGTATTAACCAGCCAAAACTTCTTATCTGTATTCTCACGGAGATAGGCTTCATACATTCCTGTGAATTTTGTGATGTCTTCATATTTGAGCAGTTCTTTTGCCATCATAGCCATGTCAGCTGCTGTACTATAATGTCCGCTCACTGGGAGCCCTGTAGTATTTTTAAAGAAAGTGTGCTTTAATCCTAGCTCTTTTGCTTTATCATTCATCATATCAACAAATGCTTCTTCTGAACCTGCTATTCTCTCAGCCATGGCCACCGAAGCATCATTACCGGAACCAATAGCAATTCCTCTTAACATTTCCTTTGTAGTCATTTCTTCACCAGGTTCAAGGAAAATCTGCGATCCTCCCATTGAAGCTGCGTATTCACTTGTCCGTATTTTTTCATTCCAGGTAAGCTTACCTTTATCAATTGCTTCCATTATTAAAAGCATTGTCATGATTTTTGTCATACTAGCAGGCGGCAGTTCATCATTACTATTTTTCTCATAAAGGACTGTACCCGTATCTCGTTCAATTAAAATGGCAGATTTCACATCACTGACAATGTCAGTACTCTTCTTTTCTTCAGCTGCAAAAGCAGCTGGCCCCCATAAACTTGTAAGTAATAAAGATGTCACTAATAAAGAGACCATTCTTTTCATTCGCATAACCCTCCATTCTTTATAGCCTCCATTTTTTCCAAAATAAATTACTTTATACAATTTTTACCTCTCTTGTATAAAAAAATAAAGGCTGACCCAAATGAGTCAGCCTTTGCTTACTGTCAAACATGTCTGTTGATTTCCGCTCCAGGCACGAGCGGTTCGTGGGTGTTTCGGCGAGCCTCCTCGGCGCTTGCGCCTGCGGGGTCTCCCCTGAACCATACTCCCACAGGAGTCTTCGTGCCTTCCACTCCAATCAACAGGTTATAAAAATCAACATTGTTCTTTATAACAGTCTTTTTATATTAATCAATTATTGAGTAATTTCTTCATGTACAAGAATTGGTGCTTCTACTTTTGAAGAGGAAATTTTGATGTTTTCATAAAGTTTCTCTTTGACTTCATTTACATCTTCAAAATTACTGTAGATAGTTACTAATGAGTCGCCTTTTTTCACTTGGTCGCCGATTTTCTTTCTTAAAACAAGTCCTACAGCTAGGTCGATGACTGATTCTTTTGTTGCTCTTCCTGCACCAAGAAGCATTGCAGCAGTTCCTACTTCATCGGCTACAATTTCTGAAACATATCCATCTTCTTTCGCTTCTAATTCAATAATATATTCTGCCTGTGGCATTTTAGACGGGTCATCAACTATGGAAGCATCTCCACCTTGAGAACTTAAGAATACTTTTAACTTTTCAAGTGCCGAACCATCTTTAATCACATTTTCAAGGAGAGTACGTGCTTCTTCTAATGAACTTGCTTTTTCAGCTAAGTACACCATATGGCTTCCGAGTGTTAAGCAAAGTTCTGTCAAGTCTTCTGGACCTTCACCTTTTAAAGTATCAATGGCTTCTTTAACTTCTAAAGCATTACCGATTGCATATCCAAGTGGCTGGCTCATATCCGAGATCACGGCCATAGTTCTTCTTCCAACATTGTTCCCGATGCGAACCATTGCTTTAGCCAGTTCCCTTGAGTCATCCAAAGTTTTCATAAATGCCCCAGCACCAGTTTTAACATCAAGAACGATTGCATCTGCACCAGCAGCAATTTTCTTACTCATAATCGAACTTGCAATGAGTGGAATGCTATCAACTGTTGCAGTTACATCTCTAAGCGCATATAGCTTTTTATCTGCAGGAGTTAAGTTACCACTTTGGCCGATAACCGCAATTTTATTTTTATTAACAAGATCCATAAATTCATCATTTTCGATTTCAACATGGAATCCTTTTACTGCTTCTAATTTATCAATTGTCCCGCCTGTATGCCCTAATCCACGCCCAGACATTTTCGCAACCGGTACACCTAATGCTGCAACAAGTGGTCCAAGAACAAGTGTAGTTGTATCACCTACACCACCAGTTGAGTGTTTATCAACCTTGATTCCTTCTATTTGAGATAAGTCAATTTGATCTCCTGATTCAACCATTGCCATAGTTAAATCCGCTCTTTCTTTTTCGGTCATACCTTGAAAGAAAATTGCCATGGTTAAGGCACTTACTTGATAATCAGGGATTGAACCATCTGTATATCCGTTAATAATGAACTTAATTTCTTCTGTTGATAATTCCTGTCCATCTCTTTTTTTCTCTATTAAGTCAACCATTCTCATGAATATCACCACTTCTTAGTATTTAATATTTTGGCTTTGTTACAATTTCCTGTTGATTTCCGCTCCAATCAACAGAGTATAATAGTCAACAATGTTCTATAACACATTATCCAATGTTTTTTACTATTTCTTTAATATAACGAAGGAAGTCTGCTTTTACTCTTTCTGTTGTTTCAATGACTTCATCATGTGTTAACGGCTGGTCAAGGATACCCGCTGCCATATTGGAAATACATGAAATCCCAAGAATCTTCATTCCACTGTGACGCGCAACAATTACTTCTGGAACTGTAGACATTCCAACTGCATCCCCGCCAAGTACTCTTGCCATGCGGATTTCAGCTGGTGTTTCATAAACCGGGCCTGGATTTCCAAGGTAAACCCCTTCTTGAACCTTAATATTTAGACGCTCGGCAATGCCTTTCGCTAATTGACGCAACTCTTTTGTATATGCCTCTGACATGTCAGGGAAGCGCACGCCAAGCTTCGAATCATTTGGTCCAATTAACGGGTTTGTTCCCATATTATTAATGTGATCAGTAATAATCATTAGATCTCCAGCTGAGAAGCTTTCATTTACCCCTCCTGCAGCATTGGTCACAATAAGAACTTCAACTCCTAGCTCCTTCATAACACGTACAGGAAATGTAACTTTATCCATACTATATCCTTCGTAGAAATGGAAGCGGCCCTGCATTGCTACAACCTCTACACCACTTAGCAAACCAAAGACTAATTGTCCAGCATGTCCTTCAACTGTTGAAATTGGAAAGTCCAGAATCTCGTTGTAAGGAATTTTTACTGGGTTTTCAATTTCATCTGCTAAAACTCCCAGACCAGATCCTAGTATTAAACCTATTTTTGGGGTATTTGCATATTTCCCCTTCAAAAAAGTAGCGGCAGTATTAATTGTTTCGAAGTTCATCATCTTACTCCTTTTTAGGCTATTAAATTTAACAGCATTCATTTTTGGCGACTCAATTTATTTCAATTCATTTAAGAAGCTCTTACCGTAGTTAGGCATCTTGACATTAAAGTTATCAGCAACCGTTGCTCCTAGATCAGCAAAGGTTTCACGCATTGAAATTTCTTTCCCTTCAGCCATTCCCTTTGAATATACAAGAAGTGGTACATATTCACGTGTATGGTCTGTACCTGGTGCAACAGGGTCATTTCCATGGTCAGCTGTAATCATTAGAAGATCATCTTCATTCATTTTTGCAAATACTTCAGGCAGACGTGCATCATATTCCTCCAATGCCTTTCCATAACCCTCAGGATCACGGCGGTGACCGTATAATGCATCAAAATCAACGAGGTTTAAAAAGCTAATGCCTGTGAAATCCATGTCAAAAGTTTCAACTAACTTATCCATTCCGTCCATATTAGAGACAGTTCTTAGTGACTTTGTCACACCTTCGCCATCATAAATATCAGAAATTTTTCCGATTGCTATAACATCTAAACCTGCATCCTTCAGTTCACTCATTACAGTCCGGTCAAATGGTTTTAATGCATAATCATGGCGATTTGCTGTACGTTTAAAGTTTCCTGGTTCCCCTAAGAAAGGACGAGCGATAACGCGACCAACCATATACTTTTCATCAAGTGTTAATTCACGAGCGATTTTACAGATTTTATACTGTTCTTCAATCGGAATAATTTCTTCATGTGCCGCAATTTGGAGGACAGAATCTGCAGAGGTATAGACAATCAATGCACCTGTCTTTATATGTTCTTCACCAAGTTCATCGAGAATTTCTGTCCCACTTGCAGGCTTATTTCCAATAATCTTTCTACCAGTGCGTTGTTCTAATTCGGAGATAAGTTCAGCAGGAAACCCATCAGGGAACACTCTGAACGGTGTTTGAATATTTAAACCCATAATTTCCCAATGCCCAGTCATGGTGTCTTTTCCGTTCGATGCTTCCATCATTTTTGTATAATAAGCTAACGGTTTTTCCGCCTTTTCTATTCCTTTAAGTTCACGGATATTACTTAAGCCTAATTTGCCCATGTTTGGCATGTTAAGTCCATTCATTCTTTCAGCAATATGCCCTAACGTATCTGCTCCTTTATCTCCAAAGCGTTCAGCATCTGGCGCCTCACCGATACCTACTGAATCCATAACAATAATGAAAATCCGTTTATATGTATTTATACCCATGCGATTCTTCCTCCTTTTATTCATAGAAACCGTTTGCAAATAGTAAAATTACAATACTATATTTCCCGCATTAATTTAGGATTATGAGACATAATAAATTTCTATTTGTCAGAAGTCTGACATCTCATCTCTATTTTACTAGATGTTTTTGAAAATACAAGAAAAAGCTGCTGAAATTTTCAGCAGCTTTTTGACACTTTTGTGACTTTACAGGTTATCTAGTAATCTCCTAAGCTCTAGGATGAAATTTACTATATACATCCTTCAGTCTTGTTTTTGTTACATGTGTGTATATTTGGGTTGTTGAGATATCGGCATGTCCCAACATTTCTTGAACTGCTCTCAAATCTGCCCCATTTTCTAAAAGATGGGTAGCAAAAGAATGTCTTAATGTATGCGGTGTTAAATCTTTTTCTATTCCCGCCTCTTTTGTTAATTTTTTCAATATTTTCCAAAATCCTTGCCTCGTTAAGCGCTTTCCCTGATGATTTAAAAACAATGCTTGCTCTCTTGTTTCCTTTGAAACAAAATGCGGTCTTCCTTGTTCTAGATAAATCTTCAATGCTTCGGAGGCTGTACGGCCTATTGGAATAATTCGCTCCTTATTTCCTTTTCCAATACAACGAACAAACCCCATAGTTAAGTGGACATTATCGAGATCCAAGCTAATTAACTCACTCACGCGGATTCCAGTTGCATATAAAAGCTCAAGCATCGCTTTATCCCTAATACCAAAGTGGTCATTTTGTTTTGGAGTATCTAGAAGGATTTCTACCTCTTGTAAACTTAGCACCTTTGGTAAGGTCTTCTCTAGTCTGGGTGTTTCAATCAAAACAGATGGATCTTGATCCGTTGCCTTATCCCGTAATAAAAATTGATGAAAGGCACGAACCGATGCAATATGTCTCGCTAAAGTCTTTGAGGATTTTCCTTGTTCTTTTAAAAATCCTAAAAAATGCACAATATGAATACGCTGCACTTCATTTAAATCTAAAATAGATTCAACATTTCTTAAATAATGAAGATAGCTTTTTAAATCCCGCTCATAAGATACAATCGTATTCTTTGCAAGCCCTTTTTCCACTATTAAAAAATGCATAAAATCTTTTAATTGATCTTCCATCACATTACTCCCCATTTAAGTAAAACAACATCAGCCGATCTAACAAGGAAGAATTCTCTTCATTGACTGCATTAGATACTTTTAATGCAGCTCCTTCCGGTTCATCATAGCGATGATAATTTTGATATTCTTCGGATACCCACATGATACCATAATAAAATAGAATCGTGCACCCAGTGAAAATGATAAAGACCTTTATCGTTTGAAATGCAATTTTAATAAATGACATCTCTCTTCCCCCAATTAATGATTACTAGTAAAAGCTATGCCAGAATGTACAAGTTTTATACCTAGTCTTCATTAATAGAGAGAATTATTTCATACTATTCTTTCCCCAAAAAAGAAAAAAGCCCTTTTCAGTTAAAGGACTCATTTTACTTTATTCAACTTCTTCTTCTTTTACTTTATCTTGACAACGATAGCAGATGCCATGGAAGGTAAGACGATGGTCTTTTATTTTAAAATTCCACCTACGTTCAACAACTGCTTCCACATCTTCTAATAAATCTTCCTGAATTTCATCAACAGCTCCGCATTCAATACAAACAAGATGATGGTGAAAATGTGCCGCACCTTCTTGACGCAGATCATAGCGGGAAACACCGTCACCAAAGTTAATTTTATCAACAATTTTTAATTCTGTTAGCAATTCGAGTGTACGATAAACAGTTGCTAAACCAATTTCAGGCGATTTTTCTTTTACGAGGAGGTACACATCTTCTGCACTTAAATGATCCTCTTCATTTTCTAGCAAAACACGAACGGTTGACTCACGCTGAGGAGTTAATTTATAACTCGCTGAATGCAACTGTTTCTTTATTCTCTCAATTCTAGTTTCCATCCTGAAGGCCCTCCCTCGCCACTGTTAATTCTCATTATAACAGATGAGAAAAGAGAGTCAAAATAAAATTATTATAAACAACAGTTTATACTAATTATTAAATAATATTTATTTTAAAATACCTGAACTTACCACTGTTTTCATTAACCAAGGAGATAAAAAGGCTTCAATACCTGAGGCTGCAGAAATAAAAATTACTGCGGCAATTAAAGCAAAAATGTAACGTTTAAAAAAAGGCATTATTGGCTGGGCATATTTTTTCATAAATTGTTTTTTTACCATTCTCAGTGAGAATATAACTGAGAATGCTGCCATCATTATAAATACTGGAATGATAATCAAATTCTGCGGTAAGATCGAGACAAAAGCTAGCATAAATCCATTCCAGCCCATTTGACTAACTAGAAAACCAACTGTAAACCCAACTACCATTCCCTTAATAAACAAAAGAATAAGAATGACAGGTAAACCAATAATTGAAATGCCCAACACCCACATTAGCCCAATGAACTTACTATTATGGAAGAAGCTCTGTAAAAACAATTCATTGTCCTCTGATACTTTTCCGTCAGAAACTTGGCCAAAAAATTGTGATAAATAATAGAATAAATCTTCCTTTTGTGTAATACTCATGCTATTTACAACAATAGCCCCAAAAATGACTCCCATCAAAAATAGAATCACTATAAATAAAAAAATTGAGGAGTTCTCACGGAAATAACTAGCGACATCGGACTGGTACAATCGTTTTTTCATCTGGGTTCCTCCTACTATTCTCAAATCGATTATTACATTCTATGCCAGTCTAGTATTTCTATGACCATATTTTAATAGAGTTTAAGCAAAAAACCCGTCAGTCTCTACTGACGGGTTTTCTCTGCATTAATCTGCAATTTTACCGTATTTTCCGCCTCCACCAGCAGCAAGGCTTATACTTCCTTCTCTCGCTTTCATAATCAACTCTGCAATTTTTGGCGATACGATTTCTTTTAATGCCTCATACGGCACTTCATGTAAAATCGCCATTTCACTTCCAAAATGATTCACCAGCTTTTCGAGTAAGCGCGGTCCGAGACCAGGAATGAACTCAAGCGGTACTTGGTGGATGTAAGGAGGCCTTTTCGCAGGACTTTCCTCGGCTGTTTTAAGTTCCAAAATTCTATCGGCCACACCTTTGATCATCTTATTGCTACCACATAGTGTGCAAAGCTGCTCGTTATTAGAAGCCGGGTTAAGGCACTCTGCACATACTGTTTTATGGTATTTTCCAAGTAGTGGATCAAGTCCATAGTTTGCAATAATCTTCCGACTATCAATCCCTTTTAATGCTTTTTGTAATTCTAAAAAGGTAGGCTCCTGCATTGCAACTACTTGGTATTCACGTGCAATTTTCGCTAGCGAATGTGCATCAGAATTGGTTACAAAAGTGAAATCATGTAATTCTTTTAATTGATCAGCCATGTTGGTATCAGAACTTAGCCCAAGTTCGATCCCATCAATCATTTCTGGATCTAACACCTCAGTTAGTGAGTGGTTCACACCTTTACCGTAGAGACTTTTGAATGGGGTAAAAACATGGGCAGGAATAAAGATGCCTCCCAATTCTTTTACCTTCTTTTGTAATACGATTCCGGTGACATAAATTCGTTGGGAGCTTAATTGTATATTTTTCAAATGACCAGAAAGCCATGATGAAAATTCTCTCATGACAGAAAGAGTGGGAAAATAACAGAGCAAGTGAATGGGCCCGTTACATTGCTCATCATAAATCTCTAATTCGGAACCTGGAATAACGGTTAAGTCCCCAAACACTAATCCGCCATCTGGATGTTCAACAACGTCACCACTTTGTATGAGACTTTCCATTTCAAGAATCACTTCTGGTGAATGGCTATCAATTATCCCGATCATATTTAGCCCTTTTTCATGTCGTGCATGTTCAATGATATTGCTGAAAGTAAGTGATTTAGCACCTGTAATTTTTACTGGCTTGCCCGTCCACGTTCGCCCAATATGAATATGTAGATCTACATAGTAGCGGTTCATTTACTTTTCAACGCCTCTTGTAATTGTAAGTACTGCACTGCATAAATCGTTTTGGCATCATATATCTTTTGTTCTTCTACATATCTTAGTGCTTCTTCAAGCGTCAGTTCTTCAAGATTAACAAACTCGTCTTCGTCAAGTGCAGCTGAATTTTCCTTTTTTGTTAAACCTGTTGCCAAATAGACATGTACAATTTCGTCAGCAAAGCCTGGGGATGTATAAAAGGAAGTAAGCAAATCTAGATTTTCACATTCATACCCTGTTTCTTCTTCTAATTCTCGTCGGGCACAAAGAGAAGGCTCTTCCCCCTTTTCGAGCTTTCCGGCAGGAATTTCTACAATTGTTCTTTCTAATGCTTTCCGAAATTGCTCAACCATAACTATTTTTTGGCCATCCGTAATAGCTAAAATAGCGACGGCCCCTGGATGTTTAATTATTTCTCTTTTACTCTGTTTACCGTTTGGAAGCTCCACATCCTGTAAATGAAGACTAATCACTTTACCTGAGAAAATTTCTTCACTATGGAGCGTCTTTTCTTCGAGATTACTCATTATGGTCACTCCTGTTCTATTCCTATTTTCTGCTCATACATTTTACCATACTTTAATTGGAGGAGTATGGAATGAAAGTCTATGTGTATGAAAAGGGAATCATTCTAGTTGGCAAGGGATGGGAGATTGTGCAAATGTTAAAAGAGTATAACAAGGAATACCACACCGTATCCGAGTGGTTGAAAAATGTTCCACAAAAATAAATCCTGTCGTTTGTAGTCTGTCCTGTTCTTTAATAAAATGATAGAAAAGGACGGGGTGATTTTTTGAAAAAAAGACAATTGGGAAAATCGGATTTATTTGTAACAGAGTTAGGTCTTGGCTGTATGTCTATTGGCACGGAGGAGAAGCCAGCAAGAGCAATTATTGAAGCGGCTCTTGAAGAAGGGATTAATTATTTTGATACGGCGGACTTGTACGATTTTGGCGAAAATGAACTATTAGTGGGTAACGCCTTAAAGAATGTCCGTGAACAGGTAATTATTGCTACAAAGGTTGGAAACCGCTGGAACAACGAGCGATCTGGTTGGTCTTGGGACCCTTCTAAGGCCTATATTAAAGAAGAAGTGAAACATAGCCTAAAGCGTCTAGGCACTGACTATATTGATCTTTATCAATTACATGGCGGGACTATCGATGACCCAATTGATGAAACCATCGAAGCATTTGAAGAATTGAAGGAAGAAGGTTACATTCGCTATTATGGCATATCATCGATACGACCTAATGTAATAAGGGAATATGTAAAAAAATCAAATATCGTGTCTGTGATGATGCAATATAGTATTCTTGATCGCAGGCCTGAAGAAACGGTTTTATCCCTTCTTGAAGAGAATGGAATTGGCGTCGTCACTCGCGGGCCTTTGGCAAAGGGAATTTTAAGCGATAAGTTAATGGAAAAGGCATCTGACAAAGGATACTTGGATTATAGTTTGGGCGATTTAAACAAAATCTTACCTTTATTAAAAGAAAAAGTGGCTTCATCCCGCTCATTTACAGAGATAGCACTCCATTATAATCTCGCAAATCCTGCAGTTACTTCAGTTATTGCTGGTGCCAGCAGCCCGGAACAGCTTAAAAGAAATGCCCATGCTGTCAGAAGTCAGGTTTTGACAGAAGAAGAATTAATGATAATAAGAGAACTAACGAAGGCAACTATTTATAGTGAACATCGATAAGTAAAAGGGAGAGCATATACTCTCCCTTTTACTTAAACTCCTTCCAATTCATCCCACTTTCATTTAAAAGCTCTTCAAACGATTTGTTCTTTTCCTTCAATCTCCGTTCTTCCCGTTTCCGCTGTTCTTCCGCTTCTTTTCTTTTTTCTTCCTCCGCCTTCAACTGATCCTGCTGCTCCTTTAACTGCTTCATTAAATTTGGATTAATAAGGTCTTTTAACGTTACCGCTGACTCATCTTTTTTTGGAGCAGCTTGTCTTGATTGCTTGGATTTCTTTTTCATTCCTACTTCCCCTTTATAATTTTTTAAGTATAGTATATCATCTCTTGTAAAATCCCGACAAAAAAGCAGGCTGTTCGTTTTAACAGCCTGCTTTCTAATTAATAAGCTTCTAGTTTTACATTTTCATCAACATGTAATGTAGCTTCTGTTGAATTAACAACATCTTCAACTGTAAAACCTTCGGCAACTTCAACAAGTCTTAGACCTGAGTCAGTTACGTCCATTACTGCACGCTCAGTAATAATCCGATTCACTACCCCTTTTCCTGTTAACGGAAGTGTACATTGTTTTAAAATTTTGGATTCACCTTTTTTATTTACATGCTCCATGATGACAATAATCTTTCGAGCACCGTGAACCAGATCCATCGCACCGCCCATACCTTTAATCATCTTTCCTGGAATCATCCAATTTGCCAGATCTCCGGTTTCCGATACTTCCATTCCACCAAGAATCGCAATATTAACATGACCACCACGGATCATCGCAAATGATTCAGCACTGTCAAAATAAGCTGCCCCGGCAATGGCTGTTACTGTCTCTTTACCTGCATTAATTAAATCAGGGTCCACTTCGGCCTTTGATGGATATGGACCAATTCCTAACAGACCGTTCTCTGATTGAAGAACTACCTGTTTATTGGCTGACATATAATTGGCAACAAGAGTTGGCATCCCGATGCCTAAATTTACATAAAAGCCATTTTCTATTTCTTTCTCTGCCCTAATCGCAATTCTCTCTCTGACAGAGATTTTTTCATTTGCCATTCAACTTCTCTCCCTTCACCGACTCTAGTTTTTAACAGTTAATCTCTCAATCCGTTTTTCTTGAGCCCCTTCAATAATGGTCTGAACATAGATGCTTGGAGTATGTATAAAATTAGCATCCAGTTCGCCAATTTCATAGAGTGTTTCGACTTCAGCAATCGTTACTTTTCCAGCTGCGGCAATCATTGGGTTAAAATTTCGAGCTGTCTTGTGATAAACAAGATTCCCCATTTTGTCCCCTTTCCACGCACGCACTAAACTAAAATCTGCTACCAGTGCTTCCTCTAAAAGGTACTCTCTTCCGTTAAATACTTTTTTTTCTTTTCCTTCTGCTATAGGTGTGCCTACCCCAGCAGGAGTATAGAAAGCTGGGATTCCAGCTCCACCCGCTCGAATTTTTTCAGCTAATGTTCCCTGCGGTGTTAACTCTACCTCAAGCTCCCCCGTTAACACTTGTCTCTCAAACTCTTTATTTTCCCCTACATATGATCCAATCATTTTTTTGATTTGTCTATTATTTAAGAGAAGTCCTAAGCCCCATTCATCAATCCCGCAGTTATTAGAAATGACCGTTAAATCCTTTACACCTTTTTCAGCTAAGGCTAGGATAAGATTTTCTGGGATTCCACACAGACCAAATCCACCAACCATTAATGTTGCACCATCATGAATATCTGCCACCGCATCCCGAAAGGATGTACAAATCTTCTTCATTTCACTATGTCCCCCTCAAGTTAAAGGTTTTAAGCAAGCTCTACAATTGTTGCAACACCTTGACCCCCGCCAATACACAGTGTGGCTAGGCCATTTTTCGCATTTCTTTTCTTCATTTCATGAATCAACGTGACTAGAATTCTTGCCCCACTTGCCCCAATTGGATGTCCAAGGGCAATAGCGCCGCCATTTACATTTAATATTTCTTTATTAAAATGAAGTTCACGATCAACGGCCAGCGATTGAGCAGCAAAGGCTTCGTTTGCCTCAATTAGGTTTAGATCTTCCATTGAAAGAGAAGCTTTTTCAAGTGCTTTTCTTACTGCAGGAACCGGTCCAATCCCCATAATACTAGGATCTACCCCTGCATTTGCATTGGCCTTTATCGTTACTAAAGGCTTAAGACCTAGCTCATCTGCCTTTTTCTTGCTCATGACCACTACAGCCGCAGCCCCATCATTGATTCCAGAAGCGTTTCCCGCTGTTACTGTGCCCTCTTTTTTAAATGCAGGACGTAATCCCGCCAATTTTTCTGCAGTTGTTCCTTTTTTCGGATACTCATCTGTATCAAAGACAATTGGGTCCCCTTTGCGCTGGGGAATGACAACTGGCACGATTTCATCTTTAAATCTGCCTGCTTCTATAGCCTCTACAGCTTTTCTTTGACTCCATGCCGAAAATTCATCCTGCTCATCTCGAGTAATGCTATATTTGCTCGCTAAATTCTCAGCAGTAATTCCCATGTGATAGTCATTAAACACGCATGTTAGGCCATCGGAGGTCAAGGTGTCTACTAATATCTGATCGCCCATTTTAAAGCCTTCGCGAGCATTTTTTAATAGATATGGTGCTTGGCTCATATTTTCCATTCCGCCTGCAACTACAATCTCAGCGTCTCCCGCCAAAATTGCCTGAGTTGCTAAGTGAACAGCCTTTAATCCAGAACCACAAACTTTATTAATCGTCATTGAGGAAACGCTTTCAGGAATTCCCGCTTGAATAGCCGCTTGTCTTGCTGGATTTTGTCCTAGCCCTGCTTGGAGCACATTCCCCATAATTACCTCATCTACTTGTTCCGGCTTTACGCCAGACTGTTCCAGCGCTCCTTTTATGGCTGCTGCTCCTAGTGCAGGTGCCGATACGCTTTTTAAACTGCCATTAAAATTCCCTAATGCCGTTCTAACAGCACTGATAATAACTACTTCTGTTTGGCTCATTTTCGATACTCCCTTCTAGCTTTTTACATTAACTATTTCTAGTTAAATATAGAAATTCCTCTTATTTTGTCAAAATTTCTATTATTCTTGATTTTTGTAATTTACCACCTCTACAATGAGAGTATGAATAGTTTGGAGGGAAAATGATGCTAAGTTTACCTAAAAAAGTGACGATAATTGAAGTTGGCCCACGAGATGGTCTGCAGAATGAAAAATTATTTGTACCTACTGATATAAAAAAACAATTCATTCATAGCTTAAGAAAAGCTGGTCTTCAGGAAATGGAATTGACGTCTTTTGTCTCCCCAAAATGGGTGCCACAAATGGGAGACGCTCCAGAAATTGTTGCGGAATGCCTTGATGGAAACGCGAGAAACTTTGTCCTTGCCCCAAACCGTAAGGGGATTGACCGGGTTTATTCTACTGATTGTAAGGCGGTGGCCGTATTTGTCGGTGTCAGCAACAGTTTTAATCTAAAAAACATCAATAAAACAACACAAGATAGTATGGCGGAGCTAAAACCCATCATCCAGGAACTAAAAGAAAAGAACTATTTTGTTCGTGCCTGTATCTCGACAGCCTTCTATTGTCCTTATGAAGGAAAAATAAATGAAACAGATACTGTAAAGCTTTGTTCTGAGTTTATCGAGGCTGGCGTGGATGAATTAAGTGTGGCTGATACCATTGGCATGGCTGCACCCAACGAAGCGTACTCCTTATTTTCACAGTTAAAAGAAAAGTTTTCAGACACCTTGTTAACCGCCCATTTCCACGACACACGAAAGCTTGCTCTTGCGAATATTTTTGCTTCCCTTCAGGCAGGTATTGACCGGTTTGATACGTCGGCTGGCGGTCTTGGCGGCTGCCCATTTGCTCCCGGGGCGGCAGGAAATGCAGCCACGGAGGATGTGGTGTATTTCCTTGAGAGGATGGGTATTGAGACTGGTGTGAGTTTGGAGAAACTTCTTGATGCGATTGAGATCGTTCGCCCACATCTTTCAAGACAAATTGAAAGCAGTTATTACCGTCTCCATGCGCAAACGGTCTAGATTATGTTTTTGTGAATAATCGGTCTTCCTGTAATGCATCTTAATAATTGAGACCATCTTGAAGGGAGACTTGGATTTATGAGCCAAAAGCGGGATAAAGGGAACAGCCAAAGCGGAAAAAACTACGCTGACACAGCTGGAGGCGGCAAACGAATGATTGCTGCCGAGGAACTAGAAAAAGCAATACATCCAACAAAAAGGCAAAATGCAGAGCAATAAAAAAAGCGGAAGCGCCTTGACCAGCCCCGACAGGCAAATGTTCTTCTGCAAGAAAAGTCGCTCTTTGACTTTACTTGCAGAAGGTTATTTGACCCGAGGGGCTAGGCGCTGAAGCTGGACAATTCTCAAAATCGAATTTTATTCTTCTTTTATTGATAGCAAAGCCGCTTTTTGGTATGAGCGGCTTTTTTTATGCTACAATTAAGATTGTCAATTTATGGGCGCTATAATGATAGCTTTCATATTCTATAGGAAATACTTCGGGAGGTGCCAATGGTGAGGAAGGCATTTCGAGCCCTGTTTATTGTGTTATTTTTCTGGTTATCTCTTGCTCTATACTTTACAAACCGTCTAATGTACATGAAGAAAAAAGATGAAGAGTTAATTTTAAGGCGGGAAAAGGAAGCTGGCAGGTATAAACCTGATGAGTTTGAGACTGTGCCGAAGCAGGAGGTGGATATTCCTTCTCCTTTTGGTTACATGATTAAAGGAGTCCTTTTAGAACCACATTCGACGAACCGGTATATCATTATCTCTCACGGCGTAACGGAGACAAAAATCAACTCGATTAAATATGCAAACCTGTTCCTAGAGAGAGGCTTTAATGCCTTTATTTATGATCATCGCCGCCACGGAGAATCCGGCGGAAAAACAACCAGCTTTGGCCACTATGAAAAATTCGACTTAAAAACGATTGTGGATTGGATGAAAAAAGAAAAAGGACCGAACCTAAAACTTGGTATTCATGGGGAATCAATGGGTGCTGCTACTATGCTGTTATATGCCGGACTTCTTGAGGACGGGGCAGATTTTTATATTGCTGATTGCCCATTTTCGGATTTTAAGGAGCAGCTGGCTTACCTTATAAAAAAAGACTTTAAGCTTCTCCCTGGACTCTTACTACCAATAGGAGATATTCTATTACGGTTTCGAGACAAATATTCTATCCAGAATGTATCACCCATTTCAGTTATTGAAAATATTAAACATCCTGTTCTGTTCATTCATAGTAAAAAAGATGACTTTATTCTCCCTACTATGACAAAGGATTTATTTGAGCAAAAAAAGGGGCCAAAAATGTTATACCTTGCTGAAAATGGACGCCATGCCCAGTCCTTTAACGAAAACCCCGCTGATTATGAACGCGTCATTGATGAATTCTTAGAAAAATACGTTCATCAGCCTTTATCAGTAAATTAAGAAAGGCGGAAGCGACTTGGTAGCCCCGACAGGCAAATGTTCTTCGGCAAGAAAAGTCCGCTTTTTGACTTTTTTTGCCGAAGGTTATTTGACCCGAGGGGCTAGGCGCTGGAGCTGGACAATTCTCAAAGTCGAATTTTATACATTTTTATCAAATTTAGAAAAAACAGACTGCCCATTTAGGATCAGTCTGTTTTTTCTTTCATAATAAGACTCATACGTCCATTTAAAATTTGCTGTGGACTTTTTAATTGAAAACAATTGGCTGTTGGAGAAAAATCAATTTTCATTTCATCGTCTAAAAAGACGGTTTTCGCTTTTTCCACATATACCGGTTGATCATTTGTTTCGATGGCTATGTCATCTTGTTCCAAGACAGGCACAAACCATAAAGCAATTACACCATTTACGGCACAACCGCAGCCATCTGTATCGTATTTTAATTTTAAAAACCCGTTGTGGTCTGCTGTTCTTTCATTAATTTTTTCGATTGCCGCTTCTGTAATATTAATCTGCATGTTTAAATCCCCTTTTTTAAGCATATCGTGATTGTAACATAGGTTTTATGTGATTTTTATTTTTTTGCTCGTCTTTTGTTGTTGCATTTTCCTTATATTCCAGTTATTCTCAAAGTTAATATGAAATTATAAAAGGGGTGCTTTCTTTGTCAAAAGTACAAATCAAAGTAAATGATAATGGTTCATTAAGAATTACAGGTGATGTAGAATTGATTGATGGCGAAGGTAACGTATATCCAGCGAAACCAGCCTTTTCCCTTTGCCGCTGTGGGTTATCAAACAATAAGCCATACTGTGACGGCTCGCATAAAGGGAAATTTGATTCGCAAGTACGTGTTCCTAAAGGGGAATAGAAAGCAAGTGGGCGGCCTTTCATTAGGACCGCTCTTTTTCTTTTATTTTGCTCTGTTAAACTTGTCTGTTGATTTCTACTCCAATCAACAGGATGTATAAATCAACACTGTTCTTTAACACAGCCTTTATTTCATAAATCCGTCAGTCTGATATCAGCGATATCCCTAACAGGAATACGATGTACTTCTCCAAATCGGTCAACGATATGAAGCCTTTGTTGCAGTTCATCCCAGTAATGGATTTTTCCAATGACGATTTCATAGTTACGATTCCGATAATGTGTAATGGTAACGAACTGATCAAACTCAACGGCTTCAGAGAGTACCTCGTTCATGAGCTCCAACTGCTGTTCATCCATTTCTCTTTTTTGTTCGTATCCGTCTTCCTTCACCCATTCCCTAAGCAATTTCACGTGCTCTGGAAGCATCATCGACGTCCATTTGATTTTCCCGCGGTCGCGAATCATGCGCTTCAACCTTCTTTCGTTACATTTTATGCCCTCCAACTAAGGTGGCCCGGTGCTTGGCGGTTCCTGCAGCTGTATAAGAAACTGCGCGCAGCAGAGAGCCTGCACCGAATCGTCTCCGGACAGCATCAACCACATAGCCCAGCTCTCTTCTCTTGTATGCACTCATATCAAAAAGATCAAGCTGCAGCTCGTGATCATCAATAATATTGCTAATAGCAATAGAAATTTGCCGTACCGTCTTTCCTGTATAATGCTCGTGAAACAATTCCAAACAAACACGGTAAAGCTCCATCGTCACATTTGTTGGCTGTGAAATGGTTCTTGAGCGATGAAAGCCGCCCCCAAATTCATCCTGACTGTACCCTATTCCAAGACTTATGGTTCTCCCCGCCTTTCGATGAGTTCTTGCTCTTCGTGCAACCTCTTCACATATTTCTAAGATGACGGCCTTAATCTCTTCTTCCTCTTTATAATCCCGTAAAAGAATTTGGCTTTTTCCAAAGCTAATTTGTCCCTGAATAATGGTTGCTCCCAAATCAGAAAGGTCCACTCCCCAGGCATGATAATAAAGTTGATTTCCCATAATCCCGAATTTCTTTTCTAGTTTTTCTAAGTCGTAGCGGGCCAGCTGCCCAACGGTAAAAATCCCCATACTATTTAAAGTTTTTTCCACACGCCTGCCAATTCCCCACATTTCTCTAAGCGGCGATACCTTCCAAAGCTTTGTCTGGACATCGTCATATGTCCACTCTGCCACTCCCTTTTTCTTTGCATCAAGATCCAGGCAAAGCTTTGCCATCAACATGTTGGGTCCAATCCCTACTGCACATGGCAACTGAAATTCCCGCTCAATATCATCCTTTATTTTTCGAGCAATCGTCTCAGCATCTCCCCACAAATGCTTAGCACCGTCCACTTTAATGAAACTTTCATCGACGCTATACGTATGAATGGCCTCTTTTGGTACATAGCGGTTAAACACACGCGAAATTTCTGTAGAAATACGTAAATACGTTGCCATCTTGGGCTCAACAATTTGAATCCTCGGATCTTCAGGAATTTCAAACATTCGTGACCCCGTTTTAATCCCAAATTCTTTTTTTAATCTTGGGGAAGCAGCAAGTACTATACTCCCTTGACGGTCCTTATTACCGCAAACAGCTAAATAGCAATTCAAGGGGTCAAGACCAAGCATGACAGCGGAGCAGCTTGCATAAAAGCTTTTCATATCCACACATAAGATTTTGTTTTGAGGCAGCGTACTGTAATCTACCATAGCGTTTCCCTCACATTTATTTTTTCGAACATTTGTTCCTTTTTATTATACTCATAATCATAAGCGAATATGCGTTCGTATTCAATGGGGATTTTTTGACAATTTTTCTTATAGTGATTAACTAAAAAAGCGTTATAATAATGGATGAGGTGTATGTTGGTGGAAAAAGAGCTGATAAAAAAAATGATTTTAAACTGTCTAAAGCAGTATTATTCAACTGAATCCATGCCTATTGGCGAAAAAGATTTAGAGGACCTAATCAATAGGATTTTGCTAGTAAAAGTAGAAGAACCAAAAGCAGATTTACACGAGATCATAAATGACACAGTTTATGAGTTTTTAACCGGGTGAAATTTAGACAAAATAAAAAGCCTCAAATCGAGGCTGGATTAATTACAATTATTTTGAGTTAAATGCTCTCTTGCCCAGACGCTCAAACAACCGAGGAAAGAGAACATAAACCACGCTTCCCATGTTCATCCAGCGCGGCAAATTGATTTCTCTTGTTTTCGTCAGCATGCTATTAACCACCTTACTTGCAACAAATTCAGGCTGAAGCATGTACCGCTGTACATTTTTTACATATGTGCCTTGTTCATCTGCAATGTCAAAAAAATTAGTAGCGATTGGTCCTGGATTAACGGCCGTTACTAGCACATTATAATCCGCAAGCTCCATTCTTAGCGCATTTGTATAACCAAGTACGGCATGCTTAGTAGCTGAGTATACACTTGATTTTGGCGTCGCAATCTTACCTGCCTGCGAGGCAATATTAATGATATGGCCAAAACGCCTCTCCCGCATCTTCGGCAGCACCATACTCGTGCATGCCATCAGCCCCACTACATTCACATCAAACATTCCCTTGATTTCATCCATTGATGCTTTATGTGCTTCACGAAAAATGCCGAAGCCTGCATTATTGACAAGAATATCAACCTGATCAGTCATTTCAAAAATCTGTTTAAATACCTTCTCTACCTGTGCCGTGTCAGATACATCAAGCAGAAAAACATTGACATTAACACGATAGGCTTCCTGAATTTCAGATTGAAGCTTCTCAAGCTTATCAATACTTCTTGCCAACAAAACAAGATTGGCACCGCTTGCTGCACATAGCTTAGCGATTTCTGCACCAATTCCTCCAGATGCACCGGTAATCACTATATTTTTTCCTTTTAATTGTTCCCTTCCCACTTAAACACCTCTACTCGCTTACTCCCGTTTCTCTATCTTTAAGTCGCCTTGTAGAGAACGGGCTGTTTATCATTACTACTAATTTCGCCGATAGAGGCTAAATAGTCAAGTTGAGCGACGGTTTCTGATATGGTAAGCATTAGTTCACGCTGATAGACGGTTGGAAACAGGCGCTTACAGATTTCAAATACAGTTAGTTCCTCCTCTTTCAGCCAATTTTTCACCGTCATCGCTCGTTCATGTTGTCGTGTGAGTCGTTTTTCTATTAGATCTTCCAACTCGTACACTTCTTCACCGTGACCCGTGTACACACAGCGGATCGGATACGCTAGCAGCTTCTTCATCGAATCATTGTGCTGAAGCTGTGGCTTTGGCCTTTCTTTTTCACCGGGTGCCGGCGGCTCAAGTAATGGGTTTGGTGAGATGTGAGCAAGAATCAAATCGCCACCAATTAGTACTCCATCCTTTTCTCGAAAAAGAGCAATTTGACTCTGAGCATGACCTGGGGTTTCAATTACCACCCAATCATTAAGCCCTTTAGGTCTCATCCCTTCAGAAAGATATCCGGTTAGTGACCGATTACAGGAATACTTCAGTGTTTTTCTGAGCTTAGAAAGGAAAGGAAAATACTCCTGCGGGAGACCAAACTCCTTAAAATACAACCGAAAAAACTCTTCTTGTTCTTGAAAAAAATCTTCAGTTGGATGTATCCAACGTTCATTCAATATATGACCATACACTTCTAACGAATCAGGAAAAAAGTCAAGCATTCCTGCATGATCCGGGTGATGGTGGGTAAGAATCACTTGTTCAATGTCCTTGGGGCTTAAATGTAAATTTGCCAGTTGCTCTTTTAATGAATTCCATGACTCTTCCGTCTTTACGCCTGCATCCACTAGTGTTAATCGATCACCTTTAATCAAATACCCATTGACATCGCCAACTGGAAAGGGTGTTGGTAATGTAATTTTAGCAATTCCATTTTTCCATTCTGTCATGATAAAAACCCCTTAATATTATTGTTAAATAAAGATATTCAAATATGTAGCTATGAACCGATTCCATCATATAATGTATAAATTAAAGTGTAGCGATTTATTCATAAATTGTCATTATTTCTGCATAACTTTTTAGAAAAAATAAAAAATTCTTACAATATTCTTCTTGACAGACAAGCCCTTTTTCTTGCATAATCACAATTAAAATTTGCTACGTTAAAGCGATGACTAAGGCCAGTAAATGAAAAATGGCAAAAGAGAGTGAAACCCATAGGCTGAAAGGTTTCTCTGCCCTCTTAATCATTGAACCTACCTTATGAGCACTTAGGAAAACCTAACGCACATCCGGCGTTATCGGAGTCAAGTGAATCCCTATTTACAATTATCTAAATAGGGATAAATGAAGGTGGTACCGCGGAAGCTAGACCTTTCGTCCTTTATGGATGAGAGGTCTATTTTATTTTACGGGAGAAAAAGGAGGAAACAAAATGAACAAAATGGCGATCATTGGTGCGGGCTCCATGGCTGAAGCATTCATATCGGGAATTCTTGATAATGATTTAATTGATAGGAAAAATATCTGGGTAACAAACAATTCAAATGAAGAAAGGCTTACAAGTCTTAGAGAACGATATGGTGTGAGCAGTACGTACGATTTGAATTCACTTTTCAACGGCGCAGATATTGTAATGTTAGCGATGAAGCCAAAAGATGTTGCAACAGCTATCCAGGCCATTCGTCAATATATAAATGAGAACATGTTAGTTGTATCCGTATTAGCAGGTGTATCCATGGACACAATTGAAACCTTAGCAAGAATACCGCTTGCAATTGTAAGATCTATGCCAAACACCTCAGCCGCTGTCGGCAAGTCAGCAACCGCAGTAGCAGTGAATCAGCGCGTTACTGAAGAGCAGCTAGAAGCAACCAGAAATCTTTTTAGTACGATAGGTTTAACTACATTTGTTGAAGAAGAACAATTAGATGCTGTCACAGGGCTATCAGGAAGCGGTCCAGCCTATATCTATTATTTGATTGAAGCAATGGAAAAGAGTGCGGTCGAAGTAGGTCTTGAAAAAGAAATGGCAAGCCAACTCATTGTTCAAACACTGATTGGAGCAGCAGAAATGGTTAAGAATTCATCTAAATCCTCCACACAGCTGCGCATGGATGTAACTAGCCCTGGTGGAACAACAGAAGCCGGCATGAAAGTACTCGAAGAAAACGGTGTGCAGCAAGCATTCATTTCTTGCATTAAGGCAGCCACTGCTCAATCAAAGAAAATGGGAGCGGCCTTACGTTCGCAACTTGAGACGGCGGACCAGACTTCCTAAATTGGATGTTTGGCCCCGTTTTCTATAAACTTATAAGAAAAAAGGCCAGGATGTGTGAGGCATGTTAACCGTAATATTTTCTTTAGGGATCCTTGTTTGGATTGTTTTTCTAGTTGATGCTTTTTTAGGTTTTCGTAAGCTAGATGCTCTTGAAAAGGAAGAGAGCCTAAAAGCAGGGCCACTATTGTCGGTTATAGTAGCAGCAAGAAATGAAGAAAAGCAAATAAAAGCAAGTATCATAAGCCAGTTGAATCAAAGTTATAGAAAGGTGGAATGGATTGTGGTAGACGATCGCTCCACCGATCAAACTGGAAGAATCTTGGACGATTTAAAAAAGGAAGATTCACGGATTAAGATTATTCATGTAAAAGAATTACCAGAAGGCTGGTTAGGAAAAAATCATGCATTATATAAAGGCTCTCAACTAGCCTCAGGAAAATGGCTATTGTTCACTGATGCCGATGTAAAGTACGAAAAAGAAGCATTCGCAAAGGCACTTCATTATGCTGAGAGACATAAACTTGACCATTTAACAGCAACGCCTAATTTACATGCAAACCATTTTTGGTTAAAGACCTTTGTAGCTTTTTTTCTATTTGGATTTTCCTATTTTAAACGTCCTTGGATGGCAAATAATCCAAAATCAAAGATTGGTACAGGAATTGGCGCATTCAATCTTATTTCAAAAGAGGCATATGAATCATTTGGAACACATGAAAAGTTAAAAATGCGGCCTGACGATGACTTGCAGCTAGGAATGAAAATCAAAAAGGCAGGCTATCGTCAAAGGATAGTCACTGCACTTCGGTTAATTGAAGTCGAATGGTATGGGAGTTTAAAGGAAGCATTTATTGGCCTCGAAAAAAATACGTTTGCTGGTTTAAATTATCAAGTAAGCATGGTATTTTTTTCGATATTTGGTGTATTTATCACCAATGTCCTTCCGTTCCTGACGATTTTTTCCGAAAACAAAACAGTCGCCCTATTAAGCTTAGGAAATATAGTTGCTAGTGGCATCCTATATGTGATGATTATAAGAAGAATGACGGTCTTTTCTCCTGTGCTGTTTCTGGTTTTCCCTATCACCGCTTTACTTTTTATTTATTCAATTATTCGAGCTAGCCTGCTGACCTTTAAACGCGGAGGGATCGTTTGGAGAGGGACTACTTACCGTTTGAGTGAGTTAAAGGACCACGACTGAAGCAGTATTGTACATTAAATTTATACCCTTTGCTATACTAAAGAAGGATTTAGTATGAAACAGGAGGGCTTTTGAGATGACAACCAAATTATTTTCTCCCCTTACTATAAAGGGAGTGACATTAAAAAATCGAATTGTTATGGCTCCAATGTGTATGTACTCCAGCCATAATGAAGATGGACTTCTTCAAAACTGGCACCGTACTCACTATACAAGTAGAGCAGTCGGACAGGTTGGTTTAATTATCGTTGAGGCAACTGCCGTTACTCCACAGGGCCGAATTTCTCCACAGGATTTAGGGATTTGGAGTGATGAGCACATTGATGGGTTCAAAGAGTTAAACACCCTAATGAAAGAACATGGCGCGAAAACAGGCATTCAGCTTGCCCATGCCGGCAGAAAAGCAGTATTAGAAGGTGAAATCATTGCACCCTCAGCGATTGCTTTCAATGAAAAATCGAAAGCTCCTAAAGAAATGACAGAAGCTGATATTAAAGATACAGTGGAAGCCTTTAAAACAGGGGCGGAACGAGCTGCCAAAGCTGGTTTCGATGTAATTGAAATTCACGGTGCCCATGGCTACTTAATTAATGAGTTTCTATCTCCGCTTTCCAACAAAAGGACGGATGAATATGGCGGCACTGCTGTGAACCGTTACCGCTTGCTGCGTGAAGTCATCGAAGCTGTGAAAACCGTTTGGGAAGGTCCTCTGTTCGTAAGGGTTTCTGCGAATGATTATCATGAAGAAGGATTAACTCCGGAAGATTACGTCTTATTTGCAAAGTGGATGAAGGAACAAGGTGTGGACTTGGTAGACGTAAGTTCTGGCGCAGTGGTACCAGCCCACATACATGTCTATCCAGGATATCAAGTGAAATATTCTGAAACGATTAAAAATGAAGCTGAAATCCCAACAGGTGCAGTCGGTCTCATTACCACAGGGATTCAGGCTGAGGAAATATTACAGAATGACCGAGCTGATTTAGTGTTCCTAGCACGCGAGTTGCTGCGTGACCCATATTGGCCACGAACAGCAGCCAAGGAACTTGGCGTCACCCTCGAAGGCCCTAAGCAGTACGAGCGAGGATGGGTATAAGAACAGAGAAGCACTTACCAAAATCGGTAAGTGCTTTTTTTTTAATGATAAGAAAGTATAAAATTCCTTCGAGAATTGTCCAGCTCCAACGCCTAGCCCCTCGGGTCAAATAACCTTCGGCAAGTAAAGTCAAAGAGCGACTTTTCTTGCCAAAGAACATTTGCCTGTCGGGGCTGACCAAGGCGCTTGCGCTTTTCTTA
The DNA here is from genome assembly GCF_030818775.1 of Bacillus sp. SORGH_AS_0510. Taxonomy (NCBI): domain Bacteria; kingdom Bacillati; phylum Bacillota; class Bacilli; order Caryophanales; family Bacillaceae; genus Bacillus; species Bacillus sp. SORGH_AS_0510. The sequence goes on along the minus strand of NZ_JAUTAU010000001.1, from coordinate 2,001,607 downwards.
CTTAAGCGGAATATGAATCTCTTTAAAATCTTCCGCGATATCTGTATTAGGAAAGGTTTCCATTGCTTCAGCCACTAACTCGCGCCACTCATTCCGGTCGTACCGTGAGCTGATATGAGTCAAACATAATTGCCTGCAGCCGGCCCTTCTAGCAATATCTGCTGCCTGATAGGTCGTTGAATGAAAGTATTCGAAGGCAAGTGTTTCCTCACCCTTTGAGAAGGTGGCTTCGTGGACTAATAAATCTGCTTCTTTAGCCAATTCCAATGCATTTTCGCAGTATCTTGTATCGCCTAGAATGGTGACCACTCTTCCCTTTTGCTCAGGACCCAGGAACTCATTTGGATGAATCACCCGTCCGTCTTCAAGAGTAATCGATTCCCCATTTTTTATTTGCCTAAAGATTGGTCCAGGCTTAACACCTGCTTCGATTAGCTTAACTGCAAGCAAGGTCCCCGGCCTGTCCTTCTCCGTGATGCGGTACCCATACGAAGGAATCCCATGTTCGAGCAGCCGAACTTCTACCACAAACTGCTCATCTTCAAAAATAACTCCCTCACTAATTTCAATAATGTCTAGCGGATATTTTAAGTAGGTCTGGCTTAAAGACAGACTCATCTCAATATATTGTTTAATCCCTTTTGGTCCATAAACAGTGACCTCTGACTCCCCACCTTGAAATGAACGGCTAGACAATAAACCGGGCAACCCATATATATGATCACCATGAAGGTGCGTAATAAAAATTTTTTCAATACGCCGTGGCTTAATAGATGTGTGTAAAATCTGATGCTGAGTTGCCTCCCCAACATCGAATAACCATATTGCCCCTCGCTCCTCAAGCAACTTCAAGGCTATAGATGTGACATTCCTTAGTTTCGCTGGCATTCCTGCTCCCGTACCTAGAAAAAATAAATCCAAATGGTATATCTCCTTTCTTACCGGTCCTGTAACTAATATTGATAATATATCATAAACTCACTTTGATTTCTCCCTCGCACCTTTAAAAACTTAAAGGCATATTTCTTACATGCAAATCAATTTATTTGCGAAACCTAATGAAAACCGCTAAATTAAATAATTGAATGAAAGAATTGTAATTAAAACTACATAAGCACACACATGCTATTAGGAAAGAGGTCTTTTAACCCGTGGAACAAAATATGAATTCATTAATTATGATCTTCGGAGCAACCGGTGATTTAGCACACAGAAAATTGTTTCCTTCTCTTTACCGATTGTTTAAGAAAGGAAGATTAGATAAATTTGCTGTCGTTGGGGTAGCAAGAAGATCATTATCTAATGATGATTTTCAGAAATCTGTAAAGGATTCAGTATTGTCCGCGTTAGGTGATCAGGACAATCTCGATGAATTTGCTTCTCATTTTTATTATCAATCACACGATGTAGCAGATTCAAACTCATACGCAGAATTAAATAAACTGGCACACCAGATTGATGAAAACTATCAGCTTGAAGGAAATCGGATATTTTACCTAGCGATGGCACCTGAATTTTTCGGTCCAATCGCGCTTCATTTAAAGTCTGATGGATTAACAGACGTAAAAGGCTACAAGCGTTTAGTCATTGAAAAGCCATTTGGTCATGATTTACCATCTGCCAAAGAGTTAAATGAACAAATTAGAACGGCATTTTCAGAAGATGAAGTGTATCGAATTGATCACTATCTAGGTAAAGAAATGGTGCGGAACATTGAAGTAATCCGTTTTGCCAATGCTATTTTCGAGCCACTATGGAATAACCGTTACATTTCTAATATCCAAATTACTTCTAGTGAAACACTTGGCGTAGAAGAGCGCGGACGTTACTATGAGACAAGCGGAGCTTTACGTGATATGCTACAAAACCATATGATGCAAATGGTAGCCTTGCTTGCGATGGAGCCTCCAATCAAATTAACAACCGATGAAATTCGATCCGAAAAAGTAAGAGTGTTCCGCTCCCTCAGAACAATTGCGGGTGAAGAAGTAAATGATTACTTTGTCCGCGGTCAATATGATGAGGGAACTATGGGTGACAAGAATGTTCCAGCCTATCGTGATGAACAAATGGTAGACAAGGAATCGAACACAGAGACATTTGTTGCAGGGAAAGTCATGATTGATAACTTCCGCTGGGCAGGCGTTCCTTTCTATATTCGAACTGGAAAAAGAATGGCAGCCAAATCAACAAAGATTGTCGTTCAGTTTAAAGACATTCCTATGAATTTATATTATCAAACTGAAAAGATGTTAAATCCAAACCTCCTTGTGATTCATATTCAACCTGAAGAGGGTATTACCCTTCATCTTAATGCCAAAAAGGCGGGCGGCCACCTAGACGCACAAGAAGTAAAGTTAAGCTTCGCTAACACAGGAATTAATGCTATGAACACTCCTGAAGGCTATGAGAAGTTGCTTTATGATTGCATGCGCGGCGATGCGACCAACTTTACACATTGGGACGAAGTAGCCTATTCTTGGGCCTTTGTAGATAAGATTTCAGAAATGTGGGAAGGAACAAAGGCAGAATTTCCAAATTACCCTTCAGGTTCAATGGGACCAAAAGCGGCAGATGAACTGTTAGAAAAGGATGGCTTCTTCTGGTGGCCTGTAACAGACCTTGACGTAGATATTTGTAAGTAGTTTAAATCATAAAAAGCTCCACTTTGTATATTGCAAAGTGGAGCTTTTTATTCATCCTCTATATTTTTCATTGGAAAGGATCGAAGAAAATCCTTATTGAAACTCGTTGCCGTTCCTACATTATGTGAAGGATCCGCTTTATGAGAGCCAGCGTTTTCAATAATCTCTTTCCCATATCTCTCTCGGAGGCTGGATAGCGTTTTAAGCAGGGGTTCTTTTTTTGCATCCTTTTCAAAGGAAAATAAATCCAACTGTTTATATGCATGGTCTTGATCCACTAAATCATTGCCGGTAATGCCCAGTAACCTTACTGGGTCACCATTCCATGATTTTAAAAAAAGCTGTTTTGCAAAAGCGGAAATATCCTCCTTATTATTGATCGGGTTAGAAAGTTTCTTGCTTCTAGTTATTGTCTTTCTGTCTTTATAACGAATGGTTATTCCGAGTGTTGTTGCAAGAACATTTTTTCTTTTTATCCGAACTGAAACGGTTTCTGCCAGAGATTCTAATACACGGAAAAGTTCATGCTGGTTGCTGACGTCCCGAGGTAATGTAGTTGAATTCCCAATACTCTTAAATTCTTCAATAGATCCCGGATCAACAGGCCGATGGTCAATTCCATTCGCTCTTTCTTTTATTCGGAGTCCATTTATGCCCAAAAGGGTTTTAAGCTGGATGTCATTCCCTTTTGCTAAATCACCTATCGTGTGGATTCCAATCGTCGTTAGTTTTTCTGCGGTCTTTTTGCCTACTCCATGCATTTCATTCGTATTTAAAGTCCACAGAACCTTTGGTATATCACGCTTACGAAGGATGGTAATACCCATTGGTTTTTTCATATCTGAGGCCATCTTAGCTAAAAACTTATTTGGCGCAATGCCAATACTACATGGCAAATCTAGCTGCTCTAGAACTCTTTTTTGAATACTTTTGGCAATATCAATGGGACTGCCAAATTCAAAGCTCTCAGTTATATCCAGATAGCCTTCATCAATCGATACGGGCTCAACCAGCTCGGTATATTGTCTAAGAATAGTAAACATTCCAATAGAGGCTGCACGATATCTCTCAAAATTGGGTTTCATCACAATTAACTGTGGACATAATTTTTTTGCTTCCCATAGCGGCATTGTGGTTTTTACACCAAATTTTCTAGCTTCATAACTGCAAGTAACAATAATACCGCGTCTCTCTTCCACATTTCCAGCAATCGCTAATGGCTTCCCCTTTAAGTTAGGGTCATACGCCATTTCCACTGAAGCGTAAAAGCTGTTCATATCAACATGTAAAATGACTCGTCCGTTCTTTGGATACATTTCCTTCATGTTAATCATCCTTAAACCATTTATAGGTCTAGTATAACAAAAAGGAGAGTCAAAGACTCTCCTTTAAACTTTTCTTATTGATTTGCAACTTCTTCAATAATCGCAAGCGTCATTTCTGCCAGTTTGTATAACTCCTCAAGCGGCATACGCTCATTTGTTGTATGGATTTCCTCATATCCTACAGCAAGATTGACGGTAGGAATTCCGAAACCTGCAATAACGTTAGCATCACTGCCACCACCGCTATGCTGAAGCTCACAGCTTCGACCAATTTTTGCAGCTGCTTTGCGAGCAATCTCAACCACAAGGTCACCCTCACCAAATTTGAAGCCAGGGTACATCACTTCTACTTCGACTTCCGCTCTACCACCCATATCAGCAGCAACTGTTTCAAATGCTTCCTTCATCTTGCTTACCTGTGATTGCATCTTTTCAGGTATAAGAGAACGAGCTTCCGCTAAGATATCCACGCGGTCACATACGATATTAGTTGCCTGACCACCTTCAAAACGGCCAATATTTGCAGTGGTTTCATGGTCAATTCTTCCTAAAGGCATTTTGGCAATGGATTTTGCCGCAATCGTAATAGCAGAAACCCCTTTTTCCGGAGCTACACCAGCATGTGCTGTTTTTCCGTATATAACTGCCTTCACTTTTGCTTGGGTTGGAGCAGCTACAACCACATTCCCAACTAAGCCATCGCTATCAAGAGCGTATCCATATTTTGCCTTCATTAAGGAAGGATCCATTGCTTTTGCCCCTACCAATCCAGACTCTTCCCCAACCGTAATGACAAATTGAATTAATCCATGCGGAAGATCTTGTTCTTTAAGAAGGCGGATCGTTTCAAGCATAACAGAAATACCCGTCTTATCATCTGCACCTAAGATGGTTGTGCCATCAGTAACAACATAACCATCTTTAATTGAAGGCTTAACCCCTTTTGCAGGCGTTACTGTGTCCATATGGCAAGTAAAATAAATAGGGTCTACACCCTCTTTTGTCGCAGGAAGCGTACATACTAAATTGCCTGCTCCATGGCCTGTGATAGAAGTAGTATCATCTTCAAACACTTCTAAACCTAAATCAGAAAATTTTTGCTTTAATACTTTTGCAATTTCAGTCTCAAATTTTGTTTCTGAGTCAATTTGCACAAGCTCTAAAAACTCATTCAAAAGACGTTCTTGATTTACCATTTGATTGACCCTCCAAATATATGTACTTACAATAACCAAGCTGAAAGCGCCTCAGAAAGGCGCTTTTTGCTTTTTCTATTTAAGTATACCTCTTTCTAACTATTATCATCAAATGAAAGAGCAGTCAGTTAATTTTAAAGCGGGATATTTCCATGTTTTTTATATGGTCGAGACTCTTTTTTGTTTCTAAGCATTTCTAATGCTTGAATAATTTTAATTCTTGTTTCGCGTGGGTCAATGACATCGTCCACCATTCCTCTGCTTGCAGCAACATATGGATTCGCAAACTTTTCACGATATTCATCAATTTTTTGTTGGCGGGTCAGTTCAGGGTTTTCACTATTATTAATTTCCTTGGCAAAAATAATATTAGCTGCACCTTGAGGACCCATTACCGCGATTTCAGCATTAGGCCATGCAAATACTAAGTCTGCACCAATCGACTTACTATTTAAAGCCACATATGCCCCGCCATATGCTTTTCTTAAGATAACAGTCAGCTTAGGAACGGTAGCTTCAGAATAGGCAAATAATATCTTTGCTCCGTGACGAATAATTCCTCCATGCTCCTGCTTAACTCCAGGGAAGAAACCAGTAACATCTTCGAAGGTAATAATCGGGATATTGAAAGAATCGCACGTTCTAATGAATCTTGCTGCTTTATCAGAAGAATCAATATCTAACCCGCCAGCCATTACCTTAGGTTGGTTGCAAACAAGGCCCACGGACTCTCCTTTAATTCGTGCAAAACCAACGACGATATTTTTAGCAAAATCCTTTTGAATTTCCATAAAGGAATCTGCATCTGTCACCTGTTCAATTACTTTTCGAACATCATAGGGGCGTACAGCATCAAATGGAATCACATCCGTTAGATCCGGGCGGTAATCATTCTCATGTTCTACTTCATGTCTTGGCGCTTTTTCCTCATTGTTCTGAGGGAGATAGCTTAATAGCTTACGAACATTTTGTAATACATCTTCCTCTGTCTTAGCTTGGAAGTGAGCATTACCGCTAATTGAGTTATGCACATTTGCCCCGCCAAGATCCTCCGGAGAAATTTTTTCACCAGTAACTGTTTCAATAACCTTCGGACCAGTTATGAACATTTGGCTTGTTTTTTCTACCATAAAAACGAAATCTGTAATCGCTGGAGAATAGACGGCGCCTCCTGCACATGGTCCCATAATTACGGAGATTTGCGGGATAACACCTGAGTAAATAGCGTTTCTATAAAAGATATGTCCATACCCATCAAGTGAAACGACCCCTTCTTGAATTCTTGCTCCACCCGAGTCATTTAGCCCAACAAAAGGCGTACCATTTTTGGCGGCTAAATCCATGACGTTCGCAATTTTTTTGGCATGCATTTCCCCTAATGCTCCGCCAAACACTGTGAAATCCTGTGAAAATAAATAGATAGGGCGGCCATTGACTTTTCCAAAGCCTGTTACTACGCCATCACCAGGTCCCTTTTGCTCATCTAACCCAAAATCATTCGTACGATGCTCAATAAATGGGTTCAATTCGACAAACGTGCCCTTATCCACTAAAAGCTCTATCCGTTCTCGAGCAGTTAATTTCCCCTTCTCATGCTGTTTATCGATCCGCTCATCCCCGCCACCAAGTTCAACTTCTCTTCGCTTATCGTATAATTCACTTATTTTTTCATAGATGTCTATCATTTTACCCATTCATCCCTTTCTTTTCGCATAACTCATACAAAACACCAGATGACGATTTTGGATGCATGAATGCTATATGCGCCCCTGCTGCCCCAAGCCTTGGCTGTTGATCAATCATTTGAATGCCTTTTTCTTTCATTTCTAGGATTCTCTCTTCAATTGATTCCACCCCTAATGCTACATGGTGGATACCCTCACCGCGTTTCTCAATAAATTTGGCTATCGAGCTTTCCTCAGATGTCGGTTCCAGTAGTTCGAGTTTTGTTTCACCTACTTGTAAAAAAGCGACTTTTACCTTTTGACTCTCAACCACTTCTATTCCTAATAAAGAGAGCTCTAACACATCCGTATAAAATGGTAGCGCATTTTCAAGAGATTTCACCGCAATTCCAATATGGTCGACTTTTTTAATCATATATACCCCTCTGTTCCACTATTAAAATAAATTCGACAATTACTCTTATTCGGTAAAAAGTTCATAAATCCTTCCTAAATTACTTAGTTGTTCCGTTGTTCAATCGAGCTTTTCCATGTAAAATAGAGATAAAGCTAATAGGAAACAAGGAGGTACTAAACTTGTCTAAGAAAAAAACAAGAAAAATTATTGTCTATTTAATGCTCTTTGCAATGCTTGCTTCCACCCTCCTTATAGGAATTGGTAGCTTCTTGTCATAACCATATAAAAGGGACTGTTCGAAAATGAACAGTCCCTTTCATCATTTAATTGCACCTTGTTCTTGAGCCAAAGCTTCAAATGATTTTTTTGATGACACCACTAATACTTTTGTTCCTATCGGAATTAACGGATATAAGGAGGAAACCACTTCATTTTGGGTACGAATACAACCTTGTGAGACATACTTGCCAATGGAAGCTGGCTGGTTGGTTCCATGTATCCCATAGGTCCTTCCATCAGTATCCTTTGCATCAAAACCAATCCATCTGGATCCCAGTGGGTTTTTAGGGTCTCCGCCCGGTATATTCTCTTTGCGAAAATACGGTTCTTTCGCCTTTACAGTAATCGTAAAAAGACCCTCAGGGGTTAACTCCTGTGTCTTTCCTGTTCCGACACTAACCACGGTTTGGACTTTATTCTCATTAATAAAGGCCAGTTCATTTTTGCTTTTGTTAACTATTACAAACGGATCTCCTGGCATCGGGTTCGTCCCTAATGGCCAAATAGGCGAAATGAAAAAAGCAATCAGGATCGGCGATAAGAGTTTAATCAACACAGCCACCTGCCTTTTTTTACCTAGTTTGCTTCGATTTTCTTTTTATCATGCATCTTAGTTTTCTTCTCTTTAAATGAACTTTTAATAATAAGATAATCATTCATCTCATTTACCAGTTGTAGCAGCGCTGCACGTGTTTCAAATTCTTCTCTAGTCTTAGGTAGCTCCATCTCTTCAAATTCCTTTTTCATTTCTCTTAGTTTCTGAATATAGATATAAGCCGTATTTCCAGGATGGATATTCAGTGAAAGTTCTTCAAGAAAGTCAGCAACCATTTTCCCTTGCTTTATGGTTTTAGTTAAAGAGGTTACCATCGGCAACACCCGTTCAATGATTTCAAACTGTTTTTCTCTCATTTTAAAATAGTGAAAATAAGTGGTGTCTTCTCGAAGAAAATGATTTTCCACATCCCTAAAAGCAAGAGTTTTTGCCTCATCTAGAAGAAGGGAACATTCAGTAATTTCCTTGCCATCCCATTTACTGTCACCGGTGCGTAAATAGCGAACCATTTCACAAAGAATCGTCTTAAAATTCTCCTCAACCTTTACCTGATAACGCTTCAACTTACTATCCACACTTGGCATATAAAGATTCATGAGAAGTGCCACGCCAATCCCAATAACAATAACTCCTAATTCATTTATAAAAATGTCCAAAGATATTTTTTGGGACATATAAATATGTAAGATAATGACACTACTCGTGACCACCCCATCCTTCGCCTTTAACATGACAATGGTAGGGATAAAGAAAATTAGCATCACCCCAATCACAATCGGATGATAGGCAATCCCCTCAAAGAAGATTGCTGAAAATGGCATAGCCAAAACACACGCCAAAAATCGATCCCACGCCGTTCGAAGCGAACTTCTTTTTGTCACTTGAATACAAAGAATCGTTAGAATGCCTGCAGAAGCAAAATTATGAAGACCCAACTGTTGGGCAATTAAAATAGAAATAGCAGTACCCACAGCCGTCTTAATCGTTCGATAACCAATACGAAATTTCATACATTTCTCCTTAAAAAAATAAGATGATCATTATGATCATCTTAAACATATCTCTATTTAAGCATTTTTTGCAAGTAATCGTATTTTTAAGCATAAGGCATTTTACAACACTTTTTCTAAAAAATCTTTCGCTCTGCTTGTACGTGGATTATTAAAGAACTCATCTGGAGAGCCTTCCTCTAATAGAACTCCTTCATCAAGGAACATGATTCGATCCGAAACCTCTCGAGCAAACCCCATTTCATGAGTGACGATTGCCATGGTCATTCCTGACTGTGCAAGGTCTTTCATTACATTTAGAACTTCTTTTACCATTTCTGGGTCAAGTGCTGACGTAGGCTCATCGAATAACATTAACTGCGGTTCCATTGCAAGCGCACGTGCGATCGCTACCCTCTGCTTCTGTCCCCCTGAGAGATTATTCGGGTATGCTGATTCTTTTTCACTAAGACCCACTTTAGATAGCAGTTCCCTTGCCTTCTTCTCTGCTACCTCTCGACTCTCTCCTTTTACTTTCATCGGAGCATAAGTCAAGTTCTCCAACACCGTCTTATGTGGAAACAAGTAAAAGTGTTGAAAAACCATTCCAATCTGTTCACGAACCTTCATGATATTGGTTTTTGGGTTGGTCATCTCTTGACCATTGATCCACACATTACCATGTGTTGGCGTCTCAAGTAAATTTAAACATCTAAGAAAAGTTGATTTTCCTGAACCGGATGGTCCAATAATGGAAACTACTTCCCCACTATTGATACTAGTAGAGATATTTTTTAACACTTCGTTTTCCCCGAATTTTTTATGGAGGTTTTCAACTTTAATCACTATATTTCATCCTCCTTTCAACCCGCTTACCAATTAACGTTAGCACCATAACTAATACCCAATAAATTAACCCAACAAAGATTAATGGTTCGAAGTTTCGATACGTATCCGCTCCCACCACTTGGGCACGTCGCATTAAATCTAAATAACCAATGGTTGAAACGATAGCTGATTCCTTTGTTAAAGTAATAAATTCATTCATAAGTGCCGGTAAGATATTTTTTAAGGCTTGTGGTAAAATAAGATCCTTCATCATCAGACTATATGGAACACCAAGTGCCTGGGCTGCTTCTGTTTGTCCTTTATCAACCGCTTGGATTCCTGCTCGAATGATTTCAGAGACATAGGCAGAAGAGTTTAATCCAAAGGCTAAGATTGATGATAAAAATGGTGAAATATCATAACCTGTTAATTGTGGGATTGCAAAATAAATTAACATTAATTGCAAAATCAAAGGCGTCCCACGAAAAATGGATGTATAAAAATCGCCGAACCAATTTAATACCTTTATACGCGAAATTTTAAGTAAAGCTATAATTGTCCCTAGGACAAATCCAAAAACAATCGATAAAACAACAAATTTTAATGTTACCCATATTCCTTCTAAGATAAAAGGAATATAAGGCACAATTTGGCTAAAATCCAAATTCATGCCTTACACCTCACTTCGATATTTTGTTTACAATTCACTTACTGCTGGTCTTTTAACCACTTATCTTTTAATTCTTGAAGCTTACCGTTTTCTTCTAATTTCTTAAGAGCTTTATTTACATCCTCTTTAAGGTCACTTCCTTTAGGGAAAGCAACTGCCATACCAGGAGAACTTGATGTTGGATCATCAAATCCAGCTAAGCCTTGTTCTTTAATATATCCAGTTGCTACTGATTTATCTAAATAAGCAACTTGCACACGATCTGATAATAGCTCTTGGATTAACGTAGTCGAGTTATCTAATGGCTTAAGAGTAAAATCTACCTTTTGTTGAAGCTTTTTTGCACCTTCTTCTTGAATTGTACCTAATTGAACTGCAACTGTTTTTCCTTTAAGGTCGTCAATTGTCTTAACAACAGAGTCTTTTTTAGTAATAAACATTTCACCAGAATGGTTATATGCAGTTGAGAAATCAACATTCTTTTGGCGTTTTTCTGTTGCTGACATACCAGCTAGAACCATATCTACTCGTTTTGCTTGTAATGCACCGATTAATCCATCGAACTTCATATCTTTAATTTCAAGCTTATAGCCCAATTCATCAGCAATAGCATTAGCTAAATCAATATCAAAACCGATTACTTTACCGGATTTATCTCTAGATTCAAATGGAGCAAAATCGGCAGAGGTTGCCATTGTTAATACTTTTTCACCTCCGCTTGTAGCCTCATCTTTCTTGCTCTGTCCGCAAGCAGATAATACAACTAATGTAAAAATGATAGATAAGAATAAAATAGACTTTTTCATGTTGTCTTCCTCCTATTAAAAATATATAGTTTTATAATTTTGCATCTGAATTTTTATTCAACAAAACGAATAATAACACATGAAAATGCATTTGAAAAGATATTATTTTAATATAAAAATATTCAAAAAATTCAATCTAATATAAAGAAAAAAAAGTACCCCACTCAATAAAGGGGTACTTTAAAAATATAATTAGCATCCTACATTCTGGCGAAACTCATTTTTCATTTTTTCAAGCTCTTCTTTATTGGTGATTAGATCAAATCCTGTCATCGCAAGTGCAAGAGCACCCCTTGAGAGGATCTGGTGAGAGTTATCAGTGATCGTTAAATCTGCAAATTCCCGTGTATGAGCGATTAGTCCAGGTGAATCCAAACCAATGTACGGATGGATGGCTGGAACCACATGACTTACATTTCCCATATCAATTGAACCATAGGAATTCTTCGCTTTCTTAATCTTCTCTACACCTGTAGATAAAAGATTATTAGAAAACAACTGAGATAGAGTTTGATTAGTGACCATATTATCATAGCTTAATTCATAGTTACTGATATGCACTTCTGCACCTGTCATAGATGATGCACCATTAGCGATACTGATTACCTTCTGAACAACCTCATTTAAATAACTACGGTTCTGCGCCCGAATATAAAATTGAGCAACAGCTTTATCTGGGACAATATTTGCTGCAACGCCACCTTCTTTAATAATTCCATGAATTCTTACATCTGATGTAACATGTTGTCTTAGAGCGTTTATTCCATTAAATAATTGAATAACAGCATCAAGTGCATTAATTCCCTTTTCTGGAGATGCTGCTGCATGACTTGTTCTGCCACGGAAATCAAATTGAATCGCATCCATTGCCAAAGAATCACCACTCTCATACGATTCATCAGCAGGGTGCAAGATCATAGCTGCATCAATGTCATCAAAAAGACCCTGTTCGGCCATCGGAACTTTAGCACCGTTGGTTTCTTCAGCTGGTGTTCCTAATACAACAACACGACCACCAATTTCATCTACGACTTTGCTTAAAAGTACTCCTGCTCCTGCGCTCATCGTCCCAATTAAATTATGACCGCAACCATGCCCAATCTCAGGCAAAGCATCATACTCTGAAAGGTAGGCAATCGTCGGTCCTTCCTTCTTACTATCATAAACTGCTTTAAAAGCTGTTGGCCGGTCAACAATTCCTTTTTCCACTGAAAAATGATTTTCTTCCAAAAACTCTACTAATAGTTTCATTGATTTAAATTCTTGATCGCCTAACTCTGGGTTATGATATAAATTGTCACTTATATCCCATAATTTACTTTGAACTGCTTCTAAATAATTTACTAATAAGTCCTTCATTGGCTATTCTCCTCTGATAAATGATTAAAGTTGCGAAATAATTAATAAATATACACTATAAATCATATTTCATCAATAAAAAAGAAGCTGAATTCAGCTCCTTTTTTAAATCCATTTATTATAGTTCTTCACAATACTTTTCAAATTCATCTTGAAGCTTAGCAACTACTGTAGCAGGATCAAATCCTTCAATTTGATGTCTTTCAACCATAGTAAGAATCTCTCCATCCTTTAATAAAGCAAAAGATGGTGAGGATGGTGGATAGCCAGTGAAATAGCTTCTTGCCTTCTCAGTTGCTTCCTTATCTTGGCCAGCAAACACCGTAACTAAATGATCTGGGCGTTTGTCGTAGTGAAGGGAATGTGCTGCTGCCGGACGGGCAATTCCTCCTGCACAGCCACATACAGAATTAATCATTACTAAGGTTGTTCCTTTTTGTGCAAAAGCTTCTTCTACTTCAGCAGGTGTTTTTAGTTCTTTATATCCAGCTGACACGATTTCTTGACGTGCCTGGTTAACGACATCATTCATGAAAAAATTAAAATTCATGCTCATTAGATTCACTCCTTCTTGTTGTTCATAACTACATAATAACAGTTAAAATGTGGTTTTTCCAAGTAAACTGCTATTTACTTTATCAATCAATAAAAAATGATTCAGGAAAAGAAGTCATTGAATAAGCTTTCTACAACGGACGCCGCTGTTTTTGTTCCTGCCATTACTTCATTCTCTAACTGTGGAAGTTTTTGCTTTATTACTGGATGGTGAAAGAAGGTGTAATGAAGCTGGTCAGAAATCAGGGAATAAATCCAGTCTCTTTGTTGCCCCTTTCTTCTTTCTGTGAATACTCCCGTCGCCTTTCCTCTTTCTTCGAATTTCTGAACCATCACCCAAATTTCATCGATGCCCTCTCCGTTTAAAGATGAACAAGTATAAGCTTTTGTTGTCCACCCTTTTGTAGCAGGCTGTAAAAAATGCAGAATCCGATTATATTCATGTTTTGTTTGTTGAGCTCTAGGTTTATTGTCGCCATCTGCTTTATGAACAATAACCGCATCCGCAAGTTCCATAATTCCTTTCTTCATTCCTTGAAGTTCATCCCCAGCCCCAGTCAGGACGAGCAACATGAAAAAATCCACCATATCCCTAATAATCACTTCACTTTGACCCACCCCGACTGTTTCAATTAGGATCACATCAAAACCGGCCGCCTCACAAAGCAACATGGCTTCTCTTGTTTTGCGATGGACTCCTCCCAGCTTTCCGGATGTGGGCGATGGGCGAATAAAGGCCTTAGGGTTTCTGGATAAATGCTCCATTCTCGTTTTATCACCGAGGATACTACCACCGCTTAATTTCGAACTAGGATCGATGGCTAACACGGCCACTCGATGACCTAAACTACAAAGGTACATACCGAAAGCCTCTATAAACGTACTTTTACCTGCACCTGGAACACCTGTGATGCCAATTCGAATCGACTTTCCGCTTTTCGGCAGCAGCTTTTGCAGGAGCTCCTGTGCTTTTTCAAAATGCTGATCTGCATTGCTTTCTACTAGCGTAATGGCTCTAGCTAACTGACTTCTATCTCCCTTAGTAACACCTTCAAAAAGATCATTCACCGTTGGTTCAGTAGCTTTACGCTTTTGAAACCGGCTATTTTTCTGATCAGAAGTCATTAGGACGACACTTCCTCATAACCGAGCTGTTTATATATTTCTTTAATCACCTTTTGAGCAGCTACTGGAATAATAGTTCCTGGTCCGAAAATGGCAACAGCACCGTGGTCATATAAGAATTGATAATCCTGGTATGGAATGACTCCACCAATAACCACTAGAATATCTTCCCTTCCAAGTCTCTTTAATTCCTCCACCAATTGTGGAAGCAATGTTTTATGCCCTGCAGCAAGGGAGCTCATCCCTACTACATGTACATCATTTTCGACAGCTTGCATAGCTGTTTCTTCTGGGGTTTGAAATAAAGGGCCAATATCAACATCAAAGCCAAGGTCCGCGAAGGCGGTAGCAATTACTTTCGCGCCGCGATCATGTCCATCCTGACCCATTTTCGCAATTAGGATCCTTGGTCTTCTTCCTTCATTTTCAAGGAACTCATCGGTCATTGTTTTCACTTCTACAATTTCTTCCTCATTGCTAAATGCAGTACTATAAACACCACTTATTGAGCGAATGACAGCTTTGTGTCTGCTAGCAACCTTTTCAATAGCATCGGAGATTTCGCCTAAGGTAGCCCGTACTCTTGCTGCTTGAACAGCCAACTCCAATAAGTTTTGTTCCCCTGTTTCTGATGCATTTGTTAAAGACGCTAATGCTTCTCTCACTTTCTGATCATCACGACTCGCTTTTAATCCCTGTAATTTTTCTATTTGCTTTAGGCGCACAGCCGTATTATCAATATCTAGGATTTCAATCGATTCTTCCGTCTCAACTCGGTAACGATTCACCCCAATAATCGTTTCCTTACCTGAATCAATTTGAGCCTGTCTTCTGGCAGCTGCTTCTTCAATTTTCATCTTTGGAAGTCCGGTTTCAATTGCTTTAGCCATACCTCCTAGCTGCTCAATTTCTTCGATATGTGTCCAAGCACGTTGAACTAATTCATCTGTCAGCTTTTCAACATAATAAGAGCCTGCCCACGGATCAATTACCTTTGTAATTCCTGTTTCTTCTTGTAAAAACAATTGAGTATTCCGGGCAATTCGAGCCGAAAAGTCCGTCGGCAGGGCAATTGCTTCATCCAGGGCGTTTGTATGAAGTGATTGTGTATGCCCCATAGCTGCAGCATGCGCTTCAATCAGCGTCCGAGTAACATTATTAAACGGATCCTGCTCTGTTAAACTCCATCCAGATGTTTGTGAATGTGTCCTTAAGGCTAACGATTTTTCATTCTTTGGATTAAAAGACTTCATCATTTTTGCCCAGATTAATCTGGCTGCCCGCATTTTGGCCACTTCCATGAAATAATTCATCCCGATTGCCCAGAAAAAGGAAAGCCTTGGCGCAAACGAATCAATCTCTATTCCAGCTTTAAGACCCGTCCGTACATATTCCAATCCATCTGCGAGCGTATAAGCTAACTCTAAGTCTGCAGGTGCTCCTGCTTCCTGCATATGATAACCTGAAATACTGATACTATTAAACTTCGGCATGTATTTAGACGTATATTCAAAAATATCAGCTATTATTTTCATGGACATTTCTGGTGGATAAATATATGTATTACGAACCATATACTCTTTTAAAATGTCATTTTGAATGGTTCCAGCGAGCTTCTCCTGACTTACCCCTTGTTCCTCAGCAGTGACAATAAAAAAAGCAAGAATAGGTAAAACAGCCCCGTTCATTGTCATCGATACTGACATTTGGTCTAGAGGAATTCCTTCAAAAAGGGTTTTCATATCAAGGACTGAATCAATGGCTACCCCAGCTTTTCCAACATCTCCAACCACACGTGGATGATCAGAATCATATCCGCGGTGTGTAGCTAAATCAAAAGCAACCGATAGTCCTTTTTGACCCATTGCTAGATTTCGGCGATAAAAAGCATTACTTTCTTCGGCAGTTGAAAATCCAGCATACTGTCTCACTGTCCATGGACGATTTACATACATCGTTGGATATGGACCTCTGGTGTAAGGAGGCAGACCTGGAAGATGGCCGATATGCTCAAGGCCTTCTCGATCTTCCTTTGTATAGAGTGGCTTTAATCTTATTTGTTCATTTGTTTCAAAAAGTAAATCCTCGATCGAGTTGTCAAGTTCCTTTTTAACCCTCTCCTGCCATTCTTCCTTAGTCATTTTTTTTTGACCGTTAAATAATGATAGATTTTGAAAATCAGGCTTTTGTTTCTTCAATCTTGCCCACCTCCAACTCTTTAAAAATAGCTTCGAGTGTCTCGTAACAATTACTCTTTATATGAATAAACTGCTGGATTCCTTCAGCTACCCACTGTTGCTGTGTTTCTTTTTCTGGAAGACCTGCGAGGTAAAAGGTTCGATTTGGAAATTCCTCTTTCAAGCTGTTTAAAATATCATGGCCAACTTCCTCATACTGCTCATTTGTTCCACAGATACAAAAACATTTAACAGCAGGCAGATGAGAAATAAACTGTCTGGCAGTCTCTAAATCAGCAATCGGATTACTATCATCAGCTTTTATTCCCCCTGCAGCTAGAAACCCCTTCATAAAATCAAGTCTTGTTTTATGTTCTTTTATCTCTCCAAGACAAATTAACCCAACAGATGGTCTATTGCCAGTTGACTCTTCGTATTTCCATGCTTTATTTCGCAAACTTTCAAATGGCTCCGCTAATCTTCTTTGTTGGATAGCCTTAATTTTTATGAATTGGTCTTTCTTATCTATTTGGTAGGATTCTTGAATTTCAATACTAGCATCAGGAACAGTTTCATCAAGATTGGCATAGACATTCGTACCAACTATGCTTTGTTTCCTTGTATGGACATCCTTATTCTTATCATCATAAACAGAAGCAATTTCTTTTTGTAGCAAACCAGATTTTAATCCCTCTAGGATGCCACCATTTGCTTCAATCCGTTGGAAGAATTCCCATGCATTCTGAGCCAGTTCATTAGTTAGTTGTTCTATATACCAGGAACCTCCAGAAGGGTCAATCACGTGTTTTAAGTGAGCTTCTTCTTTTAATAAAAGTTGTGTGTTTCTTGCAATTCTTTCAGAAAACAAGGAGCTTCCCGTAAGAGCATTAAAGGGGTCTACATGTAAATATTGTACGCCCCCCATCACTGCTGCAAATGCTTCATTTCCAGAACGAAGCAGATTCACATGCGGGTCATATACGGTTTTGGTGAAAGTAGAAGTTTCTGCAGAAATCTGCATCCCACGATGGTCCTCTCCGGCACCATAGACCTCAGCCACTCGATTCCAAAGTACTCTAGCAGCACGAAGTTTAGCAATTTCCATAAAGAAGTTGCTTCCAATAGAAAATTGAAAGACCATTTTTGATAAAATTCCTTCTAGGTCCATACCAGCATCCTGAAACCTATCAAGGTAAAAGGTTCCTTCAGCAATTGCAATTCCAAGTTCTTGAACGGCACTCGCTCCGCCATTATGATAAGGTGTAGTATCAATTAAAACGGTTCTAAGACTAGGAAATTTCCCACTAGTTTGAACAATGCTTGTAATCCAATGATTGAGATATTCTTCAGATATCTTACCTTCTTTAGCAAAAAGCGAAACTGGATCTGATCCTATAAAACCACTCAAACTACTACTCTTTTCTTTTTGCTCAGCCATTCTGTCTAAAGCAGCTAGAAATTCAGTGTGTAACACTTTAGCATTAAGAGAGAATGGATATTTCTGATAGAATTCTCTTAGAATTTTTTCTAACATCTGATCGTCTTCAAGGAGATTCTTAGTTACTTCAAAAGAAATGGCGGACTGGCCTCTTTCAAGTGATTGCAAGAGTTTTTCTTGCAATTCCTCAAATGTGTGATAATAAATCCGCTGTGCTATCTTCCAATCATTTGTAATGTATCCAAGTGGATTAATTCCTCTTCTGAAATCAGAGCCTCCTGGAAATTCAGATATCTCCCGCTCATCTTCCTCAGAATAAAGCGGTTTCAAAACGATGTTTTCATATGTAACTGTTTGTAAGGATTCTATCGTTTTTCCCTTGAGAGATTGTTCTGCCTTTCCTTTCCATTCCTGTGTTGATTTTAAAGGAAATGACTGACTTTTTATATTTTCCATGCTCCTCATCCCCCTCCCATAATACATAATTGAAATAAAATTCAATTTATTCTACTAATACTATTTTATGGTACAAACAGAATTCAGGCAACTAAACAAATAGTCGCTGCCATCATCTGGGCAGCGACTGTAAATAGAATCAATAAATAGAAGTTGTAGATTTAGATGTGTTTTCAAGAATTTCCTTCACACGTTGTAGGAAACGTCCACAAACAAGTCCGTCGAGTACTCTGTGATCTAACGACATACATAGATTAACCATGTCACGAACAGCAATCATTCCATTATTCATTACCACAGGTCGTTTAACAATGGATTCCACTTGAAGAATTGCTGCTTGTGGATAATTGATAATACCCATTGATTGAACAGAGCCGAATGAACCTGTGTTGTTCACTGTAAATGTTCCACCCTGCATATCTTCAGATCTGAGCTTTCCTGTTCTCACCTTAACAGCCAGCTCGGAAATTTCACGGGCAATACCCTTGATTGTTTTTTCATCTGCATTTTTAATTACAGGTACGAATAGAGCATCATCAGTTGCAACAGCAATCGAAATATTAATATCTTTCTTTTGAATAATTTTATCTCCAGCCCACATGGAGTTAATTTGTGGGAACTCCTTCAATGCTTGTGCCACAGCTTTTACAAAGAATGCAAAGAATGTTAAATTGAAGCCTTCTTTTTTCTTAAACTCATCTTTAAGTGAATTACGGTAGTCTACCAAATTAGTTGCATCCACTTCAATCATCGTCCACGCATGCGGCGCCTCATGTTTGCTGCGAAGCATATTGGCAGCAATCGCTTTCCGGATGCCTGTTACCGGAATTTCAATATCGCCAGCTGCCACTGGAATTTGAACCGGTGATGCTTCTTGTGTTTTTGATGCAGATGTAGACACAGGTTGTGATACCAATTGCTTTTGAGGTTCAGGCTGTACAGCTGTTTCTTCTTTTACCTTTTGACCAGCAACAGGGACATTTCCAGATTCGATTAATTTAAGTAAATCTTTTCTGGTGATTCTTCCACCTGCTCCGGTGCCTGACACCTGTGTTAGGTCGATCCCATGCTCCTGTGATAATTTTAAAACCGCTGGGGAATAACGGGCCTTGTTTCCTTGCTCCACCTGTGCAGCAACTTCCGTACCAACAGCTGCTGGTGCGGGTGCATCTGTTTTAGCTTGTGGACTTTCGCCACCCTCGACTTCGATTGTACAAATAATTTCTCCAACCGCTAGGGTATCTTCTTCGTTAGCAATTAATTCTTTAATCACACCTGAAAAGGAGGATGGGACTTCTGCATTAACCTTATCTGTCATAACTTCTGCAAGGGGGTCGTATTTATTTACCTTATCACCAACAGATACTAACCACTTACTAATAGTACCTTCAGTAACACTCTCCCCAAGCTGAGGCATTTTAATTTGTTCAATTACCACTATTCAAAAACCTCCTATGTCTAGCTCCAGCGCCTAGCCCCTCGGGTCAAATAACCTTCGGCAATAAAAGTCAAAAGGCGGACTTTTTTTGCAGAAGAACATTTGCCTGTTGGGGCTGACAAAGGCGCTTCCGCTTTTCGTTTTAATACTCAGCGAGTTCACGCATTGCTTTTTCGACTTTATCTGGATTGATCATAAAGAATTTTTCCATTGTTGGAGCATATGGCATTGCTGGTACATCAGGGCCAGCTAGACGCTTAATCGGCGCATCAAGTTCAAACAAACAATTTTCAGCAATAATTGCTGATACTTCACTCATAATGCTGCCTTCTTTTGTATCCTCTGTAACAAGCAGAACTTTACCAGTTTTTGAAGCTGCTTCTATAATCGCTTCTTTATCAAGTGGATAAACCGTTCTTAAATCAAGAATATGTGCAGAGATTCCATCCTTTGCTAATTTTTCAGCGGCTTGAAGGGCAAAATGTACACATAAGCCATAGGTGATAACAGTAATATCTTCACCTTCACGCTTCACATCCGCCTTACCAATTGGCAATGTATAATCATCTGTAGGGACTTCTCCCTTAATTAAACGGTAGGCTCTCTTGTGTTCAAAAAATAGTACCGGGTCATTGTCACGAATGGCTGCTTTTAGCAATCCCTTAGCGTCGTATGGTGTAGATGGCATTACGATTTTCAACCCTGGCTGATTCGCAAACACAGCTTCCACAGATTGAGAATGGTATAATGCACCATGAACTCCACCGCCATATGGAGCACGAATAACCATTGGACAGTTCCAGTCATTATTTGAGCGATAGCGAATTTTTGCCGCTTCAGAAATAATTTGATTGACTGCCGGCATAATGAAATCAGCGAATTGCATTTCAGCAATTGGACGCATTCCATACATAGCTGCACCGATCCCAACTCCTGCAATCGCTGATTCAGCAAGTGGAGTATCAATGACGCGCTCTTCACCAAATTGTTCATACAAGCCTTGTGTAGCTTTAAACACGCCGCCTTTTACTCCAACATCTTCTCCTAAAACAAATACCTTAGGATCTCGTTCCATTTCTTCACGCATAGCCATAGTTATTGAATCAATATATGAAATAATCGCCATGTTAAATCCCCCTTACTCTTGTGCATAAACATATTTCATCGCTTCTTCTGGTGCAGCATAAGGAGCATTTTCAGCATAATCAGTTGCTTCATTCACCAGCTTCATCACGCGGTCGTTTATTTCCTTTTCCATCTCATCATTCAAGACACCTGTTTCCTTTAAATATGCACCAAATGTAATGATAGGATCTTTTGTTTTTGCTTTTGCTACCTCATCCGGTGCTCGATAAGAACGGTCGTCATCATCAGAAGAGTGTGGGGTAAGACGATAGGAAACAGTTTCAACTAACGTTGGTCCTTCACCACGACGCCCACGATCCGCAGCCTCTTTAACGGCTTTATATACTTCTAATGGGTCATTTCCGTCAACTGTAATACCAGGCATGCCATAACCAATGGCTCGGTCGGATACCTTTTCACAGGCCAATTGTTTTTCAATTGGTACAGAAATAGCGTATTTATTATTTTCACACATGAAGATAACTGGAAGTTTATGCACTCCTGCAAAGTTCGCACCTTCATGGAAGTCACCTTGGTTGGACGAACCTTCTCCAAAGGTTACAAATGTTACAAGATCCTTTTTTTCCATTTTTCCAGCAAGAGCAATTCCAACTGCATGTGGAACTTGTGTGGTAACGGGAGATGATCCTGTCACAATGCGATTTTTCTTTTGGCCAAAGTGTCCAGGCATTTGTCGGCCGCCTGAATTCGGATCCTCTGCTTTCGCAAACCCTGAAAGCATTAGTTCTCTTGGAGTCATACCAAATGTTAATACAACTCCCATATCACGGTAATATGGTAAAACATAATCCTTATCAGTATCTAGAGCAAACGCTGCTCCCACTTGGGCTGCTTCTTGCCCTTGACATGAGATAACAAATGGTATTTTACCAGCACGGTTCAATAACCACATCCGTTCATCAATCCTACGGGCTAGAAGCATCGTTTCATACATTTCTATTACTTTACCATCGCTTAAACCTAAAGCCTCATGACGATTTTCTGTCATATATTACTTACCTCCCATTTGTTCGCAAATACCTTTATTTAGGAATGAATCGCTTTTCCATCAACCGCCAGTGCCGCTTCCCCTATTGCCTCAGAGAGACTTGGATGTGGATGAATGGTATGAGCAATTTCCCATGGTGTTGCATCTAATACCATAGCGAGTCCTGCCTCTGAAATCATATCTGTTACATGTGGACCAATCATATGCACACCTAGAATATCATTGGTTTCTTCATCAGCTACAATTTTCACAAAACCATCCGATTCGCCAAATACAAGCGCCTTCCCAATGGCTTTAAAAGAAAATTTTCCAACTTTCACTTTATGACCTTTTTCTTTTGCTTGATCTTCTGTGATTCCAACACTTGAAACCTCTGGATTACTATAAATACATCTAGATACAAGATTGTAATCAAATGGTGATGGGTCTTTTCCGGCAATATGCTCGACAGCAACAATTCCTTCATGGGAAGCTACATGTGCCAATTGTAATCCACCAATGACATCACCGATTGCATAAATATGTGATTCCTTTGTTTGGAAAAATTCGTTGGTAGCAATAAAGCCTTTTTCCACTTGGATCTCTGTATTCTCAAGGCCAATACCCTCAGTATTTGCTTGACGTCCTACTGAGACAAGGAGCTTATCTGCCTTAAATTCCTTCTGTTCTCCTTTTACTTCAGCACGGATTGATATACCGTTATCCTTCACGAGAGTTTCCGGAAGTACTTTAGCGCTAGTAACCAGTTTAACACCTTTTTTCTTCATTAAACGTTGCATCTCTTTGGAGATTTCCTTATCCTCTGTAGGAATAATTCGGTCTGCGTATTCAATAACTGTTACTTCCACTCCAAAATCAGAAAGCATAGATGCCCATTCAATACCAATGACGCCACCACCAACAATGACAATGGAGCTTGGCAGTTCCTTCAGCTGCAATGCTTCATCTGAAGACATCACATACTCTCCACAAATTTCAAGTCCCGGAAGCGTTCTAGGTCTAGAGCCAGTAGCCACAATTACATTTTTAGGGATCAGCATCTCATTTTCTTCCCCATTGTTCATTTCTACGGAAATCGTGCCTGGCATTGGTGAAAAAATAGAAGGACCTAAGATGCGGCCAATCCCATGATAAACATCTATTTTCCCTTGTTTCATTAAATGTTGCACACCTTTATGAAGCTGCTCGATAATTTTATTTTTTCTTTCCTGCACTTTTCCAAAATCAACAGAAACCTCGCCGGTAACAACCCCAAAGTTCTCACTATGTTTGGCAGTAGCAAAAACTTCAGCGCTCCGCAGTAATGCCTTACTTGGTATACAGCCTTGGTGCAGACATGTCCCGCCAAGCTTCCCTTTTTCTACAATAGCTGTTTTAAGTCCTAGCTGTGAAGCGCGAATAGCAGCTACATAGCCGCCCGTTCCACCTCCAAGAATGACTAAATCGTATTCTTGTGCCAATTGTATTTCCTCCCCAATAATATTAGATTTTTGCAGTTAAAAAGTTTCCTGGATACGTTTTTACATCTTCTTCACCGCGTAGAACTCGAAGTGCTCCTTCAGCTAAAGCTTGGAGTTCGTTTTCACCTGGTTGAACAATAACGTCGGCAATCCAATTAATTCTATCTGTAATCGACTTTACAAAACCTTTCCCGTAGGCAAGACCGCCAGTCAAAATAATCGCATCTACCTTACCTGATAATACAGCACTGGCTGCACCAATTTCTTTTGCCACTTGATAGGCCATTGCATCATATACAAGTTTAGCCTCTTGGTCACCAGCTTCTATTCGTTGTTCCACTTTTACTGCATCATTTGTACCAAGGTATCCAACCAGTCCACCTTGACCAACCAGTCTTTTCATGATTTCTTCACGATAATGTTCCCCTGAGAAACAAAGGGCAACTAAATCACCTGCAGGCACTGTTCCGGCTCGCTCAGGACTAAATGGTCCATCACCATGTAGACCGTTGTTCACATCCACAACTCTACCTTTTTTATGTATGCCTACAGTAATACCGCCACCCATATGGGTAACAATTAAGTTCAAATCCGTGTATTTTTTCCCAAGATCCTTCGCTACCCTTCTAGCGACTGCTTTTTGATTTAATGCATGAAAGATACTTTTTCTTTCAATCAAAGAGAAGCCAGAAATTCTTGCGATTGGATCCAATTCGTCTACCACGACGGGATCCACAATGAAAGATGGTATATTTAAACCTGATGCTATCTCATATGCAATAATACCGCCCAAGTTTGATGCGTGTTGACCTGAAAAACCGACGCGCAGGTCCTCGAGCATCATTTCATTAACAGCATAGGTTCCACCTTCAATTGGACGAAGCAGTCCACCACGGCCACAAACAGCGGATAGTTTCGATATATTTATACCTTCTTTATCCAGTGTTTCCAAAATTGTATTTTTTCTAAATTCATATTGTTCAATTATATTTTTAAAAGTATTAATTACTTCTGTGTCGTGACGAATGGTTTTTTCAAAAATTGATACTTCATTATCGAAGACTCCGATCTTAGTGGATGTTGAGCCTGGGTTGATGATGAGAATTCGATATTCTTTTTCTAGCACCGTTGTTACCTCCAATTTAGACATCTATCTAAAGGCAAAGACGCTGAATGTCTATTCAGCGCTCAGCCCTCAATCTATTTAACGAGTAGGTTTTATCTTGAAATTCTACGACTTAAAATGTGATGCCCGTTTTGGAGAAATTGGCTTCTAGAATTACGCATTCTTTCAATTCTCTCTTCAACCATACGGTCTGCAGCAAGATAGGTTGGAATACCATCACGTTTTGAGATTTCGATAACTTTCTCAATACTTGTATAAAGCTGTTCAACTTTCTTCAACGCACGCTCACGATTGTATCCATATAACTCATCTGCAACGTTAATTACTCCGCCAGCATTAATTACGTAGTCCGGTGCATAAATTATACCCATTTCATGAATAAGGTCACCATGACGTGTTTCTTTTAATTGGTTATTTGCAGCTCCAGCAATTACTTTTGCTTTTAATTGTGGAATGGTATCATCATTAATTGTGGCGCCTAATGCACATGGAGCATAAATATCACATTCAACACTATAGATTTCATTTGGATCAACGGCACGTGCACCAAACTCCTCAACTGCGCGTTGTACTGCTTCTTTGTTAATATCAGTAACAATTAACTTTGCTCCTTCTTCGTGCAGATGACGGCATAAGTTGTATGCAACATTTCCTACACCCTGAACAGCAATAACCTTTCCTTCTAAAGAATCAGAATCAAAAGCTGCTTTTGCAGCGGCTTTCATTCCTCTGTAAACACCATAAGCGGTAACTGGTGATGGGTTTCCTGAAGATCCAAATGCAGGTGAAATACCAGTGACATAATCTGTTTCTTCATGAATAAGATCCATATCTGCAACAGTAGTACCAACGTCTTCTGCAGTAATATATCTACCATTTAGACCTTGGATATAACGTCCAAAAGCACGAAACATTTCTTCATTCTTATCTTTACGAGGATCACCAATGATAACGGTCTTACCTCCGCCAAGATTTAAACCGGCTGCTGCATTTTTATATGTCATACCTTTTGCTAATCTTAGTGCATCTTCAATCGCAGCATCTTCAGATTCATACGTCCACATACGTGTGCCGCCTAACGCAGGTCCTAGTGTTGTATCATGGATTGCAATAATTGCTTTTAAACCTGATTGCTTATCTTGGCAGAATACCACTTGCTCATAATCATAAGTCTCTAAATACTTGAAAATTTCCATTATAAATTCCTCCTCGAATGTTAAGAATCTCTATTTTGAAACACAACATAGCGCTAATGCTAGAGAATAAAGCTTACTTTCAGCTGAATCTGCTCGTGAAGTTAAAACAATTGGTGCCTTGGCTCCGGCTATGACAGCACCCACCTTGGCTTTTGCAAAGTAAATTAACGATTTATATAACACATTTCCAACTTCAATTGTAGGCACTAGAAGAATATCAGCATGACCGGCTACTTCACTTTGTATTCCTTTGTGTTCTGCAGCGAGAACTGATACTGCATTGTCTAATGCAAGCGGACCATCAACTATACAGCCTGATATTTGACCACGCTTATTCATCAACGTTAGTGATGCCGCATCCAAGGTTGCTTGCATAGATGGATTTATTACTTCAACGGCAGCTAAAGGAGCTACCTTAGGAGTCTCAATCCCTACGGACTTAGCTAATGAAACCGCATTTTTAATTATTTGAGCTTTTTGTTGCAGGTCAGGTGCGATATTCATCGCAGCATCCGTCACAATAGTAAAACGTTCAAATCCAGGGATCTCAAAAAAAGCAACATGTGAAAGGACATTTCCTGTTCTCAACCCAAAATCCTTATTTAAGACAGCTTTTAAAATAAGATTAGTCGGGATATTGCCTTTCATTAAAACATCCGCTTCTTTATGAAAGACAGACTTAACAGCTAGTTCAGCCGATTCATTTGTTGAGTTTGTATGAACAATGTTTAAATTCTGTTTCCCCTGGTCCTCATACTTTCTCATTTGTAGTAATGAAATGATCTTATCTTTGTCGCCAAATAGGATAAAACGAGCAAGGTTTCTATTCAGTGCATCTAAAACTGCTTCAATAACTTCTTCATCCTCTGCGGCAGCAACAGCAACCGTATTCACGCCTTCTCGGGTTGCTTTTTGAAATAGTGTGTCTAGCAACAAGGTGTTATCAACCCTTTCTCCTTTTTCCTGCAACTCCATTAAGCTAATATGCAAGTATCGTGCCAACTTTCAAATTTGAAAACGCTTCATTTTAAGTTAAATCCACGTGCAAATTTTTTCATAGTATGAAATTTATTGCATGCTATTTTTTTCAATATTATATTTTTCAAGCTTGTAATATAAATTTCTTACAGACAAACCCAGCGTTTTTGCCGTGAGTGTTTTATTCCCATTCAACCTGTTGAGAGTCTGCCGAATAATTTTTGCTTCGTAATCCTCTAGTATTTCAGATAAACTTTGCCCTAACGTTGTTGAATCATTTGAATTAGAAAAGGAATTTTCGGTATGTTTTTTATTTTGTAATTCCGGTAAATGATGGACGTTAATTATTGTCTCGTTGTAATTCATAAAAATTATAGCTCTACCAAGAATATTTTCTAATTCGCGTACATTGCCCGGCCAATCATAATCCATTAACTTAAACAATGCTTCAGGTGCTACTCCTTCCACATTCCGTCCATAATCACGATTGATCTTTAGAATTAACCTCTCACAAAGAACAGGAATTTCTCCCTTTCGTTTTCTTAACGGTGGAATATGTATAGGCATGCGATTCAAACGATAATATAAGTCTTCCCTAAAGGAACTATTGGCAATACCCTTTTCTAAATTAACGTTCGTGGCTGCAATGACTCTAACATTAATAGATATAGGCTTGGTACCACCTACGCGAGTTATCTCATTTTCCTGAAGCACCCTCAGAAGTTTCGCTTGCGTATTAGCTGAAAGTTCGCCTATTTCATCCAAGAAAATACTTCCATTATTTGCTTCTTCAAAAAAGCCTTTTTTCCCGCCTCTTATTGCTCCAGAAAAAGCGCCTTCTTCATAACCAAATAATTCACTCTCCAATAATGTTTCGGAAATCGCTGCACAGTTCACTCGAATAAACTTGTTGTATTTACGATCACTTGCATTATGTATAGCATGAGCAAATAATTCTTTGCCTGTCCCAGATTCCCCTCTAAGAAGGACGGTTGCAGGGGTCTTCGCACCAAGCTTTGCTTGCTCAATAGCAAGCATCATTTCATCTGATTGCCCAATTATATCTTCGAAGGTATATTTTGCCTCCAATTTACGAATCAGTTGTCTTGCTCGATTTAACTCACGATTAAGAGATTTAATTTCAGACATATCATGGATAACTCCAACACTGCCCTTTAGTTTCCCTTTAACAATGATAGGTGCAACGTTAACAATTACTTCGCGTTTATTTGGTCCAACTCTCATTGCGGTTCCACGAACAGCTCTTCTAGTTTGTAGCACTTTCATGTGCATACTTTCTCCTTCATAGATATCCGCTGTAGCTGGTTTACCAATTACTTCCTCTTGTGTTAATCCAGAAATACGAGTATAAGCCGGATTAATGAGAATCCCCCGTCCATTTTCATCTACAACAGAAATGGCATCATCACTAGAATGAATAATAGCTTGAAGCATCGTTTGTATTTCCTTCAAATCGGTGATTTCTTCTGCTAAGTTTACTACTTCTGTTATATCCTTGAAAATGGCAAAGGCACCAATCAACGTTCCGTTCTCTTCAATAATCGGGATTCGTGTGGTAATGATTTTTCGATCATTACTTAGTACCATTTCTTGGTTTGCCTCTATTCTCCTAGTTTCAAGAATTAAAGGAAGCCGGGTTGTAGGAATAACCTCCACTACCGCTTTACCAATCGCCTGATTTTTCTTCACCCCCATGATCTCTTCTGCACGCTTGTTAAACAAAATGACTTTGCCATGTTTATCAATAACGACCATCCCATCATTCGTAGCATTAAAAATCAATTCCTGTTGATAGGATTCATTTTGATGTTTTTGCAGAAGTTCTTCTTTCTCTTCCATTAGCTGGGATACTAGAAATGCCACACTTCCCGGAATTAATACTGTCTTCTTATTTTTGGTATCACGTAATTCTTGAAAGACAACATCGTCCCCAGTCACTTCGATAATAATGTCAATATTCCCAGCAATAAATGGTTTCCAGCTTGTCCCAGTGGTTATTCCCTCTTTTTTTGCTAATAAAACGCCTGGTGCATCTAGGTTTCGGTCAATTACTACCGCTACTTGAAGCACCTCCGACTCCATCAAAATTTTTAAGATTGCAGTACCGCCCTTTCCTGCGCCAACAATCATTACATTTTGCATTGAATATACCCCTTTGAAAAAAGAAATTTTTTTCATTTCAATCTAACAAAACCATGCAAATTTCTTCATGTTTATTTTATTATCAAATACTTGTCTTGACAAATTTTATCTATATACTAATATTTTGAGGTATAATCAAGTAAAGAACTCATGTTGAAAATAGACTTCGGAAGGATATATGTATGAAACGGATTATCGCTCTTACTATTTTAGTTATCCCTGGGATTTTGGCTGCTTTAGGCATAAAATTAATGCGGGATATGACCTTTGGTATTCTCCAAGCTCCCTTTCCATTTTTATTATTACAATTTATCGTGGGATTACTTTTCTTTATTGGCGGTTTAGGATTTGTTGCCGGCTTTATCTTCCACAGAGACCGTAAAAGAAATAAAGTTCAAACAAGATTTAAAAAATAGGCTTTGTTTAAATAACATTGTTGATTTTTATTCCCTGTTGATTGGAGCGGAAGGCGCGAAGATCCTCGAAAATGCTAACGCATTTCCTTCGTGCGGTGTTAACTCGATGAAGCTTATTCAATGTCCTGTGGGAGTATGGTTCAGGGGAGACCCCGCAGGCGCGTTTCTCCGAGGAGGCTCGCCGAAACACCCACGAACCGCTCGCGTCTGGAGCGGAAATCAACAGGTCAGTTTAACAGAGCAAAAAATAAAAAGAAAAAGAGGCCTTATGGTCTCTTTTCATATTGCTTCCTTATTCTTAATGCCTTGACAGGATCATCTGTAATAATCGCCGTACAATTTATATTAAATAATCGATGCATATCAGCATCCTTATTAACCGTATAAGGTCTTACAGCGATTCCATTATCCATTGTATTCATGATGATATTATCGGACAGTGATGAGTGTTTTGGATGAATCCCCTTCGCTCTAATCGATTGAGAATAAATCCATGGCATGTAAATTCCCTCAATAAAAAGTGGTGCCGTTTCAATCTCTGGAGCAAGCCTATAGCTATAAACAATACTATAGTGATTAAAAGAAGAAATGATAATTCGATCGGATAAACCATAATTTCGAACAAGCTGAATGACTTTCTCTTCCAAACCTTCATATGGAATTAACCCGTTTTTCAGTTCAATGTTACAAAGCAGCTTGTTTGTTTTCATCCACTCTAGTACTTCAATCAAGGACGGTATGGGTTCTTTTTTTACACCCTTATGGTTAGCATTTAGTTTTCTAATTTCTTTATATAAAAAAATCTTTGACGAATCCAGTACCACTAGTGGTTCTATCAACTTTTTCGTCGTGAATAACTACAATTTCGCCATCCTTAGTTAATTGAACATCAAGCTCTAGTCCTTCGGCTCCTGCCTTTTCCGCTTCATAAAAGGCGCCCATTGTATTTTCAGCAAATGAAGCCGAGTAACCACGATGAGCAAAAATCTGTGTCATTTTGTTCACTTCCCAACTTTCAAAAAAATGGAGGTATATACCATGAAACCTTTACAATTGTCACCTGAAACAGCCTTGAAACTATCAAAGCAGCTAAACGTCCCACTAGAACAGCTTATGCACATGCCTCAACATATTCTAATCCAAAAACTTATGGAATTAGAAAAAAATACGGAAAAAGACCAATGAACGATCATTCATTGGTCTTTTTTGTTCATCTATCGGATGAGTTATTCCTCACCCTTTCAAGAAGCCTTATGCTCCAAACGAAGCTTATCAGCTACCATTGCGATGAATTCACTATTGGTCGGCTTAGCCTTTGACATACTAACTGTGTAGCCAAACAATGAAGAAATAGAATCGATATTGCCGCGGCTCCATGCAACTTCGATGGCATGGCGAATAGCACGTTCAACACGGCTTGCAGTTGTGTTGTATTTTTTTGCAATGTCAGGATATAAAACTTTTGTTATTGATCCTAATAACTCGATATCGTTATATACCATGGAAATTGCTTCACGCAAGTATAAATACCCCTTAATATGGGCCGGCACACCAATTTCATGAATAATACTGGTAATACTTGCATCTAAGTTCTTCGGTTTTTGCTCCGAATGAGAACGGTAAGTTGTTGTGGGCATCTTACGGGTAAAGCTGCTTGCATTTCCACTTACCTGACGAATATGGCTTCCTAGGTTTTCCATATCAAATGGTTTTAAGATAAAGTAGGATGCTCCAAGTTCCACTGCTTTTTTCGTTACATCCTCTTGACCAAAAGCTGTCAACATAATTACGTTAGGTAACGCTCCTTTTTTTACCTCACGAAGACGCTCAAGCACAGCTAGTCCATCAAGATGCGGCATAATTATATCCAGAACAAGAACATCAGGATTAGCCGTAGCTAACATATCTAAACATTCTTGCCCATTATGTGCAATACCTTCAACTTCCATATCTTCTTGGGACGAAATGTAGTCTTCTAATAGACCAACTAATTCCCTATTATCATCAACGATACATACTTTTATTTTCTTCAATTCCAGTTCCTCCCTCAATCTGTTCAATTCTCTATTTCATTTTTGTTAATGTCTGTAGTCTCTTAATTCTATTCTAAATTACAAATTCGACAATGCAACAAAAATTCCTCTCATTTTTTTAATATTTCTTAAAATAGTGATAAAATCTTATCTTTTCTCTGTTTTTCTCACCCATTCGACTTTATTCGCATCTTTCCCAATAAATTACAGTTTTTTGTCGAAAAATCTCCTTAAAAAGAAGAAGCAAAATAGGCTTACCCTATTTCGCTTAAAAGGTTTTTCTGATTAACTCGCTTTGTTTTTTGGTGTCTCGTATATATTAATTCCAGCTTCATTAAGCATCCACTCAATATGGACTCCATACCCAGAGGTTGGATCATTAACAAAGACATGTGTGACAGCTCCGACTAATTTTCCATCTTGGATAATCGGACTTCCACTCATTCCTTGCACAATTCCTCCAGTTTTTTCAAGAAGCTTAGGATCAGTTACTTTTATAACCATGCCCTTTGTTGCTGGAAACTTTTGCGGGATTGTACTAACGATCTCTATATTAAATTCTTCTACTCGGTCATCATTTACCACTGTTAGGATCTTTGCAGGTCCTTCTTTTACCTGATGGGATAATGCTATTGGCAGTGGTTTATCCATGATCCCATTTTTTAAATCTTTATTTAACTCACCAAAAATACCAAATGGACTATTTTTTTGGATATTCCCAACAATTTCACGGTCAG
Organism: Bacillus sp. SORGH_AS_0510; assembly: GCF_030818775.1. NCBI lineage: Bacteria > Bacillati > Bacillota > Bacilli > Caryophanales > Bacillaceae > Bacillus > Bacillus sp. SORGH_AS_0510. The sequence continues at coordinate 1,969,440 of NZ_JAUTAU010000001.1, read as the reverse complement.
ATGAAAACCTTGCGAGTTTTTCACCAGGATCACCATTACTACCTTTTTCAATAGAAGTTACAGTAGAACGAACAATTTGCCCATCTTCCACTACAATCGGTTTCTTGGTATCCATGTCTGAAATCACATGACCAAGGGCACCATACTTTTTAGATTGGGGATGCATAAAAGTCATCGTCCCTATACCTGCTGCTGAATCTCTAATATACAAACCAAGCTTATAAGTGTTTTCCCCTTTATCCTTTAGAGGGGTTAGTTTTGTCGTAAATTTTCCGCTTTCCCTGCTTATCACCATATCGAGAGCGTCTCCATCCTGCCCAGCAGATTGAACATATGGTGCAACATCTGTCATTTTTTCGATTTTGTGACCATTTATTTCTGTGATAATGTCTCCAACTTTAATTCCAGCAATTTCACCAGGTGATTTTTTACCATTATCTGTATTAATTAAATGATGTCCGACAACTAGGACACCAACTGTATTTAATTTTACACCAATAGATTGACCACCTGGGATGACACGAAAATCTTTTAAAACATGAACATCGACCTTTTTTATCGGGATACCAGCAAATTCTAGAAGCATTTCATTGTTCCCTTTTTCTGAAGCTTTTACCGAAACTGCATGTTCTTCCTGATCAAGTGTGATATTTGAGTTGTGAGATTGTAAAGCGGCTGATACCGGGGCAGCCTTTTTAAAAGTATAATCTTGTCCTTCAAAAACCGTAATGGTTTTTGGTATTGCAAGGTACTGCTGTATAGGCTGAAAATAAATAAGGCTAATTAATGAAACAAGGAGAATTCCACCAATAATTTTTCTAATTATGTCTAACTTCAAACTTTTCACTCTCCTCGCTTCTTTTCACTACATTAAAGAAATGGCTACATCTTTAATTTTGCCTCCTTGACACGCATTTATAACTTGGTTCAACATAAAAAAGCTACCCTTATTGGATAGCTTTTCAAGTTTTTTTATTTTCACCTGCTAAAAACAGTAATTCTTCCGCATGTTTCTTTGTAAGATCGGTTATTTCCGCTCCTGAAATCATTCTGCCGATTTCCTTAATCTTTTCTCCCCGACTCAGCGGTGTAACAGATGTTTTGGTTCTCCCGCCAGTAATAACCTTTGAAATAAATAAATGGGTATCAGCCATAGCAGCTACTTGTGGTAAATGGGAAATACATAATACTTGAGAGCCTGATGCTACTTTATAAATCTTTTCCGCAATAGATTGAGCTACCCTTCCGCTTACACCAGTATCAACTTCATCGAAGATAATTGAAGTAACTCCTTGGTGTTTGGAAAAAATACTCTTTAGTGCAAGCATGATCCTAGATAATTCTCCTCCTGAAGCAACTTTTGACAAGGGCTTAAGAGGTTCACCTGGATTAGTTGAAATATAAAATTCAACATGATCAACACCAGTTTTTGAAAAGTGCTCTTGTTCTTTTTCGAATCGAATTTCAAAAACAGTCTTAGCCATATACAGTTCTTTTAATTCTTTATGGATAAGGTTGGTTAATTTTTCTGCCCATTTATGACGTATCTCAGATAATTGTTTTGCTTCTAAAATAAGATCCTTTTTGATTGAAGATAATTCTTTTTCTAATTCACTTATATGTGTTTCTTTATTTTGCAATGTTTCAATTTCTTCTTCAATCTTGGCTGCATATTCAACGATTTCATTAATCGTTCTACCATATTTCCGTTTTAATTGGTTTATTTCATTTAGCCGGTCTTCAATTTCATTTAACCTCTGGGGATCATATTCTAAGACATCTAATTCATTTCTTAAGGTTCTGGCGGCATCCTCCAACTGGTAAAAGCAATTCGAAACACCCTCATATGTTTCTTTATATACAGGGTCAAGAGCTGCCGCATCCTCTAAATAGCCCATAACCATACTAATCCAGTCCAGACCTCTTTGTTCTCCGTGCAATGCTGCATAGCTTGATTGTAAGGCTTCAAAGGTTCTTTCAAAATTCCCTAACTTCCTTCTCTCTTCCGAAAGCTCCTCGTCTTCGTGAATCTTTAAATTAGCCTTTTGAATCTCATCCAATTGGAATTGAATTAAATCTAATCGATGGGCCGTCTGTTGATCATTTTCACTTAATGATTTTAGTTTATGGAGAGTTTGCTCATAGCGGCGGTACACTTCCAGGTATTCACTATGAGAAGCCGCAATTTCTTCAGAACCAAATTGATCAAGTAAGGATAAATGTCTTGTTTCGTCCATTAATTCCTGATGTTCATGTTGGCCATGAATATCCACAAGTGTTGAACCAATTTCACGAAGTGTCGAAATAGTAACAAGCTTTCCGTTAATCCGACATACACTTTTTCCTGTTTTGGATATATCACGCCTTAAAACAACCATTCCTTCCTCAATATCGATCCCAAACTCCAATGCTTTCATGATAATTGGATGTTTAGGATCATCGAGTTGAAACAGCCCCTCAATTTCTGCTTTGTCCTCTCCATGGCGCACAAACTCTGAAGACCCTCTGCCACCTACAAGTAAATGTATGGCATCAATAATAATGGATTTTCCTGCGCCTGTTTCTCCCGTTAATACCGTTAATCCCTTTTCAAAAGAAATGGACAGGGATTCGATAATAGCAAAATTTTTTATTGATATCTCTGCTAACAAGGAACTCTCCCCCAATTAAAGCATGTCAAGGAAACGATTTGTGATAACTTCTGTATCTTCCGGTGTTCGGCATATAATTAACATTGTATCATCACCGCAGATCGTTCCTAATATTTCTTCCCAATCTAAATTATCAATAAGCGCACCTATTGCCATTGCATTTCCGGGCAAACACTTCATTACAAGCAAGTGCCCTGCAGAATCAATCCTTACAAAAGCATCAATTAAGGATCTCTTTAACTTTTGCAATGGATTAAAACGCTGGTCAGCAGGCAGGCTGTATTTATATCGGCCATCAATCAATGGCACCTTTACAAGATGAAGTTCTTTTATATCACGTGAAACTGTGGCTTGTGTCACATTATAACCAGCGTTCTTAAGCTCATCAACTAAATCATCCTGCGTCTCAATGTCATTGCTGGCAATAATTTCTCTAATTTTAATATGACGCTGACCTTTATTCATTCTTTCACCCCATAGTCTTTAAAACATCAGAGTATTTTGTACTAAAATGTCGTATATAATCATATGTTAGCCGATTTTTAAAAATATGTACACGAAAATCATTTATAAAAATACGTTCAGATACATAAAAGGATAAGCATTTGCCTATCCTTCTGGAGCTTGTTTCGTTTTAAATTCTTGATGGGATTGTTTTACAATTTCCAACGGGTTTACTTGGAGCCTGTTTTCACCAATTTCCCGCTCCCCTTCCCATCTTAGATGGAGCAAGAACTCAATATTTCCATCTCCGCCAGTGATTGGAGAATAGGATAGATTATTTACAATATATCCTTGTTCAATGGAAAAATGAATAATTTTTTCAATGACTTGTAAATGAACTTTTTCATCCCGTACAATCCCTTTTTTACCGACTTGATCACGACCTGCCTCAAATTGAGGTTTCACAAGTGCAATGATGTTACTCCCTGGGATAATCAGCGTTTTTAGTACTGGCAAGATGAGAGTTAATGAAATAAACGATACATCGATAGAAGCAAAATTTGGCATTTCTCTAACCAAATCAGCAGGTGTAACATAGCGAAAGTTGGTTCGTTCCATCACAACCACCCGCTCATCTTGTCTTAACTTCCAAGCCAACTGATTGTAACCTACATCCAAAGCATAGGACATTTTCGCCCCGTTTTGTAAGGCACAATCAGTAAAACCCCCTGTCGAAGCCCCAATATCCAGCAGAACCTTCCCGTCCACATCTACATCGAATACCTTTAGTGCTTTTTCAAGCTTTAATCCGCCTCTACTTACATACGGCAGCATTTTTCCTTTTATGTTTAACGGGATATCAATTTTCACCTTTTCACCAGGCTTATCCAAACGCTCTTCATTCGTGTAAACAAGCCCAGCCATAATGGCCCTCTTCGCTTTTTCACGCGTCTCAATTAAGCCACGTTCGACAAGCAATACATCTAATCGTTCTTTATTTTTCATTATTTAAGCCCTTTGCTGTTTTTTCCTAGCCATTGCGGATACTCTCCTGACTACTTCTTCGGTAGTTAGACCAATTTCTTCTAAAAGGGAACCAACATCTCCGTGTTCAATGAATTGGTCCGGGATTCCTACCCGGTCAATCTGTGCCTGACCATAACCATGGTCATGGGCAAATTCAAGAACGGCACTTCCAAACCCACCCTGTAATACAGCTTCTTCCACAGTAAGTACAGGAATATTTTTTTCTAATAAATCTGTGAGCATTTTTTCATCTAATGGTTTAATAAATCTGGCATTGATAACCCTAACTGAGATCCCTCGTTTTTCAAGCTGTACAGCCGCTTCAAAAGCCATAGGTATGGTCGTTCCGAAGGTTAGGATAGCAGCATCATCGCCTTCTTTCAGGACTTCCCAAGTGCCTATAGGGATCTTTTTAAACTCTTCATCCATCGGTACTCCAACACCATTTCCACGTGGGAATCTCATTGCAATTGGACCATCATCATAGTTTAAGGCAGTATATACCATATGCTGTCCTTCATTTTCGTCCTTAGGCATCATTAAGACAATATTAGGAACATGTCTGAGGAAAGCAATGTCAAATACACCTTGGTGTGTTTCTCCATCAGCTCCAACTAAGCCTGCACGGTCAATACCTATAAAAACATTAAGATTTTGACGACAGATATCATGTACCACCTGATCATAAGCCCGTTGTAAGAATGTTGAATAGATCGCTAGGAATGGTTTCATATTCTGCGTTGCCAAACCAGCAGCAACTGTGGCAGCATGCTGTTCTGCAATTCCTACATCAAACATTCTATCAGGAAACTCACTCGCAAATCCCTCGAGCTTAGAACCTACCGGCATTGCTGGCGTAATGGCCACAATTCGTTCATCTGTTCGAGCCAGTTTTCTAACCGTCTCACTTACCAAGCTGCTCCAAGCAGGCGGTTGTGCTTTAGAGGGCTTAACAAAATCACCAGTATCCATTTTATATGGACCTGTTCCATGCCATGTACCCGTTTTATCACTTTCAGCCGGCTTATACCCTTTCCCCTTCTTTGTAATGACATGAAGAAGTACGGGACCTTCTGTTTTTTTCGCATAAGCTAAGTTTTCAAACAAATCTTCAAAATTATGTCCGTCAATTGGACCCAAGTAGGTAAAACCTAATTCTTCAAAGAACATTCCAGAAACCAAAAGGTATTTTAAACTATCCTTTACCCGTTCAGCAGTAGCTGCAAGGACACCGCCGACAGCAGGAACCTTCTTCAATAACAATTCTAATTCGTCTTTTACCCATTGATATTTACCAGCAGTTCGTAACTGTCCAAGAATATTATGTAATGCGCCAACATTTGGTGCGATTGACATTTCATTATCATTCAAGATGACAATCATGTCCTTTTTCTCATGACCAATATGGTTTAGTGCTTCCAATGCCATACCGCCCGTTAATGCACCATCTCCAATTACTGGGACAACAAAAGATTTTTCCTTTTTTAAATCCCTAGCAATTGCCATTCCCATTGCTGCAGATAGAGAAGTTGAGCTATGCCCCGTCTCCCAAACATCATGTTCGCTTTCGATTCGTTTCGGGAATCCGCATAGACCTTTAAATTGGCGTAATGTATCAAATTCACATGCTCTGCCAGTTAATATTTTATGAACATAGGACTGATGTCCTACATCCCAAATAATTTTATCTTTAGGACTTTCAAAACATTTATGTAAAGCAATTGTTAGTTCTACTACACCTAAATTCGGTCCAATATGGCCTCCAGTAACAGACAGCTTTTCGACCAAGAATTGACGAATATCCTGACTTAAAGCCTCCAGCTCTTTATTTGTCAATCCTTTTAAAAAGGATGGGTCTTTTATTGATAACAGATCCATTTTTGGACCACTCACTTTCATTCTTTTTCTATCTACTCATCTTGTTAGTATATTATTACTTAATATCATAACACTTTTCCTGAAAAAATAGCCGCTAACACTTAGTGATAACGGCATTGTCAACGTTTTCTACATTGAAAATTATTATAACACACTTACTTGAATGCCTCAAATACCCTTTATTAATGATCTCTTGATGCAATTAAATCAGTGATTTCGGTTAGCAAGTGGGTATTTAAGCCCGTTTTTTCAAGATATTCCTTTGAAAGGGCTATTTGATCTTTCAATGCTTTTCGTGCACCTTCCAAGGTTAACAATTGAGGGTATGTACTTTTTAGATTTGTCGTATCACTGCCAACTGGTTTGCCAATTATCTCTTGATTCCCAACTAGATCGAGAATATCGTCTTGAATTTGAAAAGCAAGTCCAAGATGATGGGCAAAGGTTGATAAACTATGTAGTTGGTCATTATTGGCCCCTGCTAGAATTCCTCCAGCTATGACACTAAAGCCTAACAACTTACCAGTTTTATGAATATGAATATACTCCAGGTCTTCAAGGGTAAGCGATTTCCCCTCTCCCTCCATGTCAGCTACTTGGCCACCCACCATTCCTTCTGTACCAGCTGCTTTTGCTAATTCAATAACTAATTTAAGCTTGATTTCGCTTGAAAAATAGTCACTCGGGAGCTGACCCATTACCTCAAAGCTATAAGTTAATAATGCATCACCCGCTAAAATGGCGATCGCATCACCAAAAACTTTATGATTGGTTGGTTTACCTCTTCTTAGGTCATCATTATCCATACTCGGCAAATCATCATGAATTAAGGAATAGGTATGAATCATTTCAATTGCAGCAGCGGCAAGCAAGCCTTTTTTAGGGTCCATTCCAAAAGAATCTAAAGTTGCAAACAATAATAATGGACGTATTCGTTTACCACCCGCTTCAAGAGAATAAATCATTGACTCTTTAATAATAGGAGGAGCTTGAAGCTTTTCAACCAGCCTGCGGAGCTCATCTTCAAGCAAGTGCTTATATTCTTGTGCAAATGTTTCCAAAGACTTAGTATCCAAGTCTTATTCCTCCTCTTCAATAGAAAAACTCTCTTTGCGCCCGTCCTCCGTAATGATTTGGGTAAGCTGTTCTTCCACATTTTTCAATTTATCATGACAAAGCTTGGATAATTCCATTCCCTCTTTATAAAAAAGAATAGCTTCCTCCAAAGGTACATCTCCTTCTTCGAGCTTATCCACTATTTGTTCTAGCTTTGTCATCGCCTCTTCAAAGGATAACTTTTTTTCATTCGCCACTTTTTTCGCTCTCCTTTATATTCTCCACTTTGCAGTAAAGACTGCCATCAGTCAATTGAATTTGAACCTTTTCATTCACTGTTACCTGCTTCACACTTTTCACCAGTCGGTTTTCTTCCGAATAAGCCAGGCTGTACCCGCGCTCCATTATTTTCAAGGGACTTAGCGCTTGTAGCGTCGCAAGTATTCGTTCAAAATCGTTTTGTTTTTTCGTCAATACTTGTACCATAGATCGGTTAATATCTTTGTAGGACCGGTCAAGACGAGCTGTTGCTTCAAAAATTTTTTCACTTGGATGATTACGTTGTAACCTTTTGTGAAGAACATCATACTCACTCTTTTTTAGTAAAGATAATCTTGAAGTTCCCCGTACAAGCATTTCTGTTAATTTGTCAACCTGTTCCAATTTTTGTTCATATAATCGATGTGGATAACGAAAAGCATAAGATTTAGTTGCCCTGTTTAATCGTTCACTTCCAAATTGAAACTTTCCTTTCATTGCACGGAGCAAACGGGTTTGCCGCTGAAGGATTCTATCCATTAATTCTTCAATATGAGGTACCGCAAGTTCAGCAGCTCCCGTTGGCGTCGGAGCGCGTAGATCCGCAACAAAATCAGCAATGGTAAAATCTGTTTCATGACCAACTGCTGAGATAATAGGTATTTTAGATGAAAAAATCGCACGAGCTGTTAACTCTTCATTAAATGCCCATAACTCCTCTATAGAACCTCCGCCACGTCCTACAATTAACACATCAATACAGTCCATATTATTAGCCTTCTCGATCGCTTTAACAATAGAAGGCGCTGCATTCTCCCCTTGAACTAGGGCTGGGAATACGAGAATATTTGCAATAGGATATCGTCTTTTTATCGTGGTTATGACATCTCTAATCGCTGCCCCAGTAGGAGAAGTAATGACGCCCACTGTTCTTGGATATAAAGGAATAGCCTTTTTCGATTCAATGGCAAATAATCCTTCTGACTCGAGCCGCTTTTTTAACTGCTCATATGCTAAGAATAATTCCCCAATCCCTTCTGGACGCATTTCTTTAATATAGATTTGGTATTGACCACTTGGTTCGTAAACCGAGATATCACCCTTAACGATTACCTTCATCCCATTTTCAGGTGAGAATTTCATAAGACGGGACTGACTAGAAAACATTACCGCTAGGATCCGAGCTTTCTCGTCCTTTAAAGTAAAATACATATGTCCGCTCGAATGTTCCTTAAAATTTGAAATCTCCCCACGTACATGAAGATCACGCAAATGGGGGTCCGCGTCAAACTTTCTTTTTATGTATTTAGTTAAAGCATTCACAGTTAAATATCTTTGTTCCTGCATATCTTTTCCTCTTTTCGGCTGATTAGCTGAAATAGTCCTTATCCATTATACATTTTGCGCATTTTTTTGTCAGAAAGATTGACTTAAAATGGACAAAAGCATATCAGATAAGGACAAACACCTACATATTTCGGTTTAGACTTTCAGCCGCTGACTTTAAGGTATTGTACATAAGCATAGTGATTGTCATAGGGCCTACACCTTTTGGAACTGGAGTAATATATCCTGCTTTTCTACTTACTTCATCAAAAGCTACATCACCACAGAGTTTCCCTGCCTCGTTTCGGTTAATTCCTACATCAATGACTACGGCACCTTCTTTGACATGTTCAGCCCTAATAAAATTAGGAATGCCAACTGCAGCCACAAGGATATCTGCTTGATTTGTATGTACCTTTAAATCCAGGGTTTTAGAATGACAGTAGGTTACAGTAGCATGTTGATTAAGAAATAGCTGTCCAGACGGCTTTCCTACAATATTACTACGTCCTACCACCACTACATGCTTTCCTGGAATGGATATGCCTGATTCTTCTAATAACACCATAATCCCATAGGGTGTGCATGGAAGAAATGCATTTTGTCCCGTCATCATCCGACCAATATTTATGGGATGAAATCCATCAACATCTTTTGAAGGTGAAATGGATTCAATTACTTTCTTTTCATCAATATGTTTAGGAAGAGGTAGTTGGATCAAAATGCCATGAAATGTAGGATCATCGTTTAGTTCATTGATTTTGATTAGAAGTTCCTCTTCCGAAACCTCCTCGTTCATCTCAATTAATAACGATTTTATCCCCAGCTCTTTACAAGCTTTTTCTTTATTTGTGACATACGTTCGGGAAGCATGGTTATTGCCTACAAGGACCACTGCAAGACCAGGTGTTACCCGTTGAGCTTTTAATTTTCTAACCTCTTCGGCAATTTCAGATCTTTTCTTCTCGGCGATTTCTTTTCCATTAATAAGTTTTGCGGTCATTTTCAACTCTCCCTATGATAGAGTAGACCTAATCAATTAATTGGCAAGAAGCGTTTGTTTCACCTTAGAAAGTACTCCATTTATAAACTTGCTTGATTGGTCATCCCCGTAGATTTTAGCGATTTCAATGGCTTCATCTAAAATAACATTTTCAGGAATTTCATTTCGATTAAACTTCAATTCAAATGTAGCAATTCTTAATAAGTTTCGATCCACTGTTGCTAAACGATCCATAGACCACTTTTCAAGGTTTTCAATTATTAGCTTGTCAACTTCATCTTTGTGTTCTACTACTCCTAAAACTAGGTTTGATAGATACTCGTCACCAACTTCCCCCTCTAATACGTGTTCAATAGCTAATGCTGGCTCAGTGTTGCTAACATCGATTTGAAACAGTGCCTGTAGCGCTTTTTCCCTTGCTGTTCTTCTTTTCATTATACCGTTAACTCCTTTTATATATATTAAATAATTTTGTCTATTTTTCGTACATACTACATCAAGATAGTTTACACATAAAAAGATAATAGCATAACTAAAATGGATTCGCACTGTAAGGATGATATTTTTCTCATTCTGTAACTTTGTTGGAAAAGTTAGATAAATACAAAAACCAAAGGATTCAATCCTTTGGTTTTTATCAACTATATTTCTTGATCTATTTCTGGTTCATTCTTTTGGTTTTCAAATTGAATACCAACTACATGAATGTTTACTTCTTCAGCGTCTAAAGCCGTCATATTAAGCAATGCTTGACGAATATTATCTTGAATTTTCCCTGCAACAGAAGGAATAGATACACCGAACTTCATCATGCAGTATACATCCACTTTTATTCCAGTTTCAGTAAGTTCTACTTTAACGCCTTTACCGTGATTTTTTTTGCCTAATCGTTCTACAACACCTGTTGCAAAATTGCCTCTCATTCCGGCAACGCCTTCTACCTCTGAGGCAGCAATTCCAGCAATAACTTCAATCACTTCAGGGGCAATCTCAATTTTCCCATGACCGTTATTTCCTTGGTCCATTTCTAAAACACTAAATTCGCTCATTGTAACACCTCCAGATATTTAGATAGTTTTCATCACATCATGCAATTCTAGGAATTTTGTATTAAAATGTCCCTCAACGAATGTTTCATGATCAAGTAGTTTTAAGTGGAAAGGAATCGTTGTATGGATACCTTCTACAACAAACTCACTCAACGCGCGTTTCATTCTAGAAATTGCTTCTTCCCTAGTGCTGCCATATGTGATAACTTTCGCAATCATGGAATCATAATAAGGCGGAATAGTATATCCTGGGTATGCTGCTGAATCAATCCGTACTCCTAATCCGCCTGGCGGTAGGTACATATTGATTTTACCAGCAGAAGGCATAAAGTTCTTTTCAGGATTTTCTGCATTAATCCGACACTCAATTGCCCAGCCGGTAAAAGTAACATCCTTTTGATTTACTGTAAGTTTTTCGCCTCGTGCCACACGAATTTGTTCCTTAATGAGGTCTATTCCAGTGACCAGTTCTGTTACGGGATGCTCAACCTGTATCCTCGTGTTCATTTCCATAAAATAAAACTTACGATTGCGGTAGTCATATATAAATTCTACCGTGCCTGCACCTGAATAATCAACTGCTTTCGCAGCTTTTACTGCCGCATTTCCCATTTCTTCACGAATTTCACCATCAAGTGCTGGGGAAGGTGTTTCTTCGAGAAGTTTTTGTAGTCTGCGTTGAATGGAGCAGTCTCTTTCTCCTAAATGAATGGTGTTTCCATAGGAGTCAGCTAGGATCTGAATCTCAACATGACGGAAGTCCTCAATATATTTTTCAATATACACTCCAGGATTTCCGAAAGCTGTCATTGCTTCCTGTTGAGTAATTGAGATGCCTTTAATTAACTCTTGTTCATTTTTTGCAACGCGGATTCCTTTACCACCGCCACCTGCTGTTGCCTTAATAATTACTGGATATTGGATCTTCTTAACAAGTTCAAGTGCCTCGTCAATATCATTAATAATTCCAGTTGACCCTGGAACAATAGGAACTCCTGCTTCGCGCATGGTCTCCCTTGCAATATCCTTTGTTCCCATTTTTGTGATTGCCTCTGGGCTTGGACCGACAAAAATTATATTACATTCACGGCAAAGCTCAGCAAAATCGGCATTTTCCGCTAAAAATCCATAACCAGGATGGATTGCATCACATCCCGTAAGTTTTGCAACACTAATAATATTAGTTACATTTAAGTAACTATCTTTTGATGAAGTAGGTCCAATACAATAGGCTTCGTCTGCCAATTGAACATGTAATGCTTCTCGGTCTGCTTCTGAGTAAACAGCAACTGATTCAATTCCCATTTCTCGGCAGGCCCGAATGATTCTAACTGCAATTTCTCCTCTGTTTGCAATTAACAGTTTTTTTATCATCCTGTTATCGCTCCTTATTCAGGCTTTACTAAAAATAAAGGCTGTCCGTATTCTACTAATTGACCATTTTTCACTAGCACTTCGACAATTTCGCCATTTACTTCAGCTTCAATTTCATTAAATAATTTCATTGCTTCGACGATACATACGATTGAATCCTTTGAAACCTTGTCTCCTGCCTTTACATAAACATCTGCATCAGGAGTTGGTGAAGCATAGAATGTGCCTACCATTGGTGATGTGATTTTATGTAGGTTAGATGTGTCTGCTTGACTTGCAGCTTCTACTTTAGGTGCTTCTTGTTTCGTTTCAGTAACTGCTGCAGGAGTAACTACAGGAGCAGGTGCTGCTTGAACTGGGGCAGGCACTGCCTGTGCAACTGGTTGAACTGAAGTCACAACCGTTGCAGCATTTTTCTTCATTTGAATTTTAGAACCTTCATTTTCATATACGAATTCATCAATACTCGACTGGTCTACCAATTTAATTAATTCACGAATTTCTTGTACTTTTAACATTTGAGTAACACCCCTTGTACCACATTAATTAGGACTAGCTACTAATACTATACGATAATAGTTAGTAAAAGTTCAATAATCTAAATTATTTCCTTTTAAGAAATCACTAATCCCTTTCCTCTTTATCTTAATATTTTTATATAAAAAAGGGAATTTTAACATTTTGATTATCCTCAAATGAGTATTTTTCCCTAAAAATTATTATTTATACAATAGGCTCTGTTAAACTTGCCTGTTGATTTCCGCTCCAGGCACGAGCGGTTCGTGGGTGTTTCGGCGAGCCTCCTCGGAGAAACGCGCCTGCGGGGTCTCCCCAGAACCATACTCCCACAGGAGTCTTCGTGCCCTCCGCTCCAATCAACAGGGTGTAAAAATCAACACTGTTCTTTAACACAGCCAAACAATAAAAAAGGAAAGTCATTGACCTTCCTTTTAATTTCAACTTACTATTTTGTTGGCTGGAATTCTACCGCTACGTAATTAGTTTCACCGATTTCTTTCTTTACTTGTTGAATAATTTTATTTGCTTCTGATGCAGATGGTTTCTTCTTGGACTTAACAGTTACTCTTACTTGCTCTCCATCCGCTCTTACAAGGGCATCTTCATAACCCATCGTTTTAATTAATGTTTCTAGAATCTCTTCCTTTTGAGCTGTTTGATTTAAACGATCCATTTGATCTTTTACCTTACTGCGCTGATCTGCTGGTAGATCAGTGGAAGCTAATTGAGTAGTTAGTTCTTCTTGCATTTGGCTTCTCAAATCATCCAGCTTCATGCGAAGTTCTTCAAATGCATCATCCCCTGCAACAGTTGACACAATTGTTTTTCCATCTTTCGCTTCAGTTTTTGTTTTATCCTGTTTTTGTTCTTTGACATTTTGCTGCACAGCGGCAAGGTCGTTGGACTTTTGCTCTGGAGAAGTAATGTAATACACCGAAAGAACAACCACTAAACTTAACATTGTTAATAACCACACTGTTTGTTTTTTTAATAACATATAAAATCCCCCTCTTATTTTTTAGGCATAACGGCGACACGGTGGCTTGGTACTCCCAGCGCCCTTGTGACTGCTTCTACAATCCACTTTTTCACCTGAATATTGTCAGCTCCTTTTGCAACTACCAGTACACCTCGAATTTCAGGTTTTTTTGTTTCCACAACAATTGGACCCTCATTTTCTCCGTCTCGAACAATTACTAGTTGTTCATCTGTCGAAGATTCCTGCACTTTTCGTTGTCCACCATCACGATCGGTTTCATCCGTTGTTTGCGATTTTGTCACTCTGTTTTTTTCTAAAACCTTTTTATCGGTTGAATCAATATTCACCACAACAGTAACATCATTGACACCTAACATATCCTGCAGTGCTTTTTTAAGTTGATCCTCATATTTTTCTTCATATGCAGCAATTGCCTTATTCCCTGAACCTTTTTTCAAACCAAATGCAGGCACATCCTCAGCTGCCACCTTGGTATTGCTTGACGCCGGAACCTCAGCTGGGGTTGTATTGGGTTTCAGAACAATATTCCCTACAAGCATTAGCGCAGCGCCAACACATAAGACCAGAATCATATATTGGTATTTATTTGGTTTTTTCTCTGACTTTTCATCTAATTTAAGAATTTTTTTGAGCCATGAAAATGGTCCTTGATTGTTATCCATTCTTCTTTTTAATCCCCCCTTCAATCGAAACTTCTACTGTTTTTTCAGTTACATTCCATTTCTGCGATAGAAATGTGGCAATTTTTTCAGTTTCTTCTGTTGATCCTTTGGATGGAAGAGGTTTTTCTGTGTTTATTTCTATTGGTTTAATCGCTTCGACTGTCTTTACGCCATTTTCAGGTTGTCTCAGAAGAACCATAACCTTTTGGAGGTTTTCAGGGAATGCTTGGTCACTTTCTTCATTTATTGCTATATCAACTTTTGCTATCTCCAATCCGTATTGTTCCATCAACTCCTCCTTAACGTCCTTTTTTAGCTGGACAGCCATTTCTTCTAAAATATATGCATGTTGGGAAGCTTGTATTTCTTTTTTCTTTAAATCTATCGAATTTTTCATATTTTTTTCACCAGGCGCCTGGTACGAAGGGATAGATGCAAGTGTTGTTTCAAAATCTTTGGATATTAATTTAAAGACCGGGGTTAGAATAATAGCTATTAAGAGTAGGCCCGTAACCATCTTCGTATACTTTTGCAAAGCTGAATTAGGTAAGAGCATATCAATAACTGTAGCTAACAAAATAAAAAGTATGATATTCGTTACCCACTCTGTTAAGAATCCCACTATCGATCCCCCCTATCTCATCATCATCGTAAGATTTCCAGCCGCTATTATGACTGTAATACTTAAAAAGAACATTAGTGAAACAATTCCTAATGCCGCAAATACATAAATCACACTTTTACTGATAATATCTAAACATTTAATAATGGGTCCGCCGCCTAATGGTTGAAGAATGGCAGCAGCAAACTTATAAATGAAGGCAATCATTAATATCTTTATCGCTGGAAAAGCAACAATAATAAGTAAAATAGCTACCCCTGCAATCCCGACCGTATTTTTTAATAGGACCGATGCGCTTACAACTGTATCTGTTGCATCTGTAAACATTCTTCCTATGACAGGAATGAAATTTCCAGTCACAAATTTGGCCGTTCGAATGGTTACCCCATCTGTTACGGCTGCTGAAGCTCCTTGAACGGAAATGACACCCAAAAACACGGTTAAGAAAAGACCCATCAGTCCGATACTCCAGTTTCTTAATAACTGTGCTAGCTGTGAAACTTTATATTGTTCGGACATCGTGCTCACAATACTTAATAACGTTGCTAAGAATAGCAATGGAAGAATGATATATTGCATGAATAGACCACTCATATTCATAAGAAACAAAATCACGGGATGAAAGAAAGCCGCCGAAACCAGACCGCCTGAAGCAGCTATTAATGCTAATAGCAGTGGAACAAGTGCCAAAATAAAGGAGGTCATCGTTCCAATCGCTTCATTTGTGTAGGTGATCGCAATATGAAAACTATTTAGAGCAAGGATGATAAGAACCATATAAACTATGGAATAGGCTACCTTACTGATTGCACTTTTCTCAAACGCATTCTGCATGGATTGAAGAAACATACTAAAGATGGTTAACATAATTAATGATCCTAATAATTTTCCATTTGCCACGAATTCATGAAAGGCAAACTTTAAGACCCCTTGTCCCCATTGTTTAAAGGAAAATTTCTTATCTCCTTTAATAAAGTCGTATAAACTCCCCTTCTGACTCTCTGGCAAGAAGCCGCCATACTTGTCAGTAATATCCTCCCAAAATTGCTTTAACTCTTCTAAATCTAATGTTTCTAGTTGAGTATCAACCAGTTCCTGTGGAGATAGCGAGGAAGTAGTTGTTTTTGTTTCCTCTGCTGCATGGACATTGGGAATGAGCGAAAAAAAGAATACTAGAATGATAATAGGGATAATCTGCAGCCGCTGCTTCATTTTTTAACACCTCATTAAAGGACTGTGATTAGCTCGGAATTAATTTAATTATGGTTTCAATTAATACGGTTAATATCGGAATCGCCATTGCGAGTATAATTACTTTTCCTGCTAATTCAATCTTAGAGGCGATTGCACCTTGACCCGCATCCTTAGTTATCTGGGTAGCAAATTCTGCAATATATGCAATACCTATGATTTTGAGTATTGTTTCAACATAGACTAGGTTTACATGTGCATTTACTGCTAATTTTTGTAGCATATGAATAATTTCATAAATTTTATCAACTAGAAAAAGAAAGATAACACAGCCTACAAACACAATTAAAAGAAATGCAAAATTTGGCTTTTGCTCCTTAATAATAAGAGCTAAAAAGGTAGCAATGAGTGCAACGCCTACAATTTTAATGATTTCAATAGCAAAGCCCCCCTCTCTATTGAAATAAGAAAACCGATTTGATTTTCTGGAACAGATCATCTACGATGGATGCAACTTGGAATAAAATGTATATAAAACCAAACAAGGTAACCCATTGTGCATACTCTTTTTTACCCACCTGATCTAGAACGGTGTGCAAGAACGCAACCACGATTCCTACTCCTGCTATTTTAAAAATAATATCCACTTCTAAACCCATTGCTTTTCCCCCTAAAATAATAAAATAATTAGCAGTAATCCCGACAAAAATCCTAGACTCTTTACCATTTTTTCATATTTTGCTTGCCGGTCGATGGCATCCACTTCCTCTCTTTCCAAATGAGAAAGAGTTAGCATAATATGTTTTTGTTGGGAAAAGCGATCATGACGACCAAGGGTTTCCCCAAACTGCTTCATAATTTCAAATTCTCCCTGTTTTAAGGCTGTGGCCTTCCAAACCTCTTTTAAACATGTTTCCCAAGCCTCTTTAACAGTTGTTTCGGTGTCTGTTAGTTTCCTTGCAAATGATTCAAAAAAGGAGGCAAGTGGATTGGATAATTGTTCAGCTAATCGTCTAGATGCTTCATGCAATGGTGTGTGACCATACATTATTTCTGCTTCGAGTGACTGGAGGGCTGACCTCAATGCTCTAAGCTGTTTCGGGCGTTCGCTAAAATGCCTTGCAGCTTCAAATCCTGTCCAAGTTGTAGCAACAATAATGATAATAGCTCCCAATAGCTTAATCATTTATGTCACCCTCACTTTTTGGGTCAATTCTTTACCATTGGAATCTAAAATATGGGTAATAGTACCAGGTCCTGATGCTCTGCTTAAAACGATAAAGCGTTGAAATATTCCTTGATCAATAATGTCTCTTAATGATGGACGTTTTCGGATTTCTTCTAAGCTAGTCCCGTGCGTGGTCATGATCAATTTAATCCCTGCATGTATAGCTTCTTGAATGGCTTCAGCATCCTCTTTACGACCTATTTCATCGACAATTAAGACATCTGGGCTCATCGACCGAATCATCATCATCATTCCTTCTGCCTTTGGACAGGCATCTAGGACATCCAAACGATGACCAAAAGTTAATTGTGGCACCCCATTTACACAACCAGCTATTTCGCTGCGTTCATCAACAATTCCAACCTTAGAAGCTGCTATATGGTTTAATTGATCCCCTGAGGATATAATTCTTGCTAAATCCCGTAACATGGTGGTTTTCCCTGTTTGAGGCGGGCCGATAATCATGGAATGCATCCAACTGCCTTGAAACAGAAAGGGAACAATTGATTCAGCAATCCCCACCTTTTCTCTTGCAATCCTTATGTTAAAAGAAGCGATATCCCTAATTGCTTTTACCTTTCCTTCCTCAAGAATAACTTTCCCAGCTAGCCCTATGCGGTGTCCTCCTGAAACGGTTATATAACCGCGTTTAAGTTCTTCTTCAAGCGTATAAATAGAAAAATGACTTATCTTATTCATTAGGTGAAAGGCATCTTCAGGTTGAATAATATAAGAAAGAAACCTGGGTGCTCCCTTTAATGTTATTTCCATGGGTCGGTTTATTCGAATGCGTATTTCTTCTAGTTCATCTTTTTGATTAGGAGGGATTTGGCTGATTAAATCTGCTATATTTTTAGGTAAAAAATGTAGGATTGTTTCCATGAGTGCTTCCTCCTTGATTTGCCTATCTCATTATTTAAAATGTATGCCTGCTTGGACACATTATGACTTGCAAATCTGTCATTCCCTTCTATTTTTTTGAAATTTACTAGAAACGGTTCGATTAGATTAAAAGAATAGTTATCTCGATACTGGAACATTTCAAATGATGGTGGAGTATTTTATAGAAAATCCTAGCGTTAAGGAGAAAAACGATATGTACAATTACCATCTGGAAAACCGCAGTAAGACACAACATAAAGGACAGTTAATAAAAGTTAATGGAGAGGGAGAATTGGCTGTGCAACCAGATTTAGCTTCAATTAACTTAGGGATTATTTCGGAAGGAAAGGAACTATTACCCACACAACAGCAAAATGCGATTCAAAGTACAGAAGTCATTCAATCTCTAGTGAAACTTGGAATTCCACAGACCCAGATACAAACATTCGATTACAGAATGGAACCAGAATACGACTATGAGCAAGGTAAACAATTATTTAGAGGCTATAAAGTAACTCATATTTTACAAGTGAAAATAGAGGATTTAACAATGATAGGAAAAGTAGTAGATACTGCAGTACAGAACGGGGGCAATTATGTTTCAAATATTCAGTTTACCGTAAAGAATAAGGAGCCTTATTATCAAAGGGCCTTAGTCCTAGCAGTAAATAATGCGATTAGTAAGGCAAAAACAATCGCCGACTCCATTAATGTGAATCTTATACCAACCCCAAGTTTACTTATAGAAGGCAGCAGTAGTCCCAACCAGCCCTTTTCTTATCAGCCAGAAACACTGGTTAAAGCTATGAGTACTACTCAATTGGAACCAGGACAAATAAAAATTAAAGCGAATATTTCTGCAGAATTCCAATATCTAAGAAGATAAAAATAGGAGGATGACACCATCGAGTTGATGGGTCAATCCTCCTTTTATTTATTATATTTCTTCGCCCAATTATACAGTTGCATTTCTGTCACTGGTCCATTAAAGTGCTCTCTTATGACTCCCTGTTTATCAATGACAAACGTTTCAGGTTGCCCGGTCACATTATACAATTTTGACACTTTAGCGTTATAATCAAACAAATAATTCATACCAGCCTTATTGTTTTCTGTTACCTTATTAATCTTATCTTTTGTCTCTCCACGATTAATCATCAACAGATTAAATTGATCTCCATAATCCCTTTGGAAAGCCTCTAACTCCGGAAATTCGTCTTTACATGGAGCACACCAACTTGCAAAATAATTTAGGATGACTATTTCCCCTTTATAATCTGAGAGCTTAGTGTTACTTCCATTTAGGTTTGGGAGTTCAAAATTATAAGCTTTATCGCCAACATCCGTATGTTTTCCTTTAGTTACCAGGCTATAAGCAAAGAAAGCAAACATACCAATAATTAGAATCATTACGAGCAATTTAATGACTCGTTTGTTCATCTTATTTCCTCCTGACTCCCCTTGCTTATTTTTCCAGTTGTTTTAAAAACTCAATTTCCTTCTTTAGCTTAGTATGTCTTTTACCTACAATTGCCATATAGGCAAAAATAACAACCCACGCAACAGAATAAGCACCTAACATATATTCATAGTTCATTGTAAATTCCTCCTAGTTTTCTATTTGTTCTCTTAATTTTTCTTTGTAACGCTCTATTTTGATTTTCATATTTTCAAATGAAACTCCTTTATGAAGAAGATAGGCATAGAAAATAGTAAAAGCCGTAATTGTTACTAGTAAAGCGACAAGCATACTATCTTCAATGCCACCTCCTTTTTGAGACGGACCTTCTCCAAAAACTATTGGATGGAATTTTGTTTGCCACCAGCGAATCGCAAAGAACACAATCGGAACATCAGCAAAACCAATAATTCCAAAAACAGCGGCAAGCCTAGCTTTCTTATCCCATACTCCATCCATTTGACGAATCATAATATAGGCAATATAAATGAAAAATAAAATCAACGTCGTAATTAACCGCGGTTCCCATACCCACCAAGTGTTCCATGCTGATCTTGCCCAAATAGGACCGGTCGTTAGAACAATGATGGTAAAAACTATACCGATTTCTGCTGAAACATATGCATAGGTATCAAAAATTCTCTTTCGCTTAATTAAAAACAAAATGCTAAATACAAAAGTTACAAAAAACGCCATGAAGGCTAACCACGCTGAGCTTACATGAAAATAGAAGATTTTCTGTGCTGCATGCATTGTTGTTTCTTCCGCAGCAAAAATAAAGATAAAATATAGGGAAACGAACATGGAGATCACTGTGCCTGCAAACAAAATACTAGAGATATTTAGTTTCTTCGGTTCAGTCAACTTGGCCCCCGCAAGTGCCACTTTTTCTCGTTCGAGATTCATACTCATTATTTAAACCTCCAGAACATAATCGATTAGTAAAAGACAAATAACAAAGAAAATTACATCATAAGCAGTAACCAATTGGATCCACGCTAACGCACTTGAAAACTTCTCCATATTTGTCAAGATAATTCTTGTTGCCTGCACAACACCAATTAATATAGGTGTAGTAATCGGAAATAGAAGCAGGGGAAGGAGCATTTCACTGCTTTTTGAATTGGCAGCCAGTGCCGCCAGAAATGTTCCAATCGCAATAAATCCAAAGCTTCCTAAGAAAACGACTACAATAAAATAGGGAATACTACCAAGAAAATGAAAGTCAAATAATAAAAATAAAAACGGAATGGAAACCAGTTCTACTACTAGAATCATCGTGAAATTAGCAAAAAACTTTCCTAAATAAATACTTGCTGCCTCCATTGGTGCAACCAATAAACCCTGAATGGTGTCATTTCGCTGTTCCGTAATAAACGAGCGGTTTAGTCCTAGAATGCCTGCAAAAACAATAATGACCCATATTACCCCTGGAATGACAGCCTTTGTTGTGTTATTTGCCGGGTCAAATGCAAAACTGAGAACAACAATTACTAGTCCCGCAAATATAATCTGGGTTACTAGGATTTGTTTTGTTTTTAATTCGGAGTATAAATCTTTTTTTGCTAGTAAGAGGGCAGTTCGAAATAGGTTCATGAAACTCCCTCCACTTGAAGCTCATATATTTCAGAAACATATCCCAGATTATGTTTCTCCATTTTAAAATCATCAACGATTTTTCCATTTTTCAAGATAATAATTCGGTCGCAAATTTCCGCCGCTTGTTTAAAATCATGAGTCACCATTAAAGTGGTCGCACCTCTCTCCCTCATAGAGAGGATCACATTATTTAGAATGGTAATAGCCCCCTGATCCAAGCCCGTATGTGGTTCATCAAGCAGAAGAACCTCTGGGTCATGAATAATTGCACGTGCGATTGCAATCCTTTGTATCATACCGCGGGAGAAGTTCTTCACTGGCTCGTTCAAAAAGAAGGATAATCCAACTTCTTTAACAAGCTTCATGGCTTGCTCCTCCACATTTTTTACTCCGTATACATTTCCAAAGAAAACAAGATTTTCTAACGGAGAATAATGATCATACAGCAAACTGGAATGGGGTAAGTACCCTAAGACTTTTTTTATCTCAATATGGTCTTTTTTCAAATCCAAACTATTTATTTTTACCAGCCCTGATGTGGGTTTTATTAAGGTTGCCAGTACCTTTAATAGGGTACTTTTCCCGGCACCATTCGGACCAAGTATGGCAACCGTTTCTCCTTTTTTTATCGAGAGGTCTATACCACGTAAGATCAGTTTATTATCAGCTTGCTTTGTTAGGTTTTTTATTTCAATCAATTGCGGCCCCTCCCATTTCAGTTGCTACTCAACATAGTTTCGTAAATTTAATTTTACTTGGACTAAGTGCTGCTTATAGGCAGCAAGCTTGGCTTGATAAGCTTCCTCCGACAATTTCCCATCACCAAAGGTCTCTTCTAGCTCAATGATCTTATCCAAAATTGCCTTTTGCTTTGCCATTAACTGTTTAAAGGCTTTCTCTTCTTTATCAGCTCCAAGTCTTTCTTCTTCTAATCTCACTTTTCTTCTAAAATAAGCATAGTAAGAAATACCAGCAATCAGAATAGCTCCAATAATAATGAGAAAAACATGTGGATTAAAGCGGTGTAATGGAGATTGTGCCCACATTCTTAAATGACCTGGATTATGGAAAGCAGGCGCTGTGTGTGTAACCGAGCTATTGCTTGCATTATTTTTTGAATTTTGACTTGTAGCCGCATTCGTATCTGCAGGCGGTTGCACATCTTTTTTATACACCATAGTAAATGTTTGGTTTGCTTGAATCCCTTCTATGCTATAGCCGAAATAATTTTGGTCATCAAACTTAAACAAACCTTGACTGGTTGCCTCCATACCCTTCACATCAATACTACCCATACCTTCTGGGACAAGAATTTGCATCATTTGAACTGGATACTCAAAAGTTAAATTGATTTCTTCTCCTTTTGGCATTCTGTAGCTATAAGGAAGAACCATGGTTTGATTTGCTGGAACTGGTGTCGTTGTAATAAAACCATTGTCGATTTCTTTAAAAGCAATTTTATTATCTAAGAAATTCAGATCTTTTGCTCCAGTAGGAATGGTAACCTGTAACACGGCCTCCCCTTTTCCAGCCCCTTTATATTCCTCACCCGATGTATTAGAATAATTCACCATATTCATCATATTAGTGGAACCATCTTCTGCTGGACTCACGACAATATAGTGCATATCAATAGAAATCTTTGAATCTGATGCTGCAGAACCATAAAACGGAAGCAGTATCATCAATCCAAGGAAGAAGACTGTGATTTTCTTGATCACTTTCCTTCCCCCTTTTTATTTTTATAGCTTTGCACTTGTACCTCAATTTCTTTTTCCACTTCTGCCATTAAGTCAGCATCGACACTATGGTCAACCAATTGTTCCTCTTCTTTCATAATATGGGCTACTTCTGTTTCGTATTGTCTTTTCAGGACCTTATAATCCGCAAGTGATATTTTATCCATCTTATATTCAAATTCTATTTCATTAAGAGTAGTTAGAAGCGCTTCTTTTGTAGTATTCAAATCTTGAGTTTTCGTACTAGTGTGTAAATATACATCCCACTTAAATAATGGTGACAAGATTAAAAATAGACAAGTTAGCGCCAATATGGCCGTAAAAATCATCGAAATGATTGAGATATCCTGCATTTTTGTTCACATCCTAAAGATACTTTTTGCGTTCTTCATCGATCATAGAAGAAAGAATTTCCCCTTCAGCTTCATCTTTTGTGTCCTCGTAAACAGATACTGTTTCTTCTATTCTTTTTCTCTTCACCCATTTACGAATGATTAAATAAACTGCGACAGCTGCGGCTCCGAGTACGACAAAAGGTAAGACCCAAGCGGTTAAGCTAAAACCGCTTTTTTCCGGTGAAGTCAAGATTTCTTCACCATAAATATTGACATAATATTCACGGATCTTATCTTTATCCCAGCCCTTATTCATCATCTCAACCAAGTCTTTCTTAAATTCTGTTGTGAGGCTGCATGTATTAGGGTCACATTCATAATGATCCTGTCCGCAACCGCATGTGCAGGCAAATTGCTGGGCTACCGCTTTAAACTCAGCAGATTTATAATCAATCTCTTTTGCTTCCACGTGTATGAATGAACCCTGAAAGATAAACCCAAGGATGAGGAGCCCTATATAAAGTTTGTTTTTCATATTAAGACACCTCTCTACGTACTCCTGTGTACCTTGGAGTGACATTTTGATATTTTCCATTCCAAATGGCGAATAGAGCGCCAATGACAATCATGAATGAACCAAACCATAACCAGTTCATCATTGGATTTACTTTTACAACAAAAGTAGCCTTTCCATCATCTTCCCAAGCACTCAACACAATATATAAATCTTCTTTCATTGATGAAATAATTGCTACCTCGGAGGACGGCTGTTCCCAGTTGCCATAAAATACTTTTTCTGGTTGGAAGGTGCCTAGCTTTTTACCATTTCTAAACACAGTTACATCTGCATAGACAATATCATTGATACCTTCTTTTTTCTGATCTAGACGATCATAGTTGATTCGGTAATCTTTTAGTTCAATAGACTGTCCTAATGCTACTGTTTTCATTGTTTCTAAGTCATAGTTTTGTGAACCGATAATCCCCATTGTAATGAATGCAATGCCAAGATGAACGATGTAACCCCCGTAACGACGGCGATTACGAATCATTAATCGGTAAAGTGCAACCATTGGTGCTTCTTTTGTCATCTTTCTTCTCGCTTTAACCCCTCTATAAAACTCTAAGTAATGAGTTATTAGTAATAGAATAATAACTCCATATCCAATAACAGCCCATGCCTTTTGAATTCCTAAAACAACCATTAGAATCATACCAACCACAGCAAGGATCGATGGAATAAGGAAATTTTTCTTTAGGTTTTTTACTGTTGATCGCTGCCATGCAAGCATTGGACAAACAGCCATCACAAACATCATCGATAATAGGATCGGTGCCTCAACCTTATTAAAAAATGGAAGACCAACTGTCACTTTAGTTCCTCGCACCGCTTCTGATACTAATGGGAAAATGGTTCCCCAGAATACAGCAAAGGCTGCACCGACTAGTAATAGGTTGTTAACTAGGAAACTACTTTCTTTTGAAACAAAAGAATTAAATTCTCCTGCACTTCGTTTTAACAAGTTGTAACGACTCATTAACACATAAAGGGCAAGAATCACAGCAATTCCCATAAAGATTAAGAAATATAATCCTAGATTTGAATTAGCAAATGCGTGTACAGATGTCAAAACACCACTTCGTACTAGGAAGGTGCCAAAAAGTGTTAGTGCATAGGAAACAATGATTAAGCTGATATTCCATATTTTCAACATATTTTTCCGTTCTTGGATCATCACAGAATGTAGAAAAGCGGTAGCCGTTAACCATGGCATGAAGGATGCATTTTCAACGGGATCCCATGCCCAATAACCGCCCCAACCAAGCTCAACGTATGCCCATTGTCCGCCAAAGATATTTCCGAGACTTAAGAATAACCAGGCAATAATCGTCCAGCGTCTAGTCATTTTAATCCAGAAATCATCCACATTCTTTAAAATTAATGCTGCCATCGCAAATGCGAATGGTATAGCTAGGCCGACATATCCCAAATATAGTGTAACTGGATGAATAATCATTCCTGGGTTCTGCAGCATGGGATTTAAGCCTTTACCTTCGATTGGAATATCATTTAATAAGACAAATGGCTTTGCTACGAAACCAAGTATAAAGAAGAAGAAAACGGCATTTGCCATAAGAATGGCTGAAATGTAGGGCACCATTGGATTACCCTTCAACTTTCTTGAAAAGACGATCATTACTGTGTAGAGCGTTAAGAAAAATGTCCAAAGTAACAATGAACCCGCATTTCCTGCCCATAGGGCCGTTAGCTTATAAATGATGGGAAGCTCACTGCTTGTATAATCGTGCACATATTCGTATTGGAACTGAGATGTCGCTAAAAGGTAGAACAAAGAGAGCATAGCTAGAGAAGAACAAACAAGTAATGCAATAACGCCACCTTTACCACTATTTACAAACTTTTGATTTTTAGTGCTAATCCCCCATGTCAGTATCAGGAGAGTAAAAATGGCAATGGCTAAACCTATATAAATTGTTGCGTTGGCAAATAAATACATTTCGTCACCTTCTTACGTCAGCCTGTTATTTTTCTTTCGTTGGTTGATCTAACTTTTCTTTATGTGTTTCAGGGTCATAATCCTTCATATCTTTCCCTTCGTATTTTGAAGGACATCTCGTTTTTACAGTTTCTGCTTCAAATGTGTCTTTTTTTGTTGGAGACCCCTGAAGAATTGTTATCACACCTTCTGAAAAGTTATCAGGTTTCGGTCCTTGGTGAATAACATGCAAAACGTTACCGTCATTGTCTTTCACATCAAACTTAAGCTCAATTTTATCGGGGTTCCACTTAATGGTGTCTTCCATTAAGAGACCTTCTACGGTAACGAAATCATCTTTATGTTGATCTTGGGTAGCAAGCAGTTCCTTCATTTTCAGTTCTACTCCACTTGACCCTGGTGTGGCTGCCATTAACAAGAAAATGATGGCTGCGGCAATAACAAAGCCGCCGAGCATAACCATAGTATTTTTTTTCATTCCCTCTCACCTCATTAGATAAGTTTTTTCATTTCTTCCTCGTACATTTCTTGGTCAATCTTCCCTGTTAATAGCTTTTTACGTAATTCCTTCTTATCGTCAGCGTGGTTAGACTTATCTGCTTTTTTGTCAGGTGATTTCTTTTGTTGCTGCTTCATATGCTTCGAACCCTTCGACACTTTAAAAGATTGATTATTTCCCTTTAATCCTACAAATACAAATAGTCCTGCAATGATGATCGCTATCCCTATAATTGAAGCCCCTCCAACACTAATGATTGGCCGTATTTTGTTACTTGTTCCTCCATTTTTCACTTGGTCTGTTGCGGTTATTCCGCTGTGGTTTTCATCATTTGGCGGCTGTTGTTTGTTAATTGCCTCCATGGTTGATTCTGTTCCGTTTTTCTTATAGGAAAAGGAATATTTCGGGTTATCTCCAGCCTTTATATTTTTATATTGATAGTAATAAAGCTCTTCTCCATACTCACTCTTCGAATTACTATCAGCTTTTGGTTCAAGCGTAATTTCCTTCGCATTCATAGGTGCATAGAAAATTACATCTAATAGTTCGATATCGGCATTATGTACCAATTCATATGTAAAACTTTTCTCATCTTTAACCTCAACTGATTTTGTATAGTATTCGATGACAAATTTATACGTCTCGTTACTTTTAATTGCTTTTGCTGGTTTCCAGCTAATGATCCCTTTTTCTTTATCTATATCATAAGGACGCTGTACTTCCGGTTTATTTTCTTCTGGAAACTCCGCTACCAAATAAGCTTCAAACCCCTTATCCATTGCTGGTACGGGAATTTCAATATTTCCGTTATAATCTTGACCGCTATTATTTGTAATCGTTCCGTACTGCCCTACTAATAGAGAAGGGATATCTCTTGACCAGCCCTCAGGGTAATCAAACTCAGGCATTACTTGAATTTGCATTTCTTTAAATGGGAATTTTTCCGCTTGAAATGCCGTCTCCGCACTTGCCTTCGGGATCATGTTAATAGAGACAAATAATACAATTACGAAAAATGCTAATACTTTCTTCCTACGCATATTTATCCTCCTTGAAGTGGAATTCTTATCACGAAGTAACACTATTTTCCACTATAGTCCTCTTTGAAATAAATATAATCGTTATCTATACCTAGGTGTTGAAGCACTCTTGAACATTTTGTTAACCGCTTTGAATCGTTGCGATTTCGTCATAAATCCACCACAAAATGTTCACATTTACATAATTTGTAGATATTTTTCTCTTAAAAATAAAACCCTGAATCCAGATAGGATTCAGGGTTTTATGGAAATTTATTTCTCTTCTAGGGTACGAATATAGGTAACGATATCCGTAATATCCTGTTTTTTAAGTTGGCGAGCACCGTCTAGTCCCTTTAATGAGGGTCCCATTCGAGTTTCTTCCCGGCCAAATGCAGTAGCAATCCATATTTGTTTATCACTTGTATACTTTAAATACTGAGGATTGGCTATAGCCGTACCCATTTTTATTTTTCCTGCTCCCGCTTCGCCATGACAATTAAGGCAATATAAATTATATTGAACCATACCATGTTCCGGGTCACCGGCTATAGTTTTTGGAACCTCAAACTTAAGCTCTTCTGTTTGCCAGTTTCTCATAAAAGCCACAAGATTATTTAAATCTTTATCTGACATTCTAGGTCCATATGCCGGCATATCTGTTCCTTCACGTCCATATTTAATGTAATAATATAGATCTTTGTCGGATACGGAGCTTAAAAAATTTTGGCTGTTAATTGCAGTCCCAGCTTTTGCCCCTTCTCCTTTACCGGTTTCCCCATGACAAACAAGACAGTTTTTTTTATACAGTTTTTCACCAGCCATAACCGCTTTTGAGCTTTTACCGTCAAATAAATGACTATTATTTATGCAGACAATAATTCCAATAATAATCAAAATGTAACTACCTATTAAGATCTTTTTCATGGGTTACTCCTTACTTTGGCTCAGGTGTTGGAGTTGGTTCCCCAAAATTTTTATATTTATCAGTAATCAATTGATAAATTTTCTTAGGACTTTTACCGTCAAGATGCATTTCGATCGCCTCCCGGGCGATATCTATACAGACGTCTCACGATATACTCATAGAATCCCATTCTTTAACGGCATTATCTGGACCTAATTCATCAATATAGCAATCTAGATTACTTTTATGACCATCCTGAGCAAAACATCCACAATAGCAAGGAACTTGTGATACTACCTCTGGATATGTTGCAGCCAAGACATAGGTCTCTTGAATCTTTTCTGACGAATTCAATACATAATCAGGTAGTGGTTTATGCTTTTTATCAAGGGTAACATCTTCCATTTTTGAACTACAACCCGCTGCTACGATCGCAATTAAAATGAAGAGGAACAAAAAAGATGTTATTCGTTTCAAATTCAGTTCACCCCTTCCATGAATATATTTACTAGTTCATTTTAGCAAAATGTAAATGGTAGAACGGATGTAATTTCTTACTATTTAGTGAAGTTTTTATGATAGTAAAAGTAAAAATAAGATTTTTAAATTACATGTTCATCATGTCATGTCCGGAATGGCTGTTGGAACCAATAGACGGATCGACCATTCCGAAGATCATTGCTACGTGTGCAACGACTAGGAACATACCCACAAAAAATGAATGGATTTTAAGCTTTTGCTCATCTGTTCTATTTTTGTAAATAATCCCCATATCAAGTAGTGCCATTCCAAGCAACGGAACAATTCCAAGCAGATAAAAGGTAACAGCAACTACATCAATCCACCCTTTCCATTCCCCATTAACTGTTAGTGGAATGAAAGCAGTCTTCATTAGATAGAGGAATATCCCTGTGAAATATAGACCTGCAAAAATACTAACTACTTTATTTACTTTTCTTAAAGAGCCTGTTAAATTTCTAGTAAATAATATACCCAGTTCTGTGATTGCGATAGTCTCTGCACATATAACTGGTATAGCCATAAAAATAATTAAATTCCACGGCTGATTGTCTGCAAGTAAACCCATATAGTGTGTCATGTTCATGTTCATCTACTCCTTTATTTTGTCTTCACCATTAATGTAAGGAATAGATGTGCAGAAACTTAGCAGAAACTATGGAGAAATTGTTAAAGATTTAATGCTACTTAATAAAAAAAACCTTAATCCGTCTGGATTAAGGTTTTTTTAGAGATTATGCTCTTGAAACGTATGATGCTTCAGTTGTATTGATGATTAGTCGGTCACCTTGGTTAATAAAGAAAGGAACTTGAACAATAAGTCCAGTTTCTAAAGTCGCAGGTTTTGTACCGCCAGAAGCTGTATCACCTTTGATTCCTGGCTCAGTTTCTGTAACTTCTAGTTCAACTGTGTTTGGCAATTCCACTCCAAGTGTCTCATGACCATACATCATAATGTGAACTTCCATGTTTTCTTTTAGGAACTTCAACTCATATTCAATATTGTTAGCTGGAAGTTCAACTTGCTCATAAGACTCCATATCCATAAATACGTGTTGGTCACCGCTAGCATATAGATATTGCATTTTACGATTATCGATTTGTGCTTTTTCTACCTTTTCACCAGCACGGAATGTTTTTTCTTGAATTGCACCATTACGTAGGTTACGAAGCTTAGAACGAACAAATGCCGCTCCTTTTCCTGGCTTAACGTGTTGGAAATCCAATACTCTCCAGATACCATTATCTACTTCAATGGTTAAACCTGTTTTAAAATCGTTAACAGAAATCATGATTTGTTCCTCCTAAATTCATTACAATATGATTAGTTCTTTTGTAGAATGAGTAAGAGACTCATTATGGTTATCCGTAATTATAGTATCATCTTCTATGCGAACACCGCCAAGGCCTGGGATATAAATCCCAGGTTCACAGGTGACAACCATTCCTGGTTCTAAAATGATATCTGACTTCACTGAAAGTCCAGGTCCTTCGTGAACTTCAAGACCAATTCCGTGCCCAGTTGAATGACCAAAATATTCCCCATAACCTTTTTCTGTTATGTAGTCTCTGGTTAGTGCATCTGCTTCCTTACCTGTCATGCCAGGCTTTATTCCAGCCATACCACGAGCCTGCGCTTCAAAAACAATATCATAAATCTCTTTAAGCTTTACATCAGGCTCCCCAACAGCAATAGTTCTCGTAATATCAGAAACATATCCATTGTAATACGCACCATAGTCTAGTGTAACAAAATCTCCCGTCTCAATTACCTTGTCACTTGCAACACCGTGTGGAAGTGCTGATCGGTGCCCTGATGCAACGATGGTGTCAAAGGAAGATGAAGTAGCACCAGCTCTTCTCATAAAGAACTCTAGTTCATTCGATACCTCTAATTCAGTTTTTCCAGGACGAATGAAATCTAAAATATGTTTAAAAGCCGCATCAGCAATATCTGCTGCTACCTTTAATATCTTAATCTCTGCATCAGTCTTAATCAAGCGTAACTTTTCAATTACACCAGAAATCGGGACAAGTTCAGCTTCGATTTCTTTGTCATATACTTTAAAGGAAGAGTAGGTTAGGAAATCCTCTTCAAATCCAAGCTTTTGGATACCTAATTTCTTTGCCTGCTGTGCTACTTCTTCTGGAACGGAACCAGAAAATTTAATAATTTCAAAACCTTCACATTGCTTTGATGCTTGTTCAATATAGCGGAAATCTGTAATAAACAAAGCTTTTTCCGCACTAATTAATACCACACCAGACGAACCTGTAAAATTAGATATGTAGCGTCGATTAAATGGGCTTGTGATTAACATCCCATCAATACCATTTGATGAAAAATTTGATCTAAGTTTTTCTATCTTTTCCATTACTCTCCACTCTCCTTTTTTCAATGAGGACAAAAATATTTTATCACAACCAACCGAATCCGACTAATCGAAACTTACGTTGTAGCCTCTTTCTCTTGAACTTTATTAAGTTCATACTCATAATTAAT
This sequence comes from Bacillus sp. SORGH_AS_0510, assembly GCF_030818775.1. NCBI lineage: Bacteria > Bacillati > Bacillota > Bacilli > Caryophanales > Bacillaceae > Bacillus > Bacillus sp. SORGH_AS_0510. Next base: position 1,938,173 of record NZ_JAUTAU010000001.1, on the reverse strand, counting down.
GGAATAACCAATAAAGATCCCATAAATGCTGTATAAACAGATAGAAGTAATAATTGTATTCCGACTTAACTCAAAAAAGGGTTTAATACTTGGAATGAGTGGATTCAGCACAACAAACACTACAAGAAATAATATAATCCCATATCCCCATCCAAACCAGATTCCCTTCCATCTTCTAAGGGTAAAATAATAAATATAAGCTACAACAACTGAAAATATTCCCATGAGAATTATGGAAACAATTGCACCGATCCAGCCTTTTTTCCAATCTCCTAACGCCCATGGCTCCAGTAAGGCATTAGGGGCAACTTCTGTAAAATTAAAAAAATAGCTGATATAACCAATCGTTCCCCAAAAAATCCCTCCAAATAACCCTGTCCAAAAGACCAATGCGACAAAAGACATGGGTTTTGGATAATCTGATTTCTTTAATTCTTTTACCATCGTTATAACCCCCGTACAATTTTTGTTAATTAGAATGCTATTTTCATCATTTTACTTTCATGTTCATATTCCTTAATTAAAGAAAGCTGAAATTCCTTCATTATTATGCCCTTAGAATTCTAATCTTTGCATGAAAATAATTTTTATGGTTTTTAATTTTAAAAATAATATCATTCCTAGAGGTTTTTTCATTTTTCTAGTAGAATACATTTAAGTACAAACAGATTTAACTTTTCTGTTATTGTGCAACTATGTTATAGGTTGGTGTAAATAACCATGTCTAAATCTCAAAAACCGGTATATGGCGGCCAAGCGGTCGTGGAAGGAGTTATGTTTGGTGGTAAACATCATTATGTTACTGCCATTCGCAGGAAAGACCGTTCTGTAGAATACTTTCATTTACCTCGTAAGGAAAACCCTTACCTTACCAATTTAAAAAAGATTCCATTTATTCGTGGAATTATTGCAATTATTGAAGCTAGTGCAAATGGGTCAAAGCACTTAAACTTTTCCTCAGAAAGATTTGATGTAGATCCGAAGGATGATGCGACAATTAAGGAAAAAGAAGTCTCTAAGTTATCTATGTACCTAGGGGTAGCAGTTATTGGGGTCCTCTCCTTCTTATTTGGAAAGTTTGCTTTCACATTAATCCCTGTATTTTTAGCTGTATTAACTAAGCCTATTTTTCCATCGGACTTTGCCCAAGTATTAGTAGAAGGATTTTTTAAACTTGTACTGCTCCTTTGTTATATATATTTCGTCTCACTTACCCCTCTTATTAAGAGAGTGTTTCAATATCATGGCGCAGAGCATAAAGTAATTAATACCTTCGAAGCTGGTGTAGAATTAACGGTTGAAAATGTTCAGGCACACTCCCGCCTTCACTACCGATGTGGAAGCAGCTTCATTCTTTTTACAGTTGTAGTTGGTGTTTTTGTCTACATGCTTGTTCCAACTACTCCGCTTTGGCTACGGGTTGTCGACCGTATACTTTTAATACCCGTTGTATTAGGTATTGCATTTGAGGTCTTACAAATTACAAATAAATTAAGAAATATTCCTGTATTAAAATATTTAGGTCTTCCTGGTCTTTGGTTGCAGTTGTTAACAACGAAAGAACCAAACAATGACCAGGTAGAAGTTGCAATCCTTTCCTTTAAAGAATTATTAAAAAAGGAACGAGAAACTGAATATGATATGAAAAGTGAGGAAATTGTCTAAATCTTTTATTCTATAGTGTTTAAAAGAGGGGAAAAATGCTTAAGATGCTCTTAGGGAGGTGGCTTTCTTGAAAAATCGGACATCATATTATGTTATTGGTGGACTTATCATTCTAGCTCTGCTTGGTCTTTATGGTTCATTTACAGATAATCCTGCCGGTTTCATTCAGAGAATTGCTATCATCGCACTGATCGGTTTAGGTATCTATTTTCTTGTTCGTAAATTTTCAATGTCGAGCCCTCAGAAAAAAGAGCAGCGGGCATTTCTTAAAGCAGCCAAAAAGTCAAAAAAGCGATTGCAGCAAAAGAATGGAGATTCAAATATGAAAACCTCCTCTCTTGGGACATTAACAACATTAAAGAAAAGCAACAAGACAAAAAAGAAATCTCCTGCTCATTTAACCGTCATCGATGGCAAAAAGGGAAAAAAGAAAAATCGAGCGTCCTTTTAGACACTCGATTTTTTTTATTATTGTCTGTGTTAAAGAACATTGTTGAGTTATACCCCCTGTGGAGCGGAAGGCACGAAGACTCCTGTGGGAGTATGGTTCAGGGGAGACCCCGCAGGCGCGTTTCTCCGAGGAGGCTCGCCGAAACACCCACGTGCCTGGAGCGGAAATCAACAGGCAAGTTTAACAGAGCCTTAGTATTAATAGCACCACTTATCCAAAAAGTTCTTTGCATGCTCCTTACCAACATCAATTAATTTCCGCCTTTTTTCCTCTGTTAAATGAAACTCTGTGAGAAAAACCCCTTCAGCAGGAATAAAGATAATATTTTTCACATGTTTTTTAGAAATATATCTTGAATCATGGGCATCCTTCATCGTTTCAAATAACGCACCAAATAACTGAATCCCATTTTTAATCGTATGCTTCTCGTGCTCATAATCACTAACACTTAATTTAATACCAAGGACCGGCCTCATCTTTTGAACATTTTCCTGATCGAAGAGCCACATCGGAAAATTACTTAGTACTCCTCCATCTACTAAGATGTTTACCCCATCCATCGATCGTAACCGGACTGGTTCAAAAAAATAAGGAACACTGCAGCTCATTCTAATCGCTTTTGCAATGGAAAAGGAACCTGGAGATATACCGTATTTTTGCAAATCATCTGGAAGGACCACCATTTGCCCATTTGAAAGATCTGATGCTATTACTCTAAGTGAGTCGGGTTGCAGGTCTGAAAAAGTTCTTAACCCTTTTGCTTCAAGCTTTTCTTTCAACCATTTTTCTAACTCATTTCCTTTATAAAGACCAAGCTTCCAATAAACTAATAACCATTTAGCAAAAGGAAAAGGAATAACCAATTTCCGAGGATCAAGTAATTGTGTTAAATCAAGTTCATCCATTAATTGATATAGCTCTTTACTCGTGTAACCAGCAGCGATTAAGGCTGCAACTATAGACCCTGCACTCGTACCCGCTACTCTAACAAACTGCAGTCCTCTACTTTCAATTTCTTCGTAGGCACCAATGAGTGCAAACCCTTTTATGCCCCCTCCAGAAAAAACTCCGTCTATTTTCATGGCAGCCACTCCTAAAGATGAACTCATTGTTACATCTTTAAGCGCGAACAAGAAAAAATAGTACGTCGGACAAGAACAAAATTTTCTAAGTGAAATATTGGACTTCTGCGTTTGGGAAGAATTCTGCTACATACTGACGGATAGTGCCTTCTAAATCTTTTGCCGCTTCATCCGGATAAACATATTTGCCAATCCCATACCGGCCCCATTTGTACTTCCTCTTCCCTTCATCCATTTCGAGCTTCGTTTTTGGGTATCGTTTAGCTATTACATTTTTAGCCGGTTTAGTAAATCTGTGCTGAATGAGCTCAAAGGTTAGATTAGGAATTTCTAGTCCCGCTAATTCATTACTTAATCTTTCGAATAGCTCCCGATACCCTTCTTTCCAATCTTCATGCAAGTAAATTGGCGCTACAATAAAGCCTAACGGATAACCAGCATTGGCAACCTTCCTTGCAGCTTTAAGCCGGTCTTCAAACGAGGATGTACCCGGTTCGAAATTTTTAATCACATATCGTGAATTTACACTAAATCTAAAACGGGTTCTTCCATTGTGTTTTGCGTCTAAAAGATGATCTACATGATGAAACTTCGTTACAAAGCGTAGCTCTCCGAACTCCGATTGCCCAATAAATTCAATTGCTTTCTTGAGTGAATGGGTTAAGTGGTCCAAACCCACAATATCTGAAGTACAAGCTGCTTCAAATCGGGTAATTTCAGGTTTGCGTTCATCCATATATTTTTGTGCTTGTTCAAAAATCTCCTCTAAATTCACATATGTCCGAATGTATGGCTTACTTCCTAGCGTTGTTTGTAAATAACAATAGTGACAATGCCCCATACACCCTGTCGCAAGTGGGATAGCATATTCAGCAGAGGGTTTTGATGTATCGAATTTCAGAGTTCTTCTGATTCCAACCACTAATGTGGATTTTGCGTTTCTATATTGTTGTAATTCGTTATCTCCTGGTATACCCCTTACCTGGTTATGGGAAGTAGTTTCTCGTATCTCCAATCCCATTTTTGTAAACTTTTCTTTTAATTCTCTGCCTAGTGGGTATGTCTAATGCTTTCGGTTCAATATACACTAACTGCGGCATAAATGGTTCCATGGTGTCCCTCTTTTCTCAGTTGCTTTTCATCTAGTATTCACTATTGGTGAAAAGTTTAAGGGATTCTAGATGGAACAATTATTTCCATTCTTCTTCATTAAAGAAGAAAAAGAGTACCGACTTTGCCGGTACTCTTGAGATTTGTTATCGTTTGGCTCTGTTAAATTTGCCTGTTGATTTCCGCTCCAGGCACCAGGGTGTATAAATCAACAATGGTCTTTAACACAGCCTTTAGTTTAGATCCGCTTCGCTCCGATATATTTTGGCTTCCAGTAGGTATTACTTGTATACGTAACAATAACACCCTTTGATGATGAAGCCATAATCATTTTCCCTGCTCCAAGATACATTGCAACATGTGTTGGTCTGCTTGCTTTGGTTGGTGCATAGAACAATAAATCTCCAGGCTGTAAATAGCTTACTCGGTAGCCCTTTGTGTAAAACATATCTGCTGCCGTTCTAGGTAAGACTTTTCCTGCTTTTGCGAAGGAATATTTCACTAGACCTGAACAGTCGAAACCACTTGGAGTGATTCCACCCCATCTATATGGAACACCAAGGTTAGCCTTGGCCACTGAAATTGCTTTAGTATGGTAGTATGCTGCTTCTGCTTTATCACCCGTAGTAGCAAACACAGAGCTAAGTCCAATTGTAAGCGCGAGAACTGAGATTAATTTTTTTAGCAAAATGTAATCCTCCTTGGAGTGATGTTTTTGATACTCATACTATACAAGGAATTAATAACAATGACTTCACAGGAATATTACAATTGGATTACAAACTTATTCTGATATAATTTTTACATAGAAAGAGGGTGGAAATAATGATTTCCACCCATCTTTCATTCTTATTTTACAAACCACATTTAAGTTGTGCATTACAGTTTGTACATGTATTACAACCGCCAATTTCTTTTACCTTCCCTTTACGACAAACCGGGCAGGTGTTCCCGACTTCGGAGCCAATTGTAACGTCTGTTGAACGCAGATCACTGATTGTATCGACTAGAACCACATGTTGCTTTGGTTTTTCATCAAACATCGATAACTGCTCATTTGTATTTTCTTCAGCTTTAAGTGTCAGTACCTGAGAATCACGGGAACCATCTACATAGACAGTACCACCTTTAGCACCCCCACGATATAAGCGCTCGTATACTTTTTCTACTTGTTCTACACTATAGCCTTTAGGGGCATTCACTGTTTTACTAATGGAGCTATCGATCCAGCGTTGGATGACGCATTGAACGTCCGCATGTGCCTCTGGAGCTAATTCCATTGCTGTAATGAACCATTTTGGCAGGTTGTTTGCATCTGCTTCTGGATGTTGCTCTAAATACTCTTGTACGATATCTGCATTGACTTCGATAAATTTACCAAGACGTCCACTGCGGAAATAAGAAAATGAGAAATAAGGTTCAAGGCCGGTGGAAACTCCAATCATAGTCCCAGTGGATCCCGTAGGAGCAACAGTTAGCAAATGGGAATTTCTAATTCCTTTTTCTAAAATGGATTGGCGGACATCCTCAGGCATTTTTTTCATAAATCCTGTATTAATAAATGCCTGTCTCAAACGATTTGTCTCTTCAGTAGTTCCACCATCTAAGAACGGGAAACTTCCCTTCTCTGATGCTAATTGAACTGATGTTCTATAGGCAGTTGTTGCAATGGTTTCAAATACTTTATCAACTAATGTATTACCTTCTGGTGAGCCATACTCGGTTTCACAATAGATTAATAAATCGTGTAAGCCCATTACTCCTAAACCGACACGACGCTCACCAAGAGCCTGTCTTTTGTTTTCTTCAAGGAAGTAAGGAGTTGCATTAATAACGTTATCTTGCATCCGTACTCCAACAGCTACAGTTTTCTTTAACTTCTCAAAATCAACTGTTTTAGTTTCCTTATCTGCCATCTCAGCAAGATTTACAGCAGCAAGGTTACAAACAGAAAATGGTGCAAGTGGTTGTTCCAGATTGTTATCCTAAAGGCTTTTTATCCTCTAGTTCTAACGGTTGATTTTCCGTTAGGTCAGCATAACTTTTCATTACGTTTAATTTGTAATGTTGCGGCCTCGTGGATGGATTATATTCTGCAGTGCAGGTTCACCATCTATGCGTTGCCCCTGACTAGATTTTTATATCTAGCCTTCGGTTCGGATTAGCATCTCAGCCTTCCCGCTTTATTCCGCAATTTTTAACGTGAGGCAAACTAAGCCACTTTACCACACGGATTTGTTGCAACAACTTGTTGGCCATACGCTTTTGCATTTGTCATGTCGTTGGCATTATCAATGAAGAAGATACCTGGCTCTGCTGAGTATGTCGCACAAATATTGATAAGGTTCCAAAGTTCTTTTGCTTTGATTTTTTTGTAAACACGAACTTTGTGGCCCATTCTTTCCCACTCGCGTACATCACCAACTTTATGCCATTCTTCATTGTATATTTTCATTTCTTCTTGATCATAGTGCTCGACATAAGGGAAACGAAGTTCATATTCACTATCATTTTCGACAGCTTCCATAAATTCTTTTGTTAAACATACAGAAATATTTGCTCCAGTTAAAAACTCTGAATTATGAACGGTGTAATTACCACCCGTTATTAATTTTTCTTCAGCATCAGCTATGATTTTTTCGTCAAAGCCACCATAACCTTGGATGTTTTTATAATTTACAATACCTTGATACATGGCTGTTTCTTGCAGTGTAAGAGGTGTGAACTTTAACTTATCCTTAGCATGCTTCTTGATTGTTTCATCATTTGTATTTTCAATTAAGAATCGTAGAATTCTAGGATTTTGCATCTTAGAAATAATAAATTCAATAATGTCTGGATGCCAGTCAGCTAACATGATCATCTGAGCTCCGCGGCGCGACCCGCCTTGTTCTACCAAGTGCGTCAATTTAGCAATATCATCTAACCATGATACAGAACCAGATGATTTTCCATTTACACCTCTTGCAAGTGTATTACGTGGTCTTAATGTCGATCCATTGGTTCCAACCCCGCCTCCACGGCTCATGATCTCCATTACCTGTTTACGGTGATCAGAGATACCTTCCCTTGAGTCCGGTACGAACGGCATGACATAGCAGTTAAAGAATGTCACATCTGTATTGGCTCCAGCACCATACAGCACACGCCCAGCTGGAACGAAATTCATTGAAACAAGCTCTTGATAAAACTTCTCGTACCACTCTTGACGCTTTTCTTCCGTCTCTTCCACGGCTGCAAGACCTGTTGCATTACGTTTCGCAATTTGCTCGTAAAATAGCTCTAGTGGCTTTTCAATCACATCTAAAGAACGAACAATGATTCCTGTGCTTGCTTCTTCAGGATGATCGAGCACTCCTCTAAATTCCTCTTCAACCAAAACTTTTGCTTTTTTACTTTCCCAATCAATTTCCTGGATGTATCCCAAACCTCGTGCTGGAAATTTTGGATCCTCTTTTATGGTGAGAACTACAAAGTCGCCGTTTGTGAGAGTAATTTTTTCAGTGTCTTTAAAGGTGTAGCGGTCCAACATAACCAAACGCGAAACACCCTTATGAGTTATTTTCATATCTGGGGTAACCGGGTGTACCTGGGGGAATAGGCGGATATCCTCATTCAACCTTTCAAAATCAATATTCATTTTTTGTCTAAAAACAACAGACATGAGAACAACTCCTTCAAATTAAATCTACCTATTGTGTCTAGTCTAGCATTCTTTTGCTATATCTAGTTTTCTTATATAAATAAGGTATCATAGCTCGACTAGAATTAGCAACTAAAAAATCTATATATGGTACCGAAAATATTTTCGGCACCACAATATATTGTATTTGAGGCAAAAAACAATTATTTTGTCAAACGTAAAAATAACTAGATTCACGAGATAATGAAAGATTTTCTGCGGTTTTCGTCTTAAAACAGGAAATTTTAACAAATTTCGCGGCTTGCTACTTTTTTTAAAAAGGTTTATTAAAATGGAAAAAAGCGGCAAGCGCCGCTTTCTTTCAAGTTATCGTTTAAAGTTCCATTCATCATTTTCGTATCGTTCAGTTGCAATCTTTTGAACGTAGGTAAGCTCTTCCTCTGTTAATTGATAAGGTTCAAGTTCGATATTTAATCCTTCAGCAAACCCTTTATAAAAGGCTTCCTTTGCTTCTTCCAGCGTAATTCTTCTCGGACTAATGGCGTTAATAGCAACGGCTTTATCTTTAAAAGCCTTCCTCATCCGTTCTTTTACTCGTTCATTTGGATATTTAAATAAACTAAATAGTTTGTCTTCATCAAGATCCAGGAGAATAGATCCGTGCTGGAGAATGACACCCTTTTGTCTTGTTTGAGCACTACCTGCTACCTTTCTTCCCTCGACAACAAGTTCATACCAGCTCGGTGCATCGAAGCACACGGCAGAACGTGGATTTTTCAATGCATCACGTTCCTCAGAAGTTTTTGGAACAGCAAAATAAGCTTCTAATCCTAAATGATGAAACCCTTTCAAGATACCTTCAGAAATCACTCGATAAGCCTCTGTAACGGAACTTGGCATTTCAGGATGATCCTCTGAAACGATTACACTGTAAGTAAGCTCATGCTCATGGAGCACACCGCGGCCACCAGTTGGCCTTCTAACGAAGCCTAAATTATGAGCTTTTACTGCCTCCATATCTATTTCCTTTTCCACCTTCTGAAAATAACCTACGGATAGTGTTGGAGGATTCCAGCCATAAAACCGAATGACAGGCGGAAATTTCCCTTCACTATGCCAATCAAGTAGCGCCTCATCCAAAGCCATATTAAAAGACGGAGAACTATTACCAGTATCTATAAAACGCCAAACTTCTTTTTTCATGTAAAAACCTCATTTGTTATGTTTTGTCGTTCTTAAGTCTACCAAAATCTGATATGAATTCAAAATAAGATGTTTCTGGTATAATGAAGTGAGAAAAATAAAAGAATTTTTCACATGCATCTTTATCTTTAGAGAAATGACTTATATAATAAAAACTAGTGCAGGAAAGCTTGAAAGGAGTAAAAAGAAGTTGAGTTCACTTTATACTTTATTAATTATTATTGCAGCATTTATTATCTACTCCGTTTTCACCTACTTCTATCAGAAAAGGATTGTTAAAACGGTATCAGAAGAAGAGTTTCGTGCGGGCTATAGAAAGGCACAACTTATTGATGTTCGTGAACCAAACGAATTCGAAGGCGGACATATTTTAGGAGCACGTAATATCCCAATGTCGCAAATGAAAATGCGCATGAAAGAGATTCGTCAAGATATGCCTGTTTACTTATATTGCCAAAGTGGCATGCGTAGTGCACGTGCAGCTCAATTCCTACACCGTAAAGGTTATAAGGATCTTACCCAGCTGCAAGGCGGATTTAAAAAATGGTCTGGTAAAGTAAAAGCAAAGAAATAATAAGAGATCCTAAGGTTCCGGAGACAATCTGGAGCCTTTTAGTTTTCATCAAAAAATAAAGGTTAGATTCTACAAAGGAATCTAACCTTTATTACTAATTAAGCCTTTTGAAACCTTAAAACTGGTTTACGAGCAGCTTTTGTTTCATCCATACGGCCTACAACAGTTGTGTGTGGGGCCTCTTGAACAATCTCAGGGTTTACCTCAGCCTCTTTTGCAATTTGAATCATGATATCAATAAATGAGTCTAGAGTCTCTTTTGATTCAGTTTCCGTCGGCTCAATCATGATACACTCTTCCACATTTAACGGGAAGTAGATGGTTGGTGGGTGGTAACCAAAATCAAGCAGGCGTTTAGCTATATCCAGTGTACGCACACCTAATTTTTTCTGACGTCTGCCGCTAAGAACGAATTCATGCTTACAATGTCTATCAAACGGTAGATCATAGTATTCAGCAAGCCTTCTCATCATATAGTTTGCATTTAACACTGCATACTCAGTTACTGCCTTTAATCCATCAGGACCCATTGAGCGTATATACGTATATGCACGAACATTAATACCAAAGTTTCCGTAGTATGGTTTCACTCGGCCAATAGATTGTGGGCGATCATAATCTAGTACATACTCATCACCGCGCTTAGCGATAACTGGCTTTGGAAGGTACGGAATTAAATCAGCTTTAACACCAACTGGACCTGAACCAGGACCACCGCCACCATGTGGACCAGTGAAGGTTTTATGAAGATTTAAGTGAACCACATCAAATCCCATATCCCCAGGTCTAGCTTTTGATAGAACCGCATTTAAGTTGGCACCATCATAATACAGCTTTCCACCTACTCCATGGACAATCTCAGCCATTTCAAGAATGTTCTCCTCAAAAAGTCCTAGTGTGTTTGGATTGGTTAACATTAGTGCTGCAGTATCTTCTCCAACTACTCTTCTTAAGTCCTCAAGATCTACAAGACCATTTTCATTAGATTTAACAGTAATTGTTTCTAATCCTGCAATTGTAGCGGACGCCGGGTTTGTGCCATGGGCAGAGTCTGGAACAATAACCTTTGTACGCTTCAGGTCGCCATTTGCTTCATGGTAAGCACGAATTAACATTAACCCTGTCCATTCACCATGTGCTCCTGCAGCTGGTTGAAGTGTTACTTCATCCATTCCTGTAATTTCAATTAGATGTTGTTGCAAATCATATAATAGCTCAAGTGCACCTTGGACTGAGCTTTCATCTTGTAGCGGATGCACATGAGCAAACCCATTGAAACGAGCAACATTTTCATTAATTTTTGGATTATATTTCATGGTACAAGAACCTAATGGATAGAAACCAGAATCAACTCCATGGTTTCTTCTAGAAAGCGCAGTATAATGGCGCATAATATCCAGTTCAGATACTTCTGGAAGTTCAGGTTCTTCTTCACGCACGTAACCTTCAGGAAGAAGACTGTTAAGGTCTAATTCAGGTACATCCATTTCTGGAAGGCTGTATCCGATTCGACCCGGTGTACTAAGTTCAAAAATGAGCGCCTGGTCTTGATTATGCATGCAAATCCCCCAATTCTTTCACTAAAGTATCAATTTCTTCCTTAGACCTTTGTTCTGTTACAGCAATCAACATATGATTAGCGAGATCAGCATAGTCACGACCTAAATCATAGCCGCCAATGATTCCCTTTTGTAAAAGCTTTTGGTTCAATTCTTTAACTGGTTTATTTAGTTTCACGACAAATTCATTGAATGAATGACCGTCATACAAAATTTCAAATCCAGCTTCTTTAAAAGCAATTTTAGCATAATGTGCTTTTTGTAAGTTAGCTGCTGCCATTTCACGGACACCTTTTTTACCGAGTGCCGTCATGGCAACAGATGCTGCCAATGCATTTAACGCTTGGTTAGAACAAATATTTGATGTCGCTTTATCACGACGAATATGCTGTTCACGTGCTTGAAGAGTTAAAACAAAACCACGGCGTCCTTGATCATCTGTTGTTTGTCCAACAAGACGTCCTGGTACCTTACGCATTAATTTAGTTGTAACCGCAAAGTATCCGCAGTGTGGTCCCCCGAAGGCTGTTGGAATACCAAAAGGTTGAGCATCACCGATCACAATGTCCGCACCAAATTTTCCAGGAGGTGTTAATACACCTAATGACAATGGGTTGCTAGACACTACAAACATGGATTTGTTTTCATGGATAATCTCTTCAAGTTCTTTTAAAGGCTCAATCCGGCCAAAGAAGTTTGGATACTGAACAATCACAGCTGCAACATCAGAATTCACAAGCCCTTTTAAAGCTTCCACATCTGTTACACCATTAGTTACAGGCACTTCAACCACATCAAGATATTGACCCTTAGCATACGTTTTAAGAACTTCACGAGACTCTGGGTGAACGGCACTAGACACTAAGATTGTCTTTCTCTTAGTATGACCCGCACTAAGCATAGCAGCTTCAGCAAGTGCTGTACCGCCGTCATACATGGAAGAGTTTGCAACATCCATCCCTGTTAATTCACAAATCATCGTTTGAAATTCAAAAATCGCTTGCAGTTCTCCTTGAGAGATTTCCGGCTGATATGGTGTATAGGCTGTATAAAATTCAGAACGAGAAATAACATGATCAACAATGACAGGCATGTAATGATCATAAACACCTGCACCTAGAAAAGAGACATTCCTTTTTAAGTCTGCATTACGGCTCGCCATTTGAAATAGCTCTTTCATTAAAGCTGTTTCAGACTTTGCCTGTTTAATGTTGTATTCACCCTTGAATTTCACTTTCTCAGGGATATCGCTAAATAATTCATCAATTGAAGAAACACCAATGGTTTCAAGCATAGCCTTCTTATCTTGTTCAGTCATAGGTAAATAGCGATGTTTCATAAACCTAGCTCCCTTCTGTTATTTCTTTTCTCTTTTATAAAAAGGTGTTGGAACAACTGTAGCTTTTAAGCGTTTACCTCGAATCTCTACTTCTACTTCAGTATCTAATCCAGTAAATTCAGACGAAATAAGGGCAAGACCGATATTTCTTTTCAATGTAGGTGATTGTGTACCCGTTGTTACTTCTCCAATAAGCACATCCCCTTTATAAACAGGATAGCCATGACGCGGGATCCCACGATCAATCATTTCAATCCCCACAATTTTTCTAGAGAGCCCTGCCTCTTTTTGTTGTATTAAAGCTTCTCTCCCAATAAAATCTGCTTCTTTGTTAAGTTTAACAGCAAAGCCAATTCCAGCTTCAAGTGGAGAGATTTCAGGTGAAAGTTCCTGTCCATATAGAGCTAAAACAGACTCAAAACGAAGTGTATCACGCGCTCCTAAACCACAAGGAAGAACTCCTTCTTCTTTTCCTGCCTCTAATATGGCTTTCCAAATTTGTTCGGCATCAGCAGAATTACAGTACACTTCGAAACCGTCTTCACCTGTATATCCAGTTCTTGATACAAGAGCTTTTTTACCGTCTATGCTAACTTCTTGCTGGAATTTAAAAAAGCCAATTTCACGTAAATCTGTTTCCGTAAGCTTTTGCAGCACTTGTTCACCAAGAGGACCCTGAAGTGCAAGTTGAGCTGTTGTTTCAGACAGATTTTCAATGCTTACATCACCTGATAAATGGTCTTCAAGCCAGTTGAAGTCCTTCTCAATATTAGAAGCATTAACAACAAGAAGATAGTGATTGTCCTCTATTTTATAGACAAGCAAATCATCGACAGTCCCGCCATTTTCGTAGCACATGGCTGTATACTGTGCACCACCGTTTTTAATTTTTGAGATATCATTTGTCATCATTTTTTGTAAGTAGCCTAGACTATCAGAGCCTTTTACTTCGATTTCACCCATGTGAGAAACATCAAACAACCCAGCACGACTGCGGACTGCTTCATGTTCTTCCTTAATGCTTGAGAATTGAACAGGCAGCTCCCATCCACCAAAATCGATGGTTTTCCCTCCGAATTCTTTATATACATTAAAAAGCGGAGTACGTTTTAATTCTGTCATCCTTAATCCCCCCTTCAATTTGAAAAACATAAAAAAGGACAGAAACCTCCCTTTAACATAAGAAGGTCTCTGTCCTTGCACCTGAAAGTTTACCGAATAAATGGCTTTCCCCTTTGGTGGCTACAGCATTAGCGCAGCACTCTCCAGAGTTGCGTCAAACAAGAGTTCTTTTGCCTGAGAGATTCACAGATTTCCGCTTGCTCCTTCGGCGCTACAAAGGTAGTCTCTCCCCTTGTTATCATTCGCAATTATAATATTTTCCTATTTGGTCATACTAATTATACTACTAAAGTAAATTACCTTATTAAAATATTTAAAACATTCAAAGCTATTTTCATCCTACCATTAAAACATTACATTGGGCAATAGTCTTTTTTATAAGAAAAGGAGCTGAAAAGATGTCTGTCAAAATTGAATTTGATTCCTCTTGGCAGGATGATTTCTTGCATAGAATTGAAAATGATGGACCCTGGGGTAATTGGGAACTATTTAAACTTGCGATAGGAGTTGAAAAGCATCTCGTCATTCCTGAATTTGAAGGCTTGCAGGCTCCGAAGCATTTGCCTAACTTAACACCGCTTCCTCACCAGCTTGAAACAGCCAAGCAAGTAATTGAGAACATGAATGGAAAAGCAATCCTTGCAGATGAAGTTGGTCTTGGAAAGACCATTGAGGCAGGTTTGATTTTAAAAGAATACATGATTCGTGGACTGGTGAAAAAAGTACTTATTCTTGTCCCAGCTTCATTAGTTACGCAATGGGCCATGGAATTAAACAGCAAGTTCTTCATCCCCGCAGTTGCACAGAGGAAAAGCTATGTATGGGAACAATGTGATGTAGTGGTCTCATCCATTGATACAGCAAAACGAAATCCTCATCGAGATATTATTGCAAAGCTGGATTATGACTTAATTATTATTGACGAAGCACACAAACTTAAAAATAATAAAACAAAAAACTACGAGTTTGTTCAAAATCTAAAAAAGAAATTTTGTTTATTGTTAACTGCAACCCCTATTCAAAATAGGATTGAGGAGATTTTTAACCTTGTTTCGCTTCTTAAGCCAGGACATTTAGGAAGTGAAACAGCTTTTTACGAAAAATACAAACGAGATGCACGTTCATTAAATGATGATGAGCACTTAAAGGAATTAGTCAATAAGGTAATGATCCGGAACCGCCGGGCAGATACTGGTATTGAATGGACAAAGAGACATGTAGAAACAATTCCAATTCAATTTTCCTCTCAGGAAAAAGATTTATATGAATCGATTACGAATCTAAAAAGTGAGGGGGATTGGCTGCAGACAAGTGCCTTCTCTGTTATGACACTGCAGCGCGAGGCATGCAGCAGCCGAGAAGCTGTTTTCTACACATTAAAAAACATGCTGCAAAAAAAGGAGGATAGAGGGCCTGCCTTTGAGGAACAAATTCACTACTTAATTAG
This sequence comes from Bacillus sp. SORGH_AS_0510, assembly GCF_030818775.1. Classification (NCBI taxonomy): domain Bacteria; kingdom Bacillati; phylum Bacillota; class Bacilli; order Caryophanales; family Bacillaceae; genus Bacillus; species Bacillus sp. SORGH_AS_0510. Next base: position 1,922,978 of record NZ_JAUTAU010000001.1, on the reverse strand, counting down.
TAAAGTGGAAGCTGTTCAGAAAAATTCCAAGGCCGAAAAAGCATTGGAATTAATACAGAAGGTAAATGATAAGGTCATTATCTTTACGGAATATCGTGCGACTCAAATGTATCTGCAGTGGTATTTAAAGCAACATGGCATTTCTTCCGTTCCATTTCGTGGAGGATTTAAACGTGGGAAAAAGGACTGGATGCGTGAGCTGTTCCAAAAACATGCACAAGTACTTATTGCTACAGAAGCTGGCGGTGAAGGGATAAACCTGCAATTTTGTAATCATATTATTAACTTTGATTTGCCATGGAACCCTATGAGGCTTGAACAGCGGATCGGACGGATTCATCGTTTAGGCCAAGAAAAGGACGTTATGATTTATAACTTTGCAATCAAAAATACAGTCGAGGAGCATATTTTAAAACTCCTTTATGAAAAAATAAACTTGTTCGAAAAGGTTATCGGAGAACTTGATGATATATTAACAAAATTAGAATTTGGCAATATCGAAGATCATCTTATCGATATATTTGGACAATCCGTTTCAGAGGGTGAAATGAGAATAAAAATGGAGAACTTATCATCCATGATTGAATTTGCACAAACCTTAAAGGAAGGGGATTCGCATGCAGCAGCAGGAAATTCATAATTTTCTTATCAGTTATTTTCAAGCCAATGACTGCCCCATCATAGAAAATCAAAAGGGCTATCTAACCGTTCAATTAACCATTGAGCTTGATAAAGAATTGATGAACCGCCCATTTTACTGGCATTACCTTGAAAAAACTGGCGGAATCCCTAACCCTATGCAGCTTACCTTTATCACCAATAAAGAATTAGCACCAGACCATATTAAGGGTGAGATTATTCATTTTGGTTCACCAAGGCTTCATCAAATTTTTCAGTCCACCAAAAATCTGGCTAGCTATATCCGGCTTTACGAAAATCATAACCATCATAATCACCAAACACCCTTATTACCATGGCTGTGTATGAATGTTAAGATATCCTATCAATGTGACCGTAAGCGAGATGTTTTTAAATCCATTGGTTTACAGCTTATTAATGGACAAATGATTGAAGATTTCCATGATCATTTACAGCAAATCCCGTTAACACCTAAAATACCAGATTACTCTTTTACATTATCACCGTTAGTAAAACCTAAAAGTGGATTTTTACGTATCGAGAATTATCTAAAATCATTGGTTGCTGAAGACGATCATTTATGGGCGGAGGAAGCGAGAAAGCGATGGGACCAAGATTTACGACTCCTCGAGCATTTTTATGAAGAAATAGAGGAAGAAAATGAAAACTATGAGACAGAAAAAAAAGCATTGCAGGAGCAATATGAGCCTAAAATAAATATTTCATTTATCAACGGTGGTCTATTTTACCTGACCGACAAGGCTATTTAAACAAAAAAAGAGGCTGACTATTGTAATAAAATCAGCCTCTCTTTCGTTTCTTAATCATTTGAAAATATAGGATGTACGGTAAAATTCCAAACCATCGATACCAAAAAGATGCTCGTCCTTCTTTTCTTTCTGAACGCAGTCTTTTCCTTTCATCTCTTGGTTGGTCCGCATATTTCACAATAGTTTGAGTCATGTATTTAACATAATCATTGGTCTTCATGGACAACCCTGCCTTTCTGCAGAAGGATACATCCCTTCTTCTCAGTAACAAGTATGTCCAGGAACACTTTTTTCAAACTACTTATTTTACTTCCATCCATTTTGTCAGTTTTTTCGTTACAAGATCAAAACTTCCACTTCCACTGACGGCTATACCTGAATTTAACACTAAATTAAAGGTCACTTTTTGGGTGTTACCTATAGGAAGCTCTGCTTGGTACACCATGGATCCATTACAATACATCCACGACCCTTTCAGTGGAAGTGCTACTCCGCTTTGATAAAGTGCCTCCACTTTTTTTACAGAGGAGAGAAAATAATATTCTTCCTGCTGAATAGAACTAGTTTCATGTGCAATTTTTCTTTCCATCAACAATTGGTCTACATGCATGGAAAAGAATAATAAAAAAACAATAAGTAAACATAGTGTCAGAGGATAAGTAAATCCTTTCTCGCTATTTTTCATGGACTGGTGTTCCAATCTACCAATGAATAAACGGTTACTGTGTACACTTTACCTAAAAGATCAACAACAGTAATTTTAACCGCATTGTTTTTTACTGTTAAAGTAAACTGTGAAACGTCCTGCAGTATAATTTCATTTCCAGTTGAATTTACACGCCTGCGTAAGTTGGTGCCGTATTTTTCAATTTGTACTATTTCATTTTCCTTTGTTAGGACGAGACGTCCAGAAAGGACCTGTGCACGTGTGGAAAAACGAACTTCTTTCTTTATTTGACTGCTAAAAACTTCCCATTCCATCGATTTTAATTTCTCTGAAATATCCTTTTGGTTTAAGGTAATTTGAAAAATCGGGATCATAAAGAAAATAATGATACTAAAAATTGAAAAAGCAAGTAACACTTCAATAAGCGTAAATGCTTTGTCATTCGAAAATCCCGCATTTTTCAATTTCATGAACGAAGGAATTTCTTTCAACTTTCACACACACCACCTTTCTGCCTGCCTCATAAGTGTCATGCCAAACAATTTGGTATATAACCCCATCTTGGCTAACCGAATAATTTTTAAAACTTTGCTGATCCATCAATCGTGCCTGTAATTCTTCGAACATATACTGCCGCGCATGATTTTCTATTTTTAATTGCTGTGACTGATCTCGAATCTGCACTAGCAGCGGCACTAGAAAAGTAAATAACATTAATAAAGCAGAAAGTGAAAGGAGTAGTTCTAGTAAGAAATATCCTTTACTGGTCTGTAACATAAAACCGTCCCTTTCCAATTAAAAAGGTGATGCGATAGGTTTTATTCCGATAATACACAATCAAACTTCCAAACTTATTAATATTTCCATCGGGAAGAAATTTAAACAAAATTGGCATTGTTCCTTCGGTAATCATAATATTATGCGTATAATTTCTTTCAATAATTGGAGTTTCACCAATACGGTATAAAACATAATATTTGTATTCTTTAGGTACAAATTGAACTAATACTTCATGCTGATGTGATAAGGCATACTGCTGCGCATAATAAAGGTCTCCTTTTAGTTGGGCGAAAAAACTATCTTTCTCTATAAAAGAGTGCTGCGGTTTTAGGGTGAATACTGTAATTGAGGAAATAATTATGAAAATGGATAGGACTAGCAGTGATTCGATCAACGTGAATCCCTTTTGATTCCCGTCCATCACTGTGAATCTACTGCGGTAACATCCCCACTCGAATCAATAGTTACCGTTTTTCCGTTTGGACAGCCTTTTGTATCTTTCTTTATATAATCTTCATCTATAAGATCTTGGAGTGATGGCACCTTGTTATGCTCCATTTCATAGGCTTGAACTTGGGCTTGTACCATTTTTATATATGCCTGACAGCCCTTGTTATTAATATTAGAATTATGTTTTGCCACGTTTGGAATTGTAATAATTAACAGGATAGAAATTACTAGCATAACAATCATCATTTCAATAAGTGTAAAACCTTTTTCATTTTTCAACATAAAAATAAACCTCCATTATTAAATGCCATCTAACAGATGGAACATGGGTAATAGGATTGCTAAATACATTGAAACAACTAGAAAGCCAATAAATAAATATAATATGGGCTGAATCGTCTTTAAGCTTTTTTCAATAATTTCTTCCATATTAGTAAGACAGTGTTTACTAAAGAAGAGTAACTCTTGTTCTAACTTCCCGTTTTCCTGTCCATGCTTGACTATCATAGAAAATTCCGTTTCAAAAAATAAAAAGGACGATAAAATGGTCTCCAATTTCTCTCCTGTTACGAGCTTCTCCTTAATCGTTTCAGCCAATTGACTATAAAAAGGCTGTCTTAGGTTCCTCTCAAATAAAAGCAATGCTTCCGACACAGATAATCCACCCGATAATAGAAAACTTAATTGAATGGAAAAGTAATGGGTGTACAGTAGTTTGAGGAGCTTCCCAACGATGGGAATGCTAATAAGCATCGACCTTTGCTTTAAAATGGAGTATTGGCGGAAAATGAGAAAATAATAAACACATCCTAGGAGCAATGCAAAAAGGAGACTACCGATAAAGATGGGGAAATAATAATCAAACACGTAAATCACTTTTGTAAAAAAATTCTCTTCAAGACCAAGTGAAGTGAAGAGTGTGGTAAATCTGGGGAGTAACGTGTTTTCTACAAAGATAAATAGAAATCCAGTAATGAAAATTAGTAACAATGGATACTGAAGCAATTTCAATAATTTGTGTAAATCCTTTTCCTTCATTAATGCAAGATTACTTCCTTCTAAGAGCGCATCAGCAAAGCTGCCATGCTGCTCAGCATAATAAACATAACCAATCAAATCCTTGTGAAAACCAAGATTGTCTAATGATTCATGAAATGGTAACCCTTTTTTTAATGCTACTAAACAATCATATAATTCCTCCTTTCGCTTTGTAGGTAATTGTAACCCTATAGATTCAATTGCTTCCGCAATTGGGTATCCCCTTGCTAACAATTCACCTGTTCTTCTTAAAAAGCTTGCTTGTTCATTGACTGACCATTTACGTGCTTTCATGTTCATACACCAATCGTTCGTATTCGGATTCTTGAATATACCCTAATGCAATTCCTTTGTTAATGACATCCCTAATAGTTCGGTATCTAGGATGCATCTCTTCACCCCTAGCAGCTTTCATAACGGAATGTAAATTCCTTCCTGACAAGAGTTCAAACACACTAGCCCTTTTCCACCTTCCATAGGAATAACAATTCGGAGAACATTCCCCTTCGCAAAATGGACAGGTAAGTTCCACAAGCCTTTGTGCAGTAACTGCAATCAGTGTTTGTTCAACCTCTAGCCAGTTCACACCAAATTCCCGAAGACGGTATACAGCACCTTTGGCATCTCTTGTGTGCATAGTCGACAGCACTAAGTGTCCTGTTAATGCAGCGCGTACAGCAATTTTTGCTGTTTCTGCATCCCGAATTTCCCCCACCATAATAATATCTGGATCGTGTCTTAAAATTGCTTTTAATCCAGCAGCATATGTTACTCCTGCTTTTTCATTGACTTGAACCTGCAGAACAGAGTCATAGTTTTTTTCAATGGGGTCTTCAAGTGTAATAACATTTCGGTGGAATAAATGGGCTGTTTCGTTTAATAAAGAATAGAGGGTCGTCGTTTTGCCTGATCCGGTTGGACCAGTAAAAATAATTAATCCATGTGCATGTTTAAGAAGGGCTAATAACTTTCTTGTCATAGAAGGGAATAAAGAGAGTTGATGGAAGGGAATCTGTTCTTGCTGTGGTAAAAGCCTAATTACAAGACTCTCTCTGTTATTAGAAGGGAGTGTGGAAAGCCTAAGGCCCATCAATTGTCCGTCTACCTCACAAAAGATAGCTCCGCTTTGGGGTCGTCTTCTTTCACCGATATCCATATTGGCTGTAAATTTAAAATGGGAGATTAATCTGTCACATTCTTCTTTTGGAAGGGATAATCGAGGAATGAGTTTGTTAGTCAAACGGATTTGAACGAGTGTGTCTTTTTTTCGCGGAATAATGTGAATATCAGTTGCCTGATTTCTAGCAGCATCTGTAATGATCCGATTAGCTAATAATTCAATGGAACTTACAATGAGAAACACCACCTTTTTAATTTCTTACTTCAAAACATTCGACAATGTTCTATCCTTTCCTTCTTTTATTTTAAACTTTTTTCAAAAAAAGTCTTCAATATACTAATATTGTTACAATATAAAGTCGGTAATTGTGAACATTTTCTAAACATATAGTGTTAACCATGTTAACCTCTGGCGGCTGTATTATAATGGAATAAATTATGGGGGTCCGAGGTGAACAGAGATGGAACAAACATTAAAGATTACAAACGTTTTGTCAGATCCAACACGATATTACATTTATCAATTCATTAATAAACGCCATCAAGAAGTAACTGTCCAGGAAGTAGCGGAACATTTTAATATCCATCCAAATGTAGCAAGACTGCACTTATCCAAGCTAGAAGATGTAAACATGTTAGTATCCGAAACAAAGAAAACTGGTAAAGGTGGCCGACCTAGCCGATTATATCGTCTTTCCGACGATGTCATCCAACTCCATTTCCCTTATCGCGATTACATGCTTTTATCCAAAGTGGCAATTCAAACGATGATTTCCTTAGGTGAAGCTGGTAAACAAGCCCTCTTTTTAACAGGAAAACGGTTCGGTACAGAAATTATTGAACAGGAATTAGCAAAAAGAGCCGTTGGCGAGGAATTAGAATTTGATCAAAAGCTAAACATATTAAAAAGTGCTGCTACATTGGCTGGATTCTATCCTGAATTCGAAGCAAATGGAGAAAAGACAAAAATTTATTTTCAAATTTTCAACTGCCCTTTCAAGGAAATAGCAGAAGAACATACTGAAACAGTATGCAGCATGCACCATGAATTTCTAAAAGGGATGTTCGGAGCATTGTTCAATTCTGTTGAATTAGTTGAAAAGGAAAATATGATTTCCGGTTGTGAAACTTGTTCATATCAGGCACTAGTTACAAACTAATTCGAAACCATTATTTACATTACACTGCCTTTTACTTTATAATATTGTAATGATGGTATCGTAGGGTAAAAGGAGGGATACATATGGATCGCATGTTCAGAGTTTGTGGTTTCTGGACCGGTATTTTTACCGTAATGTTTTATCTAGGTGATTTAGATAAAACTGCAATGCTATTTTTAGCTCAAACAGGATTCTTCATCCTGCTTAGCTATCTAAAACTTTCCGAGCGTATGTATATGTATGTGTTCGGAGCATATTTGACAATTTTCTTCGTCGGCTTTACATATTGGACAACGTTCATGATGCCGCTAGGCGGAGGACATTAAGAAGAGAAACGCCGGAATCCCCGGCGTTTTTTCTTACTCAAATAAATCATTTTCACTTAATTGTAGGGATTTTTGCTGAACAACAATGTGAAAATACGCACTCATCCCAGAAGGCATAATTAAACTTCGAATCGCACGATTGCGCTTGCTCACCTCTGAAAACGGATTAGGATCATAATGGTTTTCTAAGTCCTTAAGAATTCCTGCTTTTAATAAAAATTCATCCTGTCTTAACTTTGCTAAGAAATTCAGATCCTCTTGTTCTCCTTTTTGAATAAGGGAATCAAAATGAATGTGAGTAGTAATATCCATTTCCCCCGGATGCAATAACACATCATCTAGTAATTGATGTTTATAATATCCACGTAGACTCCCTTTGGCTCTTTGCGGCTCCTGCCATTCTTCCTTCGAATAACCATAATCAGCCGTCACAACTAGTCCCTTTGTTATGGTCATTGAGATTTTCTTTAACATCTCCGCCATTAACAAAGGAATTTCTATCCGTTGGTTTTCATTTAAGTGCAAATCGTTTTCTTCTATAAAATTTTGAATAGCATCATTGGTTAACGGGATTCTTTCTTCATATAACTTTTCATTTTGACAACCAATCATCACTTCATATAACTCTCCATTACTCTCTTCAATTACATGGACTGGAAATGCATCAAAAAGCTCATTCGAAAAGATCATCCCTTCAAAGGCTCTTAGTTCATCCAAACTTTCAACTTGAGTAATGGAAAAGTCTGATCCAAGCAGTTCTCTTTGTAATTTGCGATGGTAGGGACTGCTTTCCACGATGATATATTCAATGGATTTTTGAATCGACTCGCTCCATTCCTGTAAAAAAGCCTTGGCAAAACGACCATTACCAGCTCCGATTTCACAGAATATCGGTTCTAACTGATGCTGATCACAAATTTTAGAAAACCATTTAGCAATTAATCTGCCATAAATATCAGAAATATTACTTGTCGTAATGAAGTCTCCATTTTTCCCGATCTTTTGTTTTTCCCTCATATAGTATCCAAATTCAGGATGGTAGAGGACTTTTGAAATATAATCTGCATAGGTAATTAAATTCATGGGTGCAGTTGATATTAATTGTTGTAGATAACTATTCATAAGAACTCCTTTAGGTTAACACTATTGACATAGTGTTAAGTTTATTATATTGTTAGATTAGTAGCTTAACAATATCCCCTCCCGTAATATGAAAAGAACATCCCCCAGAAAAACCCTTCTCTAGAGAAGGGTTTTTCTTTATGTTCAACCGTCCCTTTTTTAGAAACCATTTAAGAAAGGATTGCTATCCATTTCTTCCATAATCGTTGTCACAGGACCGTGTCCAGATAATACATACGTATCCTCGGGTAGAGCGAGCAACTTGTTGTGTATACTACTTAAAAGCTGTGCTTGATTTCCACCTGGAAGGTCGGTTCTACCGATACTTCCTTGAAATAAGGCATCCCCCGATATGACGAACCCATCCTTTTCAAAAAAATAAGAAACACTTCCAGGTGAATGTCCAGGTGTGTGGAAAACAGCAAATTCAAACGCTCCTAATTTCATTTTTCCCTCGACTTTAATAATGTGGTCAGCAGGAGCTGCTTTAACTGGGGTAACTTGGATAAAAAACTGGGAACCATTTAATGAAGGATCGTCAAGCCATTGCTCCTCCTGTTTGTGTAAATAAACTGGAATATTATAAGCTTGTCTTACTTCATCTACTGCCCCTATATGGTCAAAATGTGCATGTGTTAGAAGAATCGCAATTGGTTTCAATTTTCTTTGGTTCAGCAAATGTATTAGTTTCTTTCCTTCCCCGCCTGGATCAAAGATTAAACATGATTTATCAGTGTTTTCAACAATATAACAGTTTGTTTGTAGATTCCCTAAAGGAAGCTGTTGCCATTTCATTTCCATTTCCTCCTATGCATTGCGATATCATTATTTTACACTATTTTGTAAGTAGAGAGAAAGCGTACGAAACATTGCTGTTTTAGCTCTCGACAAATGAAAGAAAAAAATATAAAATAGGAAACGAATGTATATAATATTGTTACATAATTTTTTTAAAAATGTGTTTGACACATTTCCTCATTATACCAAAAAGGGGGGGACTTTTCATGGGTCTAGTTATTATTTTTTCTATCGTAACCCTGCTTGCTGCTTATGGTGGATATAGCGCACTAAAGAATAAAAATTTCTTAGGTGCATTTTGGGGTATTGCATCTTTTCTAGTTTTTGGTTGGTTTGTTGTTATGACAGTTTTAGAACACGGTTACCCAACAGGAACTCACTAAAAACCATAAAAAAAGACTGTCCACTAGACAGTCTTTTTTTATGGTTTTATTCTTCATTTAAAAGGCTTGAAACCCGATCTACTTTATATTCCATAGTTCGCTTCACATCTCTGCGATCATCAATTCGAATCGTTGTAGCAACCCTCTGTATACCTTCAGAGAATGGAACCTCATGCATCGCTTGAATGACCTCAAAAAGAACGGCAAGCTCTCCTTCAATTATGGTATTCATGGGCGTCAGTTGGAATCGTATTTTCCCTTCCCCCTCATATTTCTTTAACACCTTTTGTACACTTGCTACATATTTACTGACACTTGGAGTCTCCGTACCTAATGGAATAACAGTCACATCTACTATGGCCATTTACAAGCACCTACCTTACTTTTTTTCATAACAACGTGATTTTACCATAATGGTCAATAAAACAAAAAGAATGACCACTACAAGTCATTCCTTTATCAACTCATACATTTTTTTAGTTTGTAAATCAATAAGTTTCTCATAAAGGTTGCCGTAAAGCAGGGCGTTGCCTGAAGGAGAAAAATTAATTGGCTCATTTTCCATATGGTCCATAAGCACGTTGCTTTTTTCCTTTTTAACATCATAAGAAACCAGATCAAATCCCCCTGTATAAGAGTCTACTTCACCTGAACCCACCGGTTGCAGCGTCATAAATTGTCCCTTTTTCTCAGCGTAATCATGAAATGGGACTAGCCAATCTGAAAACTTGGTTAGCTGTGGAATGGAAAAGGTATAAAGCTTTTTCATATCTTTATCAAAAAAAGAATAGTCAGCCTTAGATGAATCATCTTTTATGAACAGAAACTGTTACTAGCAAGTTACGAAAGGCAGCAAATTGAATGACTTCAGATAATACGATTTCTTCCTGCCCGGATTCTACATTTCTTATTTCAAGTGGTGCAAATAATGAAGGATTATTTTCATCCCAGTTTAAATAGGCAATTCTTTTTTCATCTACCCATTTATTAAAAGGCTGTGGTAAAGGGAGTTCGGCTGTTTTTTGGCTATTCGCATCAATTAACGAAAGCTGAAAGCCCCAATCCTCATCAAATTTTGTTACAAGAACCTGTGATTCATTATAAGGGTTCCATTCAAAGGCTAATTCATAAGAAGCAAATGATTGTTTCACTTGTTCAGACCCTTTTTGATCAATAATAGTTACAAGGCCTTCATAGGAAGAAGGGGAAGAATGGATTAAGATATATTTCTTAGACGGACTTATTTTCACCGTAACAATAGGAAATTCACTTTTATATATCAATTTACTTTTCCCTGTTAAAAGATTATAACTGTAAACGCTAGAGGTTTGCTCAAGATTGGTTATATAAAGAACCTCAGTATCAGAAAGCCAGCCACCAGTCATATAAAACTCACCTGTTGTAATTGGAATAGGTAGTTTCCATGCGACTCCCTTATGAGGATTTGTTTCTTTTGCTGTCTCATTTTTTTCATTTATTTTTTGCTTGGGCTGCTTATTATTCGCACAAGCAGCTAAAAGAAGGGTTAAGATTACTAATAGTAATTTGTAAAAAAAAATTTTCTTTTTATTCGGTTGATCCAATTTACCACATTACCCCCTCCCTTGTACTTCACATATGTTAGTACGTTTATTTTACAGAAATGTTTCAAGTTTTCCCAGTAATAAGACAAAATAGGAAAAAAGCCGTATAAACGGCTTTTAACTGAAAATGAAAAACTAAAAGGATAATGCGGCAAAAAATATCTCCTCGGCTGGCTTTAGGATTTTTTGAAATTGTGATAGTGGAAGGGGGTTAATTCCCTTTCCAAGTTCGATAGTAAAACCAGGTCGTTTAAACTCCTGAATAAACCAATCCTTGTAACCCGCGTGACTATTGACATAACGGATCGCTTGATAACCACTAACTCTTTCAAATTCAATTGCGATTTCTTCTGAAATAGGAGGTTCAAGTCCCTCGTATCCCCAATAAAACTCTTCTCCCTGTGTATGAAAAGCGATAACAAGGTCAAATGAATTGTTTTTTGCCAAATCAGCCATTGCAATGGCCTCAGGTTCTGTTAATGGGGAATCGCCGGGAAAATCCCTAGAAGCGGGTGATTTGGGTTCCTTATTTCGTTTACAAATGTCCCAATTAGCAGGGAACTGATTGTTTAAATCAATTCCTTTGATATTGGCTTTCCAATGGACAAACTCTTCGCTTCCTTCATTTATTGTTACTACTTCCTCCTTTACCTTTAAGGGAGGACCATTTAGTACAAGATCAACCCCATCTGGATTGACCATTGGGACGATAGACAACTCTATTTCTTCGTAAAATCGGCTTGCCTTCTCCCCTCTTATTAATTCTTCATTTGTTAATGAGTGAAGATATTTATTCACCAAGCTCATTAATACCATTGTGGTGATCCATTCATTGGCATGAAATGAGGCATTCATATGAACCTTTTTTTTACCTCTCCCGATTCTAATTTCATGAATGGAATTTCCCAAAATACTTTTACCAATTGTATTGACCGTAATAAATGGGTAAAGCTTTTTTAATGACTGAATGGTTTTTACAAGGCTTTTATAATGACAAGGTGTTTTCACCGAAGTATGGGCAGTGCCAATCCTCTCAGGTATATATATCAATTCATCCTTTTTCAAAAGCTGTGATTCTAAGGTGGGATTTAAAATTAGTATGGCATCCACATGCAGCCCCTTTGCTGAAGCTAGATCCCATAAACTATCCCCATCTTCTATGACATATGGTACTGAGATATATCCAGGTATTCTAACTTTACCTCGCACCTTCATATTAGTTGGACTTATATTAGGGTTGGAATCTTCCATGAGGTTGAGCGGCACTTTAAATAAATGACTGTAATAGGATAATGTATCCTCAGCCCGTATAGTTATTTCCATCCTTACCCCTCCTTCCATCATAAATAATTATGTTTGACTTCAGGAAGTAATGAATGAAAGAAATTAGCCAAAAGAAAAAACCTGCAAATTAGCAGGCTTCATATCATATCTTTCCTTATTTATTTATTTTATTCTTTATTAGCCAAGCTGCCCCAAGGACCCCAGCATCGTTTCCAAGCGTAGCTAAGGACAGGACTGTAGAATCTCTTACCGCTGAAAAAGCATACTTAGCAAAGTATTCTTTTACCTTGTCTAACAAGATACTTCCTGCTTTAGACACACCACCGCCAAGGACGATCATATTAGGATTCAGTGTGTTAGCAATATTTGCTGCAGCAAAACCTAAATGGAAGCAGACCACATCTAAAACTTGAAGAGCTAATGTATCGCCATTTTTAGCCGTATCGAATACGTCTTTAGCCGTAATCTTCCCATTGCTTCTAAGAATTTTATTCAGTTCACCAGTTGATTGGCCTTTAGTTAACTCTTCCATCGCTATTCGAACGATTCCTGTTGCTGATGCCACTGTTTCCAGACACCCAGTCTTACCGCAATTACATGGTGCGCCATCGTATGGAACAGCTGTTATATGGCCAATTTCTCCTGCTGCGCCGTTAACCCCCTGAACGATATTCCCATTTGCTATCACACCACCGCCAACGCCTGTCCCTAGCGTGATGCAAACAAGGTCCTTCGCTCCATTTCCTGCCCCTTTCCACATTTCACCCAAAGCCGCACAATTGGCATCATTCTCAATTGCTGCTGGCAGCATGGTTGACGATTCTAGACTTTCTTTTAAAGGATAGTTATCCTTCCAGCCTAAGTTCACCACATTCAATACAATTCCGTCTTCGTAGTCTACAGGGCCTGGTGCACCCATTCCTACTCCTATTAACTGCTCTTTTTTCTGCCCAAGTTCAGATAATTTCTCATTGATTGCTTTTGCTATATTAGAAGTAATATTTTGTCCTTCATTTGAATTATCAGTTGGTACTTCCCATTTTTCAACAATTTCACCATCCATCGTAATAAATGCGATTTTAGTGGTGGTTCCTCCTAAATCAACGCCTACAAACCATTTTTCTGACAATTTATATTCACCTGTCTTATTTAGATTTTTCTTTTTGTAATTGAATTTCGTGTCTTAAAATTAACAATGCTGTTTGATAGTCTCTTGGTTCAATGAACTGTGCTTGATAGAGTTCCTTCAATTCCGACTCCATAAGTTCAAGATCAGCTACTCTATCCCCAACATAAATAAATGTACCGAATTGTTTTAAGAATTGCTGAATTTCATAAATATTCTTCATCTTGATCCCCTTAAATTTATTATGGAGAGAACAATTAGTTTCACAACAAAAAGTATAACCCAAGGAAAATATCTCCTCAAGGCAATAATACACATATTATTTAAAATTCCTTCCCTATTGAAAACAAGTCCATATTAATTGGCATTTCTACCAGAAGATAGCCATATAACAGTAACAGGACAAACATAGTGCAATTATAATGATGGAAGGAAGAAAACAAGGTGAAAAAATTTTATTTCATGGTTGGACTTTTGATTTTAGGGATCACATTTATTATTTACTTCCAAATAAAGGAACCAAAAGCACAAGAAAGCATTACCTTTTTCCCTATTGCTCCAAATGTGACTTTTAAATCTGACGATACTTCACTTACTCCCGTCGACCCGAGAACTTTATTATGGAAGATTGATTCCACCCTTGACCGAAAAGCCTATTTACGACAGGATGCAGGCTTATTATTTTCAAATGGGAGGCTTATTGGAGAGCTCGGTGATTGGAAACAAAATACAGCAAGACTCTTACAGGAGAAACGCATACCATTAAAAGAGCCCTCATTTCTGCAAGCTGTTACCTTTCATCAAGGCGAGATCCACGAGAATGGAAATAAAATTACAAGTGCTCAAGCATTATCTAATGATTATCTATACTCCATAACCAGAGGGAATAACACCATGATCACATTCCGAAGCCTCCGGACAAAAGAACAGACTCAATGGAAACAAAAGCTAGATGAACAAACTGAACGCATGCTGCAGTATAGTTGGAATAAAGGAATTCGGCGCTACTCTATTCATTTAAATGATTATCAATCATTCCCTTTAACTCTCTTTAGTGAAAGGGCTAAGACCGGTATTCCTGGATTCTCAAAAAGAGATTCAGATCAAATAGTTGGTCAATTATGGGAAGGTCTATATAAAAATTACTTTCTAGGCATTAAAAAAACAGATGGTTCCACTGTAAACCCAATTGGAAGTACCCTTCCGCTGATATTATTAGCGAAAAATAAGTCTCATTTATTGGTTTTGACTGAAACCATAAATGGCGAGCCTATTCTCCTACGTCAGATGATTGAATAAGACGATTGATCTCTTGAACTAAGTCTGTATATTCTTTTTTATCCGGACTTAGTTCTGCTGCTATTTCTGCATATTTCTTTCCTTGGTTTAAATCATTTTCCTCTAAATATATGAGTGCAAGGTTATAATTCGCCTCAGGAAGGTCAGGTTCTAGTTGAAGAACCTTAATCAAATGATTTTTAGCCTCCGGTAACATGTTTTGCTTAATTTCCGTAAAAGATAACAAGAAGTAGATTTGAGGGGAAGGATTCTCTATACCCTTGAGAAGTTCATATGCCTTCTTGTAATTCTCCTGCTTAACATATTCTTGAGCTAATATAATATTGGAATGCTCATCTTTTGCTATTTTCGAGTCTTTAAACCCATAGAATAAAGAAAACAGGATGACCACAACGGTAATAAGTAAGAAAAAGCCTTGAAACAATGGAATTTTTTTCTTAGGAAAATGGACTATTCCAGCTGCCAGGAATCCCCCTATTAGCCCACCTATGTGTCCCGCGTTATCAATGCCACTTTTTGAAAAACCAAACAAAATGTTTACTGCAAAGATAGCAATAATAAAAGGCCCAAGAGTTCTTGCAAATAACTTTGGATAAATGATTCCAAAATAAAGTAAGGCGCCAAAGCACCCCGCTATAGCTCCACTTGCTCCTACTGAAACGTTATCTATAAATAAATAGCTAGCTATAAAACCCGTTATTCCCGAAAACAAATAAAGAAATAAAAAACGGGTGTTTCCATACATTCTTTCAACTGCAGTACCTAAAAAATATAATGATAGTGTGTTCATTGCTAAATGGGTAAATCCACTATGAAGAAAAATTGGAGTTAAGAAACGCCACCATTCACCATCGTAGATGTATGGATTAAATTTTGCCCCATACTTAATAAGCGTGGTCAAATTTGTGCTTCCACCATGTGTCTCTAGCCATAAAAAAACAGCAAGCTGAATTACCATAAATACATAGGTGAAAAATGGTTTACCACTTGTAAAAATAGCTCTCTCGGATTTTGCCTGTTTTATTGCAAACTCGAGTGCCGTTTTCTTTAAAATAGATGCATCCTCTTCAGAATATTGATCATCGATAGGAAAGGAAACGTCCTTGCTCACCCAATCAGAAAGAAGCAAAAAGCCTTCCTTATATTGATCGCTTGTTAACAATAGTGAAGTTACTTTAGTTTTCTTTCCATCTGGATATAAAAAGGGCTTTGCCAAGCGGTATTCGAATTCATCTACAGGCGGGAATTGACTTACATAAATGTTCAACAAATCAAGGTCTCCACGCCGCACCTGCCTACGTACTCTCTCGCCATTAGCTGCACAAAACTCAATGTCTTTTTGGATGGAGTTACTCCAATCAAAATCTTGGCGTAGTAATCGAATAATAGGCGCCTTCTTATTTTCTAATTTTTCTAACCAAATCTCTTTCTGATTATCAAATAATTGGACAATTCTATAGCCTTGTTCCGAAATAAAATAGAAAGCCAACCTCCAAAATACATAATCCTCTCTATAATTCAACTTCTCCCCTACTTTCTATATAGAATAAGCAACTGTTATTTTATTTTTATTCATATATCCTCATTTCATTATAAACGAAAGGTTTTAGCCGGCCTAACCAAACAAATGTACAAATATTTACAAAGAAAAGCGGAAGCGCCTTGGTCAGCCCCGGCAGGCAAATGTTCTTCGGCAAGAAAAGTCGCTCTTTGACTTTACTTGCCGAAGGTTATTTGACCCGAGCTATAACAATCATCGCTTTATCAAGCCATGATTGTTACACGTTACTCAAGGAAGAATAATCAGGATGAAAACTGGCTAGGCGCTGGAGCTGGACAATTCTCAAATTCGAATTTAATACATTCTTATCATCAAAAAAAAAGACCATCTGTGGCTTTCACCGTTCAGATGGTCCTCCAAATACCGACTGCATCATTTTATTTTTTACACCTGGAAAGCTCATAATGGAACCAACCGCTAATCGGCGGAGCCAACTAGAACCAAGCAAAACATTGACTAATCGATATCTGTAGCGGTAGGCAAAGTAGCCTATAGAGCCAATCATCAATATGGATGTTAACATACGAGACATTTTCATCCCTCCTAATGATATTTTGTGATGAATAAATGGTTCTTATCCAAGAAACCAATAAAAAAAGAGGCTCAACTCTTAGAGCAGCCTCTCATTTGTTTCTTATAGATTTTTTAAGACCGGTTCCATTGTTGACTTTAGGACGTTAATAGAGTGAGTGAACTTTTCTTTTTCATCACTATTTAGGTCTAGCTCGACGATTTCTCTAATACCATTTCGATTTACAACAGCAGGGACTCCGATATATATATCGTTTTGTCCATACTCCCCATCTAGATATGCAGATACCGTTAGAACAGAGTTCTCGTTTCGCAGAATAGCCTTTGTTAACCGCACTAAGCCCATAGCAATTCCATAGTAAGTTGCACCTTTTCGTTCAATAATATGGTAAGCAGCGTCACGAACATTTAAAAAGATTTGATTCAAATCATTCTGATTATACCCATCTTTGTTTTTTGTCCATTCAGAAATAGATGTTCCAGCAATATCAGCATGACTCCAAACAGGAAGCTCAGTATCGCCATGTTCACCAATTATATAAGCATGAACATTTCGGGTATCGACATCAAAATATTCACCAAGTAAGAATCGGAACCTAGCTGTATCGAGAATTGTACCAGAACCAATAACACGTTCTTTAGGAAGACCAGAGAATTTCCAAACAGCATAGGTTAAAATATCAACTGGATTGGTAGCTACTACAAAAATCCCGTCAAATCCGCTTGCCATAATCTGTTCAACAATACCTTTAAAGATTCTTGTATTCTTTTCAACTAGGTCAAGTCGTGTTTCACCAGGCTTTTGATTGGCACCTGCTGTAATAACAACAAGATCTGCCTGACCACAATCCTTGTAATCACCATACCAAATTTTTGTCCGAGAAGGTGCGAATGGAAGTCCATGATTTAAGTCCATTGCATCTCCTTCGGCTTTTTCTTTATTTAAGTCAATTAGTACAAGCTCTTCAGTGATTCCTTGATTTAATAAGGCAAATGCATAGCTAGAGCCTACAAATCCTGTACCGATTAAGGCTACTCTATTCACGCGATTTAACATGATCATTCCTCCAAATAGTAGTTTTAGGGTGCGTTTCATCATGTTCCAATTTAAATAATCTAACCACACTTTGATTGTACAACATTTCACAAACTTTCATTACAATAATTTTTTAATGTAACCGTTATCTATGTATCAATATTGTGTACGTACATTGCGTTAATAATTTACCTTGTTAATTGAACGACAACCATTGCTATAACGGCTGCTACGACTCCTGAAAGGAAATTCACCATATCATTATCTACTATTGTAGAACCCTTTATTCTAATTGTTTGTTTGTTGCAATGTTCTTTTTTCTCGGTTTCTAATCCACATTCTATGCATTTATTTACCTGCTGATAAAAAGCTCCTACTAGGGTATCAATGACATTCCCTAAATAGCCACATAAAAAAATAAGAAGAACTAAAACGAAACTCAATTGAAATAACCAATAACTAAAGATTGCTATGAGAAGCGAGCCAGCAAGTGCCGCTGTGCTTCCCAACAGGCTAACTGCACCTGAAGTGCCCTTTTCGATTCGCTTAAAAGTTCGTATGTAAATGGGCTGCTTACGACTTAGGCTGCCAATTTCGGATGCCCATGTGTCTGAATTTGCGCTGGCCAAACAAACAACAAACCCGATTAAATAGATAATATCTTCATGGAAATAATATATAACACTAAAAAATGCTGCAGCCCCTCCATTGGCAAATACTTGCCGCCAATCCCTTGTCGCACCTTTGGCTAACTTCTCTTCAATTACTCTTTTAGCAGCACTTTTGTATTTGGACCATAGACTTGAAGATGTAAAAAAGACACCCAGAAGGATTAGTCCTCTTATTCCAAATCCAAGATAAACTGTTAACCCAGTAATAATCGCTGCAATCGCGCCTGTCACAGTCAAGGATTTAAAAATATACCCCGCTAACCCTGTTATTAAAACACCTATAAAAACAACGAACCCTTCGTTCATATGATATGTATAACCTCATGATTTGTAATAATTTTAGAAACGGGTAGATCGTGCCTTTCCATATCAAATTGTTCAACGATTTGATTATTAAAGGCAAGTGATAGCGTCTTCCCATAATAGTTGGTCAAAAACCGATCGTAATATCCCCCGCCAAAGCCCACACGGTATCCTTCTCTTGTATAGGCAAGCCCCGGTACAATTAATAAGTCAATCTCATTTGCTTCAACCTTATCTGTTCGTTCTTCTATTGGTTCAAGTAGACCATAAAACACAGACTCCAGCTGAGAGAATTCCTTCAATGTTCTGAACACAAGCTTTTTTTCTTCGGGGTAACACTTAGGTACAACCACTTGTTTTCCTAGTTCCCAGGCCTTACGGATAATCTGATATGTATCTACTTCAGGCCGCTTCGAGATCGTAATGCCAATGATCTTTGCAACCTTCCAATCATCGTCTTCAAACAACTGGTTGGCAATCTTATAGGAATAGTCTTCATAAAGGGGGATTGTTAGTTCGGAGAGAGAAACTTTAATTCTTTTTCGTAATGATTGTTTATCATGCATCTCTTTGAACCTCCTTACATTATTTCTGGCTTTCTTAAAATTGCCTGTTGCTTTCCTCTCCAGGCTGTATAATTCAACACTGTTCTTTAACATAACCTAATTTTATGCAACAAAAAAAGCAGCAGGAAGCCCTACTGCTTATTTTGTTTCACGGTGTGCTGTTGTACGCTTTTCTCTTGGGCAATATTTCTTAAGCTCAAGACGGTCTGGGTTGTTACGTTTATTTTTTGTTGAAATATAGTTACGGTCTCCACACTCAGTGCAAGCTAACGTAATATTTACACGCATGTTTATTTCCCTCCAAACGATTAAGCTAGTTCGTTCATACGACTTTTCTATAATATCATTTTTCAAAAGGAAATGCTAGTCTGTTTTTTAAAAGAAAAACAACATTAGATGTTACCTATTTTTTTAATAAGAACTTCTTCCATTCCAATTAACTCATTTTTACTGGAACCTGTTATTGTCCAGGTATGCATTCTTGCTGTTTCATGGGGTTGTAGAAGCATTTTCATGGTAAAAATACTTGCAGCAGGACCTTTCGCCATAGGCTGGTACTTTAACGTTCCTTTGAGAAGTGAACTCCAAATTTGATCCGTATACGTATTCCAAAGAGGCATAGCTGTATATTCTTTCAATTCCAGGCCTTTAAAATGGCCATTTACCAGATATACATGTTTATTGGCATGATGAAAGATTCGATTATCCATCGGTGAAACAAATGTTAAATAATCCTTCCCTACATTCGAGAAATGGTGCATAGCCAGCACTTTTACTTCTTTCACATTATTGCTGTGATTACTAACAAAAATATGAGTTACACGAATTTTTGAATGCACTTGAATGTGTTTAACTTTGATAGTGAGTTCTTCATCATAAATGACCTTTTCTGTACAATTTTGCAGCCAATGGTACTTCCCATTAACCCAAAGCCCTGGAATAAATAGAAGTGTCTCAAAGGATTGGGTGCCGCTAGAAGTCTTATTTTGGTCTTCAATTAAATTCATCATTTTTACACCTTATTTACGAATTATTTTCTGTTCTTCCTTCTCATTCTTCCCCACACGAACATTCAACAACAAATCTTCCATTACTCTGTTTGTTTCTGATGCAATTCGTTTCCAACTGTATAAACTCAATACAATTTGTCTTCCCTTTTCACCTATTTCTTGTGCCTTCTTAGGATTCTTTATTAGAAAATCAATTTGTTCTAAAAGACGCCGGGCATCTCCTGGGGCTGTTAGTATACCTGTTTGGAGATGTTTTACTATCCCTTTCATACCCCCAGTATTTGAAACGATCGTTGGTTTCCCGAATCCCATTGTTTCCAAGGCAACAATACCAAAAGGCTCGTACAGGCTTGGAATAACGGCCAAGACACTTTCTTGTATTAAAGAATTCCTTTGCTCATCAGAAATGTAGCCAATAAATTTAATATGTGACTCTAGTTTCTTAGCAGATATTTGCTGGCGATAGGTTTCTAACATAGGTCCTTTTCCGGCAACAACAAACAAATAGTCCAGTCCATCCACTTTACTAATCTCTGCTGCTTTTATAAGGGTTTCAAAACCCTTTTCTTTTACAATTCTTCCTAGAGAAAATATATATTTTTTATTGTGAAATTCAGGAAATGTCACCCTAGCGGGGGGTGCTGGTCTAACAGGTTCTACCCCATTTGGAATAACTGAAATCTGAGCTTCATTTGCTTTAAAAATAGACAGTAAATCATCTTTCATATAGTCACTACAAACAATAATATGATTTGATTTTGCAATTAATTGCTGCTCCTTCTCATGAACAAACTGTTGCATTTGATTATGTATGCCATTATTCCTTCCATGTTCTGTAGCATGAATGGTAGTTACTAATGGTATACTTAATGTTTCATTTAAAGTAATGGCAGCTGCCCCTACGAGCCAATCATGCGCATGAATGAAATCAAAAGGAATTTCTTCTGCCAATCTCTCAGCCTTAAAGGCCATGGCTAGATTTAAACCGGCAATCCAATTAAAAAATTGCTCGTCCCGGTTATTAATGGGCTGCACACGATGGACATGTACTCCGTTCATGTTTTCATATGCTGAGAGTTTATCCATACCCGCGGTTAATACATGAACTTCATGGCCTAACATTGCTAACTCCATAGATAAACCGGCCACATGTCGTGAGAGCCCCCCCACAATATTAGGTGGATACTCCCAGCAAAGCATTAGTATTTTTAAATTCCACCGTTCCACTGGATTACAATTAATGCCACCTTGTTGAGAAAATGTCTTATTCATTTTCTTCCTCCAAGTTAATAGGATTTTCCATATAATAACTATAGGTACTTACATGTTCTGTCCATTTTGGCGGCATCTCTTCATATTCTTGGACTTTCAAGATTGCTTCTGAATTCCCCTCAAAACCATTGGTTACTTGTAAGGTAGGGGTTTGAACACAATTGGACCGAAGTAGAGGGAAAAATTCAGTCTCTGAAAAGTAAATTCCTAACTCCGCCAAATAACTTCGATTAGGTATTAATCCTTTTATCACCCAATGTCCACTTTGATAGGATGCAGGTATTTCATAAAAATGATGTGCATTTTTACCGTTAAAAATAACATTTGTCACGTCAAATATCCTGATAACCGCTGCATAATCCTTAAGATTCTTATTGAAATAATGCCCAATAATTTTGTTTGGTAATTCGGAAACTTCCCAGAAAAGAATAATTTTTCGAGGAGAAACGAGATTTGCCTTTAACTCACCCTTATGAGGAATTTGCTCGGGAGTTGTTTGGCTATTCGGGGAAGATTTTCCCGTGGTCGCTGGATCTATAGCTTTTGATTCATTTAAGTCGTCCATCCATTTATTCCATCTATATTGAACCTTTCCAACAGTGGTATTTAGTTCAGCAGCAATTTTTCGAAACGATAGCCCGTCCCCTCGTAATTTAATAATTTGTTCGATCATTTTTTTCCTCCATTTCTGCAAACAATCATTATATGCACGTAAGTTCAAATTATTCATAATAATAACGATAATTTAATGGTAACATCAGTTTGTAAGGCACACAATGAACGCAATTTGTCGTATCTTGTTTCCTTTTCGACAAACTTTATTCAAATACAAAAAAGATGAAGCTCTCAGCTTAACGGGTTCCGTTTCCTATCGCAAAATTTGAAAATGCAACCGAAAATGTTACCGATTTTGTCTACTGTTTTGTATCTGTTTTTGTAATAAAAAGACGGCTCAGTCACTATACTGAGCCGTTTCTTATGTTCATTTTCAATATCTACTTCAACTAACGCACCGTTTGTTATTGAATAAGACTTTTTGTTATTCTGTATCTTGAAGTTCTCCAAACTCAATAAAATTCGGGAAATCCTTATTATTGTCTTGATTAGGTATATATGAGATTGTTAAATTAAAACCTTTTTGAATCTCCGGAGGTAAAATACAAATCATTTTTATATCATCAATGTGAATAACAAAATCTTCAAGGGTGGAGCCGTTTTCATTATTTTCAAAGACCTTTACTTTGTAGTGTTTTTGTTTTTCGAATTCCTCGCCAATCACTTTAACAATTAAAACTTCACCAGTAATAGTTTTAAATACAGCAATTTGACCAATTAATTCCCTTAAATAATTGCTCATATGTCCTCCTTATAATAAACCCAGCCCTGAATATATTGAAAAATATTCCTTGAGACAACAATTCTACAATTAATATCAGTTATCCTTCTATCCTACACGTTACTTCAATGTACCTTTGTTTTTGAAGAATCGGTTTAGTATGATAAGCAAGCTTCCTACCGTTTGTAAATAATATCTCTCCAACTATAGACCCGATTTGCGATGCCGATTCTTTGTGCAGGTGTCAGTTCATCCCCGTAGGCTTTAAAAGGCTGACAAAAGTTGTAGTAAGTTCTTAGTATCGTGATTGCCATTTGAGCATATTTAGGATTGAAATTGCTGTAGATATATGATTTGCCATCTCCCCTCGAAGTCACCAAAGGACGTTCCAGAATTGATAAGCTGCGTCTGATTTCTTGCAAGAAGGCATTTACCGCATTGTCATTGGCTCTTACAATAAGTCTTGCTAAATGCTCATTTGATAGCTTTGAGGTATCGGTAAGAACATCAATGTAACGACTCCCACGGTCCGCCATCGCAATAGGGTGTTCAATCTTATTCGATTTATGGACAGAATAATTAGTTCCGTCAGGTGCAGTTTTTGTTTCATAAAACTTGTGAACAGCTAGTCTTCTTTTCAAATATTCTACGGCTACCTCATAGTCGGATTGTTCCGATAAGAAATTGTCCTCCGCCCAATTTCTTAGATACTTATTTGAATCGATATATTCCTGGAACGCAGCTTCCCTTGAAAGTGTTTTATCGAAGGTATTTACAAAATGATGCAATTTGCCTTGTTGAATCTCAACCGAGAAAGCCTTTTTTACTGCCGATTTCAAAACCATATCGTCGTCGCTGACCACACGCCACTTTCCCGTTTTTACCATATCTTTAATAAGGAACATTTGAGCTATCGCAGTATAGGTGTGATTGATGTGTAATCCATCTACATATTTACTTCTTAGTTGTAGTTCTTTCATCTCAAGGTAGTATTCGGTTTGGCTTTGGGTATCATTTGGAGTTGGCTCTATTGGGTAATAGGAATACTTTGTGTATTTAGCATTCTTTCTTAGCTCAACAGGTAAATGGTCATCTTTATAGTTTTCCGTATCCTGCTCCAATTGTTTGAAATCAATTTCCCAATCATAAGCTACGTCGGCTCGGAACACATAACGAGATTGTGAATCAGTAGATACCACAATTTGTGTTGGCAGTTGTTTTTCCGAGACGGTGCCTTTTGTCCTTGGTTGTCCCTTTTTCCGCACATTATTAAGGTGATACATCATCATATCTGTGTTTAACCAGATACGAGGGAATGTCATCTTGGTAAATTGTTTTGATTCGTGTGTTTCTAGAAATTCTAAACAACAACGATAGAGCCACTCCAATTTACTGTAATATGTACTTCTTCCAATCCCTAAGATTTTACAGGTGCTTGAAACAGGAACCCGATTTATCAAATGTTCGGCAAAAGTAGGCAAAATATCATTTCGCTTCTGCATATAGGTAGTTGATTGTGATTTGTTTGGTAAAAGATTTGTGTGTTTTCCACACGATTTGCATTGGATAATTTGAGCATTGGAACTGGCTTTCCCTCGCTTGTAAAAAGCCTTTGGGTTATCAAAATAGGTATCGTTGATTAAACAGTCATCTTTATGGAACTCGTAATTAGGTTCAAGAGGGACAATTGAGTTAATCCGAATCAAACGTTCAATCTCAGTTGCCAAAGACCAATTAGAAAAGGTCTTCGTGTAACACCCCAAAGTTGGAACACCGCTTATATCTGTTGCGTCAGGAACGCAATTGATTGTTCGGTCTTCTTCTTTTCCGGTCATTTTATATCTTTTGATTTTTCCAACATTGTAGCTTATCTGTGGCTGATTAAAATTTTTGCAAAATGGGTTGGAACAATAATTCAGTTGAATTTCATACGTTTTATTTTTCCAATGGAAGCGAACAGGGCGAAAGGCGAAATTAATGTAGGTTGTCTTCATTTTCTTGTCGGAAAGAGTGTCATAGTCTGCTGCCCGCTGTTTCATTTCTGTAGGTGGGATGTTTGGGTCAATGAGGCATATATGGTCGTTTGTGGTCGCTAGACGTTTTATTTTAGTCATCATTTATCCCCAATTCACGTTTCAATCTTTTATTACTCCGTTTCCCTTCTACATATTTAATAAAATCATCATCTTTTAGTAAATCCGGCAACATTTCTTCAATTATTTGAGCAGGAGTTAAGCCTGTATAGTCCGAGTAATGTTCTAAAATTTTTCTTGACTGAAACGATAACCTTAGTGTTACTTCCTCGGCATTAGGGTATTTTGGCTTAATTTTCACATTATACATCTCCTACAATTTGGTGAATTTCTGTATGCTAATTTGTATGCAAAAATGTAGTGCAATTTGTAGGGGTACACTGGCTATTGTACCCCTACATTTTCATATACAAATTCTACTACAAATTCACTAATAATTATAGCCAAAATCCCATTATATCAAACAAAAACGACCTACAAATTGGCATACAATTAGTAGGTCGTTTTATACTACATTTTCAATGTTTGCGATAGGCAACGGAACCCGTTACTCTCAGCTTCACCTTTTTTCTTCACAGATAGTTTAGGCATTTAGATCGATTCGTTTTCCGGTTACTAGATAGATTACATTTTCTGCAATATTTGTTGAGTGGTCAGCAATTCTTTCGATAAATCTACATACAAATGCTAATTGAATAATTTGGTTGGTTGAGTTGGGATTCTTAGGAATATAACTTAAAAGTTCTTGGATTAAGCTACCAAAGAGTTGATCCACCTGGTCGTCTCTTTCAGCGCAACTCATCGCAAGGGTAACATCCTCAGAGTAAAAGGCTTTTAAAGAATCGGCTACCATGTCTAGAGACATTTCCATCATCCTTGGAATATCAACAATCTCTTTAATATGCTTTTCATTTCCAATATGAAGGGCAGATTTAGCAATATTCACAGCCATATCAGCCATCCGTTCTACCTCAGAAGATACTTTTAGGGCCACATTAATTTGCCTTAAATCTGTTGCTACAGGCGATTCTCTGGCAATTAGCAATAATGCTTTATCATTGATTTCATGTTCTAAGTCGTCAATTTCATTATCCCCATCAATAACAAGCTTAGCCTTTTCTAAGTCTTGGTTAATTAGGGCAATCATCGCTTCCTTTATGGCAAACTCCGCTTTATCCGCCATTTGTAAAAGCATTTCTTTTAGTTGCTTTAAATTATTATCAAAATTCGACCTTGTACTCATCTAAGTCACCTCATCATCCGAATCTTCCTGTAATATAGCCTTCTGTACGTGAATCCTTTGGATTTGAAAAAATAGAAGATGTTGAATCTAATTCAATTAATTCTCCCATTAGGAAGAAGGCCGTTTTATCTGAAACCCTTGCTGCTTGCTGCATGTTATGGGTTACAATTACAATTGTATATTTTTCTTTCAATTCTAGAATTAATTCCTCTATTTTTAAGGTAGAAATGGGATCAAGTGCAGAAGTTGGTTCATCCATTAACAACACTTCTGGCTTAGTCGCAAGTGCTCTTGCTATACAAAGTCTCTGCTGTTGTCCACCTGAAAGTCCTAAAGCAGGTGCATGTAAACGATCCTTTACTTCATCCCATAATGCTACGTCCATTAATGATTTTGTGACAATCTCGTCTAAATGAACCTTCTTTTTCATGCCATGAATTCTAGGACCATAGGCAATATTATCATAAATGGATTGTGGAAATGGATTTCCTTTCTGAAAGACCATACCCACATGTTTACGCAATTCAACTAGGTCCATCTTTTCATCTAAAATATTTTGTCCGTCATAATTAATTTCACCTGTCATTTTTACATTAGGGATCATATTAATCATCAAATTCAGGGTTTTAATAAACGTTGATTTTCCACAACCGGATGGACCGATAATAGCTGTCACTTCTTTTTTCTTTATAGGAAAGTTAATATTCTTTAACGCATGGTGTTCTCCATACCATAGGTTAAGATCCTTCACATCAAAAACTTCTCTAGTCAATGTTGGAATTGCCACACCGATTCCTCCCTATCCAAACCTTCCAGAAATATATTCTTCGGTCTTTTTAACAGATGGATTTGTAAAGATTGTTTCCGTATTATCATACTCGACCAAATCTCCATTTAAAAAGAAGGCCGTTTTATCAGATATACGAGATGCTTGTTGCATATTGTGAGTGACAATAATAATTGAATAATCCTTCTTTAAATCAACAATTAAATCCTCAACCTTAGCATTAGAAATCGGATCTAATGCTGAGGAAGGTTCATCTAAAAGCATAACAGTCGGTTTCATTGCGATTGTCCTTGCGATACACAGACGTTGCTGCTGACCTCCAGATAGAGAGAATGCTGATTTATGAAGTCGATCTTTTACTTCATCCCATAGTGCTGCTTTTTGCAAACTCTCCTCGACAATTTTATCAAGCTCTTTTTTCTTTGTTATCCCTGCAAATTTAAGGGCATGCGTAATATTTTCGTATATCGACTTAGGAAATGGGTTCGGCTTCTGGAAAACCATTCCTATTTCTTTCCGTAGGGCTACTACATTTACGTTATCAGACAATATATTAATATCTTCATAAAGGATCTCACCTTGTGCCCTAGCGCCAGGGATTAGGTCATTCATCCGATTTATACTTCTCAGAAAGGTTGATTTCCCACAGCCGGATGGACCAATAAGTGCAGTTACCCCATTCTTTTCTATGTTCATTGATATTCCATTTACGGCACGCTTTTCTCCGTAAAATATCTCTAGATTTTTAACCTTCAAAATATTTTCTTTTGGTATTTGACTATTCGACTGAATAGCTTGTTCAGTTGGTTTATTTTCCATGTTAGCAGTAACCATCCTATTTCCCCTGCCTTTATTTAGTGGCTGTGATTTTCTTATGAATCAAACTACCAATCCACCGGGCTAATAAATTAAATATTAGTACAGAAATAACTAAAACTGCAGCCGATCCATTAGAAACTTCTTCAACGTCTGGAATTAACCCTTGAGTGTTTACTGACCAAATGTGAACAGCCAATGTTTCCGCAGGACGGAAAATATTTAATGGTGATTGGTCGGAAAATGGATTCCAATTTGCATAATCTAACCTCGGTGTAGAAAGTCCTGCCGTAAATAACAATGCAGCTGCTTCACCAAATACACGTCCTGATGCAAGAATTGCACCTGTTAAGATGGACGGGAATGCACTTGGCAACAATACAGTCTTAATCGTATGCCAATGAGTAATCCCAAGAGCAAGACTCGCCTCTTTCAGGTCACGAGGTACCGAGCGAATGGCATCCTCACTTACCCTTACAATGACTGGTAAATTAAATACCGTCAGTGCCAAGGCACCACCTAGAATGGTATAGCCCCAACCAGTGACATTGACGAACATTAATAAACCAAACATCCCGATGACGATCGATGGAAGGGATGCTAAAACCTCAATACAAGAACGAATAATATCTGTAACTTTCCCTGGCTTCGCATATTCAGCCATATATATTCCACCGCCCACACCAAGAGGAACGGCAATTAGCATTGTAATAAACAAGATATAGAAAGAATTAAAAAGTTGATCTCGAATCCCACCGCCTGCTCGTACATTGCTAGATGGTGTAGTTAAGAAATCTAAAGAAATATGTTTAAGGCCATTAACTAAAATATAATAAAAGAGTCCAACTAATATAGAAACAATAATAATAGCAATCGCAATAAAGACCCCTGTTGCAATACGATCCGCAGTTTTGCTGTTCATTACATTTTCCTCCTAGAAGAGAGATAGCGAATAAGGAGAATAAACGCAAACGACATTATTAATAAAATTAAGCCCATTGACCAAAGGGTATTATTCTCTACACTTCCATAGGTTGTATGTCCCATGTTCAGAGTAATAATTGTCGTTAAAGTGGCTGATGCGTCTAATAAGCTTGTTGGCAGATCTCTTACGTTACCAATCACCATTTGCACGGCAAGTGCTTCACCAAAAGCTCTAGCCATACCTAACACGATTGCCGTCAGAAGTGTAGGTAACGCTGCTGGTATTAATACCTTACGGATTGTCTGCCAACGAGTGGCACCTAACGCATAGGAACCTTCACGAAGATTTTTTGGTATAGAACTCATTGCATCTGTAGCAATGGTAGTTACTGTGGGCAAAATCATGATAGAAAGTACAATAGTTCCGGAAAGTAAGCTGAAACCTAGTCCCCCTACATTCTCCCTAATAAAAGGAACTAGTACTGTTAGTCCGATGAACCCATAGACTACAGAAGGAATACCGACTAATAGTTCTATGACGGGCTGAAGAATTTTTCTCCCCCACGATGGTGCAATTTCAGTCATAAATATAGCTCCACCAATACCTAAAGGAGCAGCAACCAGTGCAGACAAGAAAGTAACTGCAAAGGAGCCAAAAATAAATGGTAAGGCGCCATATTCAGGATTTGCTTTATTTGTTGGATTCCAGTGTGAACTAGTTATAAACTCAATCGCACTGACACCATTTTTAATAAAGGATTGTAATCCTTTTGTACCTAAGAAAACTGTAATAGCAATAGTAGCTGAAATCATAATAACAGCACATAGAAGAACTATAACCTTACCCCTTAGTTCCCCATTCATTAAACTCTTTTTTGATTTTAATAATCTCTCACTTGCAGGAATTGTTTTTCCCATATAACTCCAAACACCCCTATGAATACGTCATAAGAGGGTAAACGCGTCCTGCATTTACCCTTTCCATTATAGATTTTTCAACTTATAAGTTCTTCTGGTTTCCTTTTGCATCACGTTCAACCTTCATCTTAGTAACAGGAAGGTATCCTTGTTCTTTTAATAAATTATTTTGAATATCATCTGACATTAAATAGTCAAGGAACGCTTTTGCAAGGCCATCAGGCTCACCATTTGTATATGAATGCTCATATGCCCAAATTGGGAATTTACCTGATTGAACGTTCTCATCAGTGGGTTTTACTCCGTCGATTGAAAGTGGTGTAACAGTATCATCAGTGAAGTAAGAGAAAGCAAGATATCCAACTGCGCCATCTGTTTCATTGATAATTTTCTTAACTGTATTTGAAGAATCTTCTGTAATTCCTTCTGCAGGTGTTGCACCATCTAAACCAAATTTATTAAAAACTGCACGAGTACCAGATGAATCAGGACGGTTTACTAATACGATTTTTTGATCTTTACCGCCAACTTCTTTCCAGTTTGTTACTTTTCCAGTAAACACTTTAATTAAATCTTCTTTTGAAATATCTTTAATACCTACTTTAGGGTTAACCGCTGCAGTGATTCCAACAACAGCTACTTTATGATCAACAAGCTTGTCAGCAGGAATTCCTTCTTTTTCTTCCGCAAAAACGTCAGAGTTACCAATTTGTACAGAGCCTTCTGCTACCTGAGATAATCCAGTACCAGATCCACCAGCATTTACTTGAATATCTACTTTTGGATTGTCTGCCATAAACTCTTCAGCTGCAGCTGCAACTAATGGCTGCATCGCAGATGAACCAGAAATGACTAGTGAGCCAGAAAGGTCTTTATTTCCACCAGCTGTTTCATCTTTTTTATTTGTATCAGCTCCGCCTCCACAAGCAGCCATCATAATCATTACTGCTGCTAGGATCGAAAATAAACTTAATTTTTTCAGGCTTTTCATTTCTTTATTCCCCCTAAGAATTATCATTGTCATTAATAGTTGTCTTGCTTACATGATTAAGAATAACTGTTCACTGTAAACTGCGTTTTAATTGAATGTAAAGGTTTTGTAAATCAATATTGAAGTTTTGTAAATTCTCTCCTTCTTTATTAACCAAGATAATTTAAAATTGTCTTGCTCAACTTTCTATAAGTTATAAAAAAAACTGCCTCCTAAATCCGGAGACAGTTTTCATTTCGTTCTCGATTATTGACCAGATGTCTGGTTAGATTGATTTGGGTTTGTAGTATTTCCTGTTTGCTGTTGTTCGTTAGTTGCTTGGGCACCCGCGCTACTTCGGGTCTTTTTTAAATCAAAATAAGCATCTAATACCTTTCGACCAATTAAGTTATTAATACTTGGACCACTATTTCCTTGATAGGCCCAAGGTACCATTACGGCCAGAGCAACCTCAGGATCGTTAGATGGTGCAAAGCTGACTAAGCTTAAGTTCATAACTGGTGTTCCGTATTTAGATTTATCCGACCCATAATAGAAGGCCTGTGCAGTTCCAGTTTTTCCTGCTGGATGGTATGGAGCACTCTTAAAATAGCTGACTGCTGTACCGTCACCTACTTGCATAACCATACGCATTCCTTCTTGAACTCGCTTAACCCACTGTTCTTTCATATCCACACGATTGAGCACCTTAGGCTGAATCTCTTCAATAATTGGCCCTAACTCATTATTCTCCATGATTGGCTCACGAATTTCTTTAACAATATGAGGCTGAACACGGTAACCACCATTTGCAATTGTTGATATATATTGTGCCAATTGGATGGGTGTGTACGTATCATACTGACCAATGGCAAGGTCAAGCAGCAAACCCGGCTTATTCTCAGAGCCTGGGAAACCGCTCATCTCATTTGGAAGATCGATCCCTGTACGAGTACCAAGTCCAAATTGGCTAAAAGATTGTCTCATAGTATTAAACGTTTTTTCGGTATCTAAAATTAATGGACCGTTAGGCACATAACGACCATGTGCCATCTCAATCACCGTTTTCCACATATAAACGTTGGAGGAGACTTGAAGTGCACGTAAGTCATTAATCCTTCCGAAAGTTTTCCAAGATTTCTTCACTTGTGTCCCTTTAATAACTAACGGTTCGTCCAGTAGAGTAGTTCCAGGACTGATTGCTCCTGTTTTATAACCTGTTAAGACTGTTGCGCCTTTTACAGCAGAACCGACGTTATAGGATGAAGTTATGTTACCTCCTGCAAAGTCACTCATAACAGTTTTACCTTTCTCGTCTTTACCCAGTTGTCTTCCAGCCAGGGATAGAATTTCACCTGTTTTAGGATTCATGACAACTACAAATGCTCGATCTAATAAAGCTGTATTCGGCTTTTTCTTTGCATCCCACATCTCATCTTCAATAATTTTTTCTACCTGCTTCTGTAAATCCATATCAATGGTTAAAACAAGGTCTTTTCCTCTTTGTCCTTCTGAAACTACTTCAGTGGAAAGAATTTTCCCTGCCTTATCTGTCACATTTTTCACTTTCGCTTTTTGTCCATGAAGAACATCTTCATACTTCAATTCGAGATAACTTTGTCCGACCCTGTCATTTCTGCTATAGTCCCGTGCAAGATATTTTTTTAAATCTTCTTTAGGAATCCCCGCTTCAGAGGAAGAAACTTTCCCTAAAATAGACTTTAAGGCTTCTCCATAAGGATATGCTCGATCCCAGTCAGTTGTAGTATTAACTCCTGGGAGATTTTCTAAATTTTCACTAACGATTGCAAACTCTTTAGGTGTTACATCTTTATTTTTTACAATTTGCGGTGTAAGTGCATATCCGCTATTGAATTTCCGATAAATCGCAATCGTTTCCATGGTTTCTTTATCTTCTGCTTGTTTCTTAAGATCATCTTTACTGACTCTGTCAACCTGCATTTGATAAATTTGTTTGTCATCGAATTTCTTTTGCTTATATTCTGCCCATTCCTTTTTCGTGATCTTTGCTTTCGCCTCTTCAGGATGCTTCATAATCCAAAAATCTTTTTGCTCTCTGATTGGAATTTTCTTGATATCCATATCAATTAATTTCGCGAGCTTTTCTGCTGTTTTCAGCATTTCTTCTTGAGACGTATTTTGACTTTTGGTATAAGTAATGGCATTCAACGGCGTATTATCCACAATGACCTTCCCATAACGGTCATACATTTTTCCTCTAGGTACAGGGTTATTTACGGTAATATCTTCTGTCCGTTCGATCTCCCGTTTAAAATCATCACCAAAAACAATTTGTAACTCACCTAAACGGAGAATTAAGATTGAAAATAATAAAAACACCACAAAGAACAACATATTAAAACGAAACGGTACATGTGTTTTCTTTTTCTTTTTATTCAAGTTCCTACACACTTCCTTTTTTTCAAGGCTTAACACAACATCCTTTATTTTATAAGAAAATATGCTTTTTTTCTATGAATAACCCTTACCAATTTTGCATTTTCGACAAATTTCTTCGGGCATTTAAAGAAAAAAGCGATGAGGAATAACTCATCGCTTCATGCTACAGGTAACCGCACCCTTTTTATAAAAAAGTAAATGAAAGAATGACCTGCCCCTAAAATCAATAATAGTATTGGAATACTTTTTTCCTCATTGAATAATGTGACTGCGGCAATAAAGGATAAAATAGACACAATTCTTCCCAAGTTTAAAAAGATTTCTCTTACAACAATATACTCAATTCTCATTTCCGCAGCCTTCCACCCGTTTCCAATTACATCATATGTAGTCGACATATATGGAACAAGTAGCAGTGGATAGGCTAAGGCGATCATGCCTGCATATATTAACAATTTGATAAAATTTGTATCCCATACAATAATTAACACTGCTGCATAAAGAATTAGACCACCAATAAGAATTGCTTTTTTACGATTGTTCTTTTTAATCAGCCGTGAAGCAAGGTAATAGGCAACAAAGGAAATACCAGAGTTGATCAGTCCAAAGGTCCCTAAAGCCATTTCACTTCCAGTTGAAATATAGACAAATACGGAAATAACAAACAAAAACGTCCCTTCTCTAAGTCCCTGAAAAAAATGGGCATTTGTTACGAGACGCCAATTTTCATTAAGCTTTCTTTCCTCTAAGATTCGCCTAAAACAATACCTGCCAGCTGCAGGTCTTGGTTTTAAAGAAAAACTAATAAACACTGCGAGTGCAAATAGAGCTAAAGACAGGCCGAAAACAAAAGTATATCCAGTGAATTTCTCAAATCTAGTGATAATGAATCCAGCCGCTAACGGACCAACCATTCCTCCTGCCGAGCTTAGAATCCCCAAAAATCCGTTAAAAAAATCTCTCGTTTCAGGTTCGGTAATTTCGAATGTCAAAACATTATAGGCTAACCAATAAAAACCATACCCAATTCCTAGAAGGCTACCTAACAGCAATAAAAAGGTGGATGCATTAGTCCCCGTTAGTAATACCGTTAAATAAAAAACTGCAAGGAAAATAACACCTATTCTAAGTACAATAACTCTGTCAATTTTTTTTGCCCACCTGCCTGCTAAAATAAACGTTAGCAGTTGTAATACGACAATCGCCAGATTATAAAGAGCAATATCCGAATACTTTCCTGTTTGTTTCCATAGGTAGATATTTACAAACGTGTTAGATAGGGCAACACTTAATGAATAAAGCCCCCCGATTACCAACAAAAGTGTGAGGTCTTTTGTTAACTCTACATCACCTAAAATGTTAAATTTTTTCACCATAAAAACTCCCCTTTATCTTAAGGGTAGTCTTTAACAACCGACTTGTTATTATTCAATGTTCGTAAAACGAAATATAAAAAGACAGCTGTTTTGGATAACAGCTGTCTCTTTATTTTACCTAGAATGAATTACTTTGCTTCGTTGTAACGCTTAGAAACTTCATCCCAGTTTACAACGTTCCAGAATGCAGCAATGTAATCTGGGCGTTTGTTTTGATAGTTTAAGTAGTAAGCATGCTCCCAAACATCAAGGCCAAGAATAGGAGTTTTACCTTCCATTAATGGAGAGTCTTGATTTGGAGTGCTTGATAATTCTAATTCACCGTTTGCAACAGACAGCCAAGCCCAACCAGAACCGAAACGAGTAGTTGCAGCTTTTGCAAATTCTTCTTTAAAGCTTTCGAAACTTCCAAACTTACTGTTAATAGCATCTGCTAATTCACCAGTTGGTGCACCGCCGCCATTTGGAGAAAGGATTTGCCAGAATAAGGAGTGGTTTGCATGGCCACCACCATTGTTACGTACAGCTGTGCGAACTGCTTCTGGAACTGCATCTAGGTTTGAAATTACTTCTTCAACAGACTTAGAAAGTAATTCTTCGTTACCTTGTAGAGCAGCGTTAAGGTTTGTTACATATGTGTTGTGGTGTCTTGTGTGGTGAATATTCATAGTTTCCTTATCAATATGTGGTTCAAGTGCATCTTCTGCATAAGGTAATTGTGGTAATTCAAAAGCCATGAAAAATTCCTCCTATGTATTCATATTATTTTTTGGGCTAAAGTCAATCAAAAAATCCAAGGATTTTTCGAATTTTCTTAAGCTTTGTAGATTTAGATTACCAAAGATAGTCAAGCGATTCAAATAAAATGCTTACGCTAACATAAATACAATCCCCATTTTAAAATTTTTTATTCATTATTTACTCATCTTTCAAAAAAGTGTCATGATTCTCCATCCCATATTCTGTTAAGCTTTAAGGTAAAGGGAGTGATAGGAATGGAAAA
Source organism: Bacillus sp. SORGH_AS_0510 (assembly GCF_030818775.1). NCBI lineage: Bacteria > Bacillati > Bacillota > Bacilli > Caryophanales > Bacillaceae > Bacillus > Bacillus sp. SORGH_AS_0510. Next base: position 1,887,657 of record NZ_JAUTAU010000001.1, on the reverse strand, counting down.
CAGTATGGTTTCTATATATAGTTTAATGGTCCAATTTTTCCAACGAAATGAACCCATTCAAAAGATTAAATCTGATACTGTCCTTTTTCAAGAAAAAGATCCTGTCGACTATGTATATATATTAGTAAAAGGAAGCATTGCCCTTGGCAGAGTTCATTTGAAGGGTAAAGAATTTATTCTAAAAGTACTAAATGACCAGGAATTAATTGTTGAGTATCAGTTATTTAAAACAAATCCCCATTATCAATTTTATGCTAAGACGTTAACTGATTGCGAAATACTAATCGTTAAAAGGGAGCAATTCGAAGGTTTCATTCTTACAGATCCTGAGGCAATGTATGGCCTTATATCCTGGTTAAGTACCGGTTATATAAAGGCACAAATGAAATGCCAAGACTTGATTATGAATGGAAAAAAGGGTGGTCTATATTCTATTTTAATCCGCCTCTGTAATTCATATGGCGTTCAAACTGATAAAGGTATTCTCATCGATCTTCCTTTAACACACCAGGAACTAGCGAACTTAACCTTTGGCACAAGAGAGGTAATTCAACGAGCTCTAATGGAGCTCCGACAGAATGGGATCATCTCATATGATAATCAAAAAATTACTGTCAAAAAGCTAAGCTGTTTAAAACAGGAAGTGGACTGCCAAAATTGTTCATATGAAATTTGCGGAATAAACTAGAAAAGCCACTGAGGTGGCTTTTTCCGTGATTACTTTAATACAACAAGCAAAAAATATCCAATCATGATTAATTGGATGATAGTCTTAGTTACAACGCTGCTTATAAAACCGATGACAGAACCAAACCCTATTTTTACACTATCTAAAAATTCCCTTTTATTAAAGATAAGCTCGGCAGCAATAGCACCAATAAAGGGTCCAATTATAATACCTAGTACTGGAATAACAAACGGCCCCAATATTAGTCCAATGGTACTCCCCCAGACACCTGCTTTGGAACCTCCATATTTTTTTATTCCAATCATGTTTGCTATATAATCAGCTACAAATAATAAAGCAATAAACAAACCTTGAATTACCCAGAACAACCAATGAAACGGCTCAAAGCTAAAAAATACCCCATACAATAAGAACCCAGCTAACAAGAAGATTACGCTTGGAATAATGGGGTAAACCAAGCCAACAAAAGCAACAATAAATAAAACTGTAATAATAATCCAATAAAGTATTTCCATCTTTTCATTCCTTTTATTTTTATTAGATATAAATACGAACGAGATTTGAAATGGTTTCATTAGTCATTTCTTGTATATAACGTCTACACAAGATACAATAGAATGGAATCTGTATAAAGGTGGTCTTTATGAATATTTTCAAACAATTTTTTAAAAGTATTTACTCTCCAAAAGATATTGCTTTATTTCGTTTCCAAGGAATCGGTAAAACAATATTATATGTTTTCTTTTTGACATTCATATCCGTTTTACCAGTTGTTATTTATTTTAGCACGGCATTAACTACTGGAATAAACACTGCAAAAACTATTCTAACTAACGAATCACCTGACTTTTCTATAAAGAATGGTCATCTCTCGGCTGATACTGATGTTCCTGTTACTATTAATCGTGAAGATTTTTCCATTATCATAGATCCAACTGGTGCTATGTCTGAAGCAGATGTAGAGAGTGAAGGAAATGCTTTCGCCATGTTAAAGGATGAATTCGTTCTAACTGCTGCGGGAAGAACAGATACATATCCATATTCCATGTTGGAAGGTCTAAATATCTCAAAGAAAGATACACTTGATTTTATCGACATGTTGGCTGGGGTAAAAGGTATTATTATCCCGGTGGTTTCGTTATTTATTTACCTATTTTCAAGTGCTGCCAGCTTTATTGAAGTTTCTGTTGTCGCCTTAATCGGTCTCGCAATAAAAAATATGTTAGGAAGGAAATTACAATATCGTCAATTATGGAGAATGGCAGCATATAGCGAAACTTTGCCTACTGTCTTCTTTACCATTATGGCAGCGATAAAAACTACTGTACCTAACAGTGCCCTAATCAATTGGTTTGTTGTCATCATTGTATTATATTTAGCTATTAAAGAAATTCCAAAACCAAAAACGATTAAGAAAGATGCATAATTGGTGCATCTTTTTCTTTTAAGTTCTATATTTAATTGGACAAGCATAGGTATGTACAAACATTCCTGCCTGGAGGCTTGTCCAATGAAAAAACTTTTCGGTTTGTTATTATCTGTTTTAATAATATATGTGATTTACTTTGATTTAACAGTTGGCACCCTGCCATCTTCAACCCCTCAGCATGTTGACGCAAAGGGTGAGAACAGTACACAACAGGACATCGCTAAACCAAAGACAAATATTCCTGCATTTGAAGCAAAAGTAAAGCCTGGCGATACAGTGATATCAATAGTGGAGAATCAGTTGGATCAATCAATTCCCGTATCTATCTCAGAGCTTATTGAAGATTTTAAGAAACTCAATCCTGGAAAAGCTCCTGAGAAAATTCAGATTGGCTCCACATACATTTTTCCTGACTACTCAAAAAAATGAGGATAATCGCTTCTTCTTGTCAAAAATAGTAGTAGACTGATAAAATAAAGTCGGATTGATTTTAGAACCTTATTCGAATTCCAATTTAAAGGAGCGAATTCCACGTGAGTGAAATTATACATCGCACAAAAACCCGGCCTGTTAAAGTTGGTAACTTAACAATTGGCGGGAATAATGAATTAATTATCCAAAGTATGACCACAACTAAGACTCATGATGTTGAAGCTACAGTAGCTGAGATTAAACGTCTTGAGGAAGCGGGATGTCAAATTGTTCGGGTAGCCTGCCCGGACGAACGAGCAGCAAATGCTATATCAGAAATCAAAAAACGAATTAATATTCCACTTGTCGTTGATATTCATTTTGATTATAAATTAGCTCTAAAAGCTATCGAAGGCGGAGCAGATAAAATCAGAATTAATCCTGGTAACATCGGGAAGCGTGAAAAAGTAGAAGCTGTTGTAAAAGCAGCAAAAGAACGTGGTATTCCTATTCGCATTGGGGTAAACGCAGGTTCTCTTGAGAAGAAGATCCTTGAAAAATACGGATACCCTACTGCAGATGGAATGGTCGAGAGTGCTCTTCACCATATCAAAATTCTCGAAGATTTAGATTTCCATGACATTATTGTTTCAATGAAAGCATCTGATGTTAATCTTGCAATTGAGGCATATGAAAAAGCTGCACGTGCTTTTGATTACCCATTACATTTAGGAATTACGGAATCCGGAACACTCTTTTCGGGAACTGTAAAAAGTGCTGCAGGATTAGGTGCTATTATTAGTAAAGGGATTGGAAATACCCTTCGTATTTCATTAAGTGCAGACCCGGTTGAAGAAGTAAAAGTAGCAAGAGAACTTTTGAAAGTTTTCGGACTTTCATCGAATGCTGCAACATTAATTTCATGCCCTACATGTGGTCGAATTGAAATTGACCTAATCAGTATTGCGAATGAAGTAGAAGAATATATACAAAACATCAAAGCACCAATTAAGGTTTCCGTTTTAGGCTGTGCAGTAAATGGGCCTGGGGAAGCTCGTGAAGCTGACATTGGAATCGCTGGCGCACGTGGAGAAGGTTTACTTTTTAGAAAGGGCGAAATCGTCCGTAAAGTTCCAGAGGCTGAAATGGTAGAAGAATTGAAAAAAGAAATCGACCAAATTGCGGAAGAATATTTCCGTAAAAAAGCTGAGGAAGAAAAAGTAAATCAATAAAATTACACAGTATGAAACCCGGTAGGCACTTCTACCGGGTTTCTTTTTGCTCCTAGGCTGTTCATGTTAAAAGAACGGAAGAATAAACATACCAAGAATGATGGAGATGGCGCCAATACCTATTGCCCAGGCACCAAGCCCCTCAGCGCCTCTTCTTCTAGCAACAAACCCTAACACAATGCCGGCAGCCCCAAAAAGAATGGGCATTACGAACAGGGACAATATAGAAAGGGCAATGGCAAGGGTACCCATTCCGGTACCTCCCTCTGCTCTCTCTCTATCACCTGTACGCACATCTCTTCGAACTACTGGCACTGGGGCTGCTATTTCGGCAGCTGTTTCTTCCTTATATCCTGTAGAATGAATAGGAACTGATGCCCCAATTTCAGGAACAGGATCGTCTTTTTTCAAGGAATAGCGAGTCTTTATAGGCTCAGCAACTTCTGAGGCTACTTCTTCTCTAAATTCAGAAGGAGAATTGGGAATCTCTTCGCCTATAATCGAACTTCGAAGGGCTTCCTGTACTCTCGTGTCTCTTTCATCTGCCATCCTAATCCCTCACTTTCAGTTATAGGAGCATTTATTATTGTTAGCTTTCGTGCAAATTTTAATATGTTAAAGTTTGACTGCATTAGTTTTTTATTTCATGTACCGAAAAAATTTACTTATAAATAAATACTTTATTGTTAAGCTGTCTTTGGTAAAATAAAGATAGTCTATTGCAATTTGAAGGTGAACCTATATGAGAAAAAGATTTGGAATTGACATCGACGGAACCGTTACATGCCCTAAATCAATCCTGCCTTTTATTAACAAAGCATTCGGAATGAAAATTATGTATGAAGACGTTGATCAATATGATTTAACACCATTTGTTAATGTATCTGAAGAAGAATTTGCCCAATGGTTTACAAAGAATGAACCAATCATTTATAAAGAATCTCCTCTTGCAAAAGGAGCAAAGCAAGTTCTAAGAAAGTGGCAAAATATACATGAACTATTCTTTATTAGTGCAAGGGGCTCCCATCTACTTGAAGTGACTGAAAATTGGTTTTTTGACAAGGGTTTAACTTTTGACCATATTGAATTGATTGGTTCCCATGATAAAGTGGAAACAGTTAAAAAACATAAGGTAGAGCTTTTTTTCGAGGATAAACATGATAATGCTATAATGATTCATGAGGAGTGTCGGATCCCTGTCATATTATTCGATACACCCTATAACCAAGATCCAATTCCTAAAGGAGTTATTCGGGTAAACAACTGGATGGAGGCAAATAGCTGGGTTGAAAATTGGCTATGGCAAGAAGAGGAAAAACATCGACTGGCTGGCACGCGAAGAGGCTGACTCATTTGAGTCAGCCTCTTCTTTAATTCAAACAATCCGGACAGCGTCCATATATTTCAAATTTATGACCAGAAACATCGTAGCCTTTTAAGTTTTCGCTTAAGTCATTCATAGGGCAGGTTTCAATTTTTTTCGTTTTCCCACAGTCTAAACAGATAAAATGGTGATGGTGGTGGCTGCTTGAACAAGTAAAACGAAAATGTTTCTCACCAGACAACTCAGTCATTTCTAATATCCCCATATTAACAAATAAGGATAAATTTCGATATATTGTATCAAAACTTAGACCTGGATAATCATCCTTTAACTGATCAAGCACATCCTTGGCCGTTAAATATTTATCGCTATCGGCAAACAATTGAAGCATATCTTCTCTTTTTCCTGTTTGCTTAAAACCATTTTCTTTTAAATATTGGATCGCTTCGTTAACGTTCACTTTGCTCCACCCCCAACTGCACTAGACATTTTTTTATAAAAGATAGAACAAATTAAAATAAGGACTGCAAGCATTACTATTGTTCCACCTGGAGCCAAATCCACATAATAGGCGATGAAAAGTCCACCTAATACAGAAATCTCGCCAAAAAGAACGGATAAGAAAATCGTTTGCTTAAAACCTTTAGCAATTCGAATACTAGCAGCGACAGGCAACGTCATTAAAGAGGAAACCAATAAAATTCCAACGATTCTCATTGATGCAGCAATAACAAGCGCAACCATAACAATAAAGATGAAATGGATGCTTTTTGCGGCAATTCCAGAAGCCTTCGCATGCTCTTCATCAAAAGAGAGTAAAAACAACTCTTTATACAATAGAATAATGACTAAAATAACAAGAACACTGATGAATAGAATGACCCAGAGGTCTGTTCTGCTTACAGCAGACACACTACCAAATAAATAGCTGAACAAATCAGTATTAAATCCATTGGCAAGAGAAATAAAAATAACCCCTAGCCCAATTCCACTAGATAATATGATGGGAATTGCAAGTTCCTGATAGTGTTTATAAACCCCTCTTAGCTTTTCAATAAATAAAGAACCACCTACTGAAAAAACCATTCCTAAATAAAGCGGATTTAAGCCGGCCAATACGGGAAAACTTTTTTCAATTAACAGACTGGCAGCAATACCCGCTAATGTTACATGACTCAGGGCATCAGCGATTAAAGATAATCTTCGAACTACGATAAAAACCCCTAATAACGGGGCAAGAATCCCGATTAATATTCCGGTTAAGAAGGCATTTTGTAAAAATTCATAATGAAATATTCCTTGGATCATTTTTGGGCGCCTCCGTGTTCATGGTGATGTGAGAGTAAATGAACATCATGACCATAAAATTCAGACATTCCTTCCCCTTTTAATTGTTCAAATTCCTTTGTTTCACCATGAAAATGCAGATGTTTATTTAAACAGGCAACATGGGTAACTTTATCAGAAATAGTCCCAATATCATGGGTAACCAATAACAATGTAATAGCACGGCTTTTATTCAAATCCCCAAGCATTTGATAAAAGGAATTAACGTTTTCAGCATCTACTCCAACTGTCGGTTCGTCAAGAATAAGCAACTTTGGTTCACTTACTAATGCTCTAGCGATAAAAACTCTTTGCTGTTGCCCTCCAGAAAGTTCTCCAATATTTCGATTACTGAACTCTCTCATGCCAACTGACTCTAATGCCTCATATACTTTTTTCGAATGTTCCTTCTTAAAAAAAGAAAACAAGCCAAGTTTTTTTGTCAGTCCACTAGCTACTACTTCAAATACGGTAGCCGGAAAGCCTGTATTAAAAGAATTCGCCTTTTGCGACACATAACCGACCTGCTGCCACTCTTTAAATTTATTTATTTCCTGACCGAATAGAGTAATCTCACCTTTTTGCGGTTTTAATAACCCTAAAATTAATTTTAAAAGGGTGGATTTCCCGGATCCATTAGGCCCAACAATTGCTAAAAATGACCCATCAGGGACGGACATATTAATATTCTCTAGGACTGTGTCTTTTTCATAACGATAAAATAAATGTTTTATATTAATTACTGATTGCATGATTTGCACTCTCACTTCAATTATAAGAATCATTCCGATTTAACTTAGAGTAGTATACAATACGAGATTCTGATTGTAAAGCAAACAACATGCATATTTCCCTTGCATAATTCCATTGTCACACTCCCGTTAGATTTTCATACATTAGCATGGAGGAGTGATGAAGGTGAAAATATTTGAAAACATCATCAATCATAAGATCAATACGATAACTGCTGAAGAGTTAGTTAAATATGCCAATCAATTTAATATTAATGTCAATCAACAGCAGGCTAGTAAAATTGCTGAATACTTACGCGGGAAAAACATTAACATTTTTGACCATACCCAACGTAGTAAGTTAGTAAAGGAAATTGCTAAAGCAGCAGGACCCGAAACCGCACGTGAAGTGAATAAATTATTAATGCAGTTTACAAAGCAATAAGAAGGTCAATTGAAAAAGCTGTGCAGAATGCACAGCTTTTCCTTATGATTGCATGATAGTATCTAAAAGGTTTTCATTAAACTCCTGCTTACGAAGCATCTCAATTTCATATTTGTAAGGAGCTTTTTTATTGTTTTTATCTTCACCAACAAAAGGTGTCTCAAGAATCTTAGGGATATCCATCAATTGTGGATGATGCACAATATAATTTAATGCCTTAAAACCAATATGACCAAACCCGATATTTTCGTGGCGGTCCTTTTTCATTCCTGCGGCATTTTTACTGTCATTGATGTGAAGTACTTTTAACTTATCCAAACCAACTATTTTATCAAATTCATTTAACACGCCATCAAAGTCATTCACAATATCATAGCCCGCATCATGTGTATGGCATGTATCGAAACAAACGGATAATTTATCACTATAATGAACTCCATCCATAATCATGGCGATTTCTTCAAAGGACTTACCACATTCAGATCCTTTTCCAGCCATCGTTTCTAAAGCAATTTGGAGCTGTTCTTTTCCTGTAAGAACTTCATTAAGACCTTCAATGATTTTCTTTATTCCCGCTTCTGTACCAGCACTCACATGTGCACCTGGATGAAGGACAATTTGCTTAGCACCAATGGCTTCCGTTCTATCAATTTCACTGCGGAGAAACCTTACACCCAATTCAAAGGTATCTGGATTTGTGGTATTCCCTATATTGATGATATACGGAGCATGGACAATGATTTCTGAGATACCCTGCTCCTCCATATGTTTTCTCCCTGCTTCAATGTTTAGGTCTTCAATTTTTTTTCTTCTTGTATTTTGTGGTGCACCGGTATAAATCATAAACGTATTCGCACCATAAGAAACTGCTTCTTTACTCGCTGCAAGTAGCATCTCTTTTCCGCTCATGGACACGTGTGAACCAATCTTCAACATTTTTCCCTCTCCATTCTAGCCTTATTTCTTTTTCTGGTTTAACTTACGCTGACGCTTCTTAATTTTATCCATTTCCCACTGCATTTTCTTTTTATAGCCTGGTTTTACCTTTTGCGGCTTCTTTACTAGTGATTTAGCTGTTTTAGCTGCTTCATCTTCTTTTCTAACTCGTGTCTTTCTTCTATTCCGTTCATCTATTTCCTCAAATCCATCTTTTTTAAGATCGACATTTTCAAACTGAATACCCATTTTTTCCAACTTATTTAAGGCATCTTCATCAGAATTTTCATAGATGGTAAGCGCAATTCCTGTATTACCTGCTCTTGCTGTTCTCCCTACCCTATGGATATAAAAATCTAAATCAGATGGCAATTCATAGTTTATTACGTGACTTACCCCTTCGATATCTATTCCCCTTGATGCAAGGTCTGTAGCCACAATGTACTGGAACTCCAAATCCTGTATTTGCTTCATCATTTTTTTACGTTCACGAGGATTTAAGTCTCCATGAACACGGCCAACCTTTAATCCCTTTTCATTTAAAAAGTACGCTACTTCCTCTGCCATTTTCTTCGTATTCGTAAAAACAATCGCTAAATAAGGATTGTAGGCAAGTAATGCATCATGCACAAGCTGCTTCTTACTACGATGTCTAGATGGCAATAGATAATGCGCTAAATTTTCTGCAGCCTTATTTTTCGCATCCACATGAATCGTTTTTGGGTTTTCCATATATTTCTTTAAGAAAGGCTTTAGCTTTTCAGGAATAGTCGCTGAAAAAACAAGCATTTGCAAATTCTCAGGCATTTTGGCAGCCACCTGATCTACATCCTCAATAAACCCCATATCAAGCATCATATCTGCTTCATCTACCACTAGGATTTCTGATGTATGAGTGAAAAGGGCTTGTTCAACCATCAAATCTTTAATACGGCCAGGAGTACCGACAACGATTTGCGGCTGAACTTTTAATTTCTCGATCGTACGTTGCTTGTCCGTACCACCAATATAACATCTTGTCATGATCTGACGATCAGGACTGCATTGTTCAGTTACTTTTAAGATTTGATGATAAATTTGTGAGGCTAACTCTCTTGTTGGAGCAGTAATTACTGCTTGTACCTCTTGACGATCCGGGTCAATTTTTTCAAGGATGGGAAGTACATAGGCAAATGTTTTCCCTGTTCCTGTTTGAGATTGCCCGATGGCACTTTCTCCTTTTAGTACTAACGGAATCATCCGTTCCTGAATTTCAGTTGGATTATAAAAACCAAATTTATTCAGTGATTCTATGATAAATGGCTGCAACTTAAAACGCTCAAATTTATTAACTTTCATATAAAGGCTCCTTATTCTAAAAAATATCCATAAATGATAACGTAGTTTTCTCCACTAATATATAACCACACTTTTCATTCCATCATGTTATTATATTAAAGTTTCACTTAAATCACCAGCTAACTATCTATATATTTCTCATCTTTTACATTTTATCCGGTTTTTAAAATGAAATTTCGTCGTTACTTGTGTAGAATACCTAAACCATTTTAGGTGAAATGCATATTTTAAATCATGAGGGAACGAAAGGAGGTCGTGGTATGCAACCAAGACCAAGAATACCAATGCAAGGCGGAATGGGCCCAGGAATGTATGGAGGAAGAAATCCGATGATGGGGGCAGGAAACAATCCTTTTGGCGGGATGATGGGACCAGGTGGTAATCCCTTTGGTGGGGGAGGACCCATGATGAGACCTTCTGCAAACCCATTGGGAAGAAATCCAATGATGGGAGCAATGGGTAGGCAAGCGAACGGTGGTGGCGGACTGCTCTCAAGGATTCTCGGAAGAGGAAATCCAGCTGGCGGGGGTGCCGGAGGACTTATGGGCGCCGGGGGAGCTGGCAGAGCCGCTTCAGGCGGAGCTGGCGGTTTACTTCAGTCCTTAAGTAATCCTGGGGGTATAACCAATATGCTTAATAATACCCAACAGGTTTTAAGAACCGCCCAATCAATAGGTCCGATGATTCAACAATACGGACCGATGGTTAAGAATCTTCCAGCAATGTGGAGGCTTTACAAAGGCTTTAAGAATGCTTCGAAGAGCACTGATGAATCCACCAGTGAACAGAACAATCAATCCATATCTGTTACAGAGGAAGAGTCTTCGACAAAGGAACTCACAGGAAATCGTCGAACAGGAAAAACATCCACACAGAAAGAACAGCAAAAACCCGTCAATACTGGCAACAGCCAAAAACCAAGAGGGACATCTACCCCAAAAATGTACATCTAACCTATGAATGCTGGGAACAGCATTCTTTTTATTTTATCAAGAATGAAAAGGAAAAATGTATCTTTGTATTATATCTATTAGTTTTATATAATAATTACATAGTCTATTAAACAATGTCTTTTAGGGGGACTTTCTTATATGCAAATCATTAAAATATCTCCACGCGGATACTGCTATGGTGTGGTCGACGCAATGGTCATTGCCAGAAATGCGGCATTAGATAAATCACTACCTCGCCCTATCTACATTTTAGGGATGATTGTTCATAATAAACATGTGACCGATGCCTTTGAGGAAGAAGGAATCATCACATTAGATGGTAAAAACAGAATAGATATACTTGATAAAGTCGAATCTGGGACGGTAATCTTTACAGCCCATGGGATTTCACCAGAAGTTCGTGAGATGGCTAAAAAGAAAGGTCTAGTCACTATTGATGCAACATGTCCAGACGTTACCAGAACCCATGAACTAATTGAAGAAAAGACGAAACAAGGTTACCAGGTTATTTACATTGGGAAAAAAGGACATCCTGAACCTGAAGGAGCGATTGGTGTTGCCCCTGACATGGTTCATCTTGTCGAGACTCCAGCTGATGTGGAAGCATTAAACATTGATTGCGAAAAATTACTTGTAACCAATCAAACAACTATGAGCCAATGGGATGTCGCTGACACCATGGATAGAGTCCAAAAAAAATATCCTCATGTTGAGGTTCATAATGAAATCTGTCATGCAACCCAAATTCGCCAAGAGGCTGTTGCCAACCAAGCCATAGAAGCAGATGTTACTATTGTAGTAGGTGATCCAAAAAGCAATAACTCGAATCGTCTTGCACAGGTTTCTGAAGAAATTGCCGGAACAACCGCTTACCGAATTGCTGATATCACAGAATTAGAAATTGATTGGATTAAGGATGCTAAAACGGTTGCTGTCACATCCGGCGCCTCCACCCCTACTCCTATTACAAAGGAAGTCATTACCTTTCTTGAACAATTTGATCCAAACAATGAGGCAACATGGGAACGTAGAAAGAAAGTCCAGTTAAACAGAATATTACCCAAGGTTAAAAAGACTGAGGGAGAGTGAAAAAAAGAACCGCGTCTATGAACATTAGACCGGTTCTTTTTTTCTTTTGGTTCTGTTAAAATTGTCTGTTGATTTCCGCTCCAGGCGCTTCGCTTTCCGTGGGTGTTTCGGCGAGCCTCCTCGGCGCTTGCGCCTGCGGGGTCTCTCCTGAACCATACTCCCACAGGAGTCTTCGCGCCTTCCGCTCCAATCAACAGAGTGTATAGATTAACACGGTTCTTTAACACAGCCTATCTTTTATACAAATCGAAAAGGATCTGTGTTGATTTCAGATGGGAATATTTCAACTTCATATCCAGAGTCTTTACACATTTGCTGTAAAATGACTGTGAGCCCTTTTTTCATTATCTTTTCTACGTTATGACCAGGATCAATCATATTAAGCCCTTGCATCATCGCGTCGTGTGCAGTGTGATAATAAATGTCACCTGTCACATAAACATCTGCCCCTTTAAACTTAGCATTCATGAAATACTTATTTCCATCGCCACCTAAAACAGCCACTTTTTTAATTCTAGTATCAAGGTCACCTACCACCCGGACTGTCTTAACATCAAGGGCAGTCTTTACTTTTTCTGCAAATTCTCCAAGAGTCATTTCACTAACTTTTCCAATCCTGCCTAGACCTAGCACTTCACCAATATTTTCTGTAGGATACACATCATATGCGACTTCTTCGTACGGATGCGCTTTAATCATCGCAGTTACCGCTTTTTTTAGAAGCGGCTCTGGAATAATCGTCTCAATTCGTACTTCCTCTACTTCTTCTATTAGACCTACTTGACCAATAAATGGGTTCGTGTCTTCACCAGGTATAAATCTTCCAGTACCATTAGCAGAGAAAGAGCAGTGACTATAATTCCCAATAAAACCGGCTCCTGCACTACCAAGTACTTTTCTAATCTCTTCCGCATGGCTTGCTGGTACAAAAACGACTAATTTTTTCAACTTCGTATCATAGGTCGGTACAAGGACTTCTGAATCCTGTAATTCTAATGCAGCTGCTAGAAGATCGTTTACTCCTCCCTTTGCCACATCCAAATTGGTATGCGCAGCGTATACTGCGATATCGTGCTTCAATAATTTTTCAACGATTCTTCCTTGAGGAGTATCTGTCAGGACATTTTTAAGCGGTCGATAAATGATCGGATGGTGGGCAATAATGAGTTGTACATTTTTTTCTATTGCTTCATCGATCACATTTTCCAGCACATCTAATGCGATCATAATACGCTCAATTTTCTTGTTCAACCGTCCAATTTGCAAGCCGATTTTATCACCTTCCATCGCAAAAGATTTCGGTGAAAACTGTTCAAAAAGCTGAATAATCTCATGCCCGTTAGGATTCTTCATATTTCAGTACCTCCTCAACTAACTTAATCTTGTTCAATAGCTCTTGCTTTTTCTCTAATGTCTCAGCTGTTTCTCCCGCACTCTCTAACTGCTCCACTATTCGTTTCCAGTTTCTAATTTCCATGGTCCATTTCTTTTGAAAGGCTGACTCTTGTTTTTGACATAAAAACGGCCCTAATAAAAGACCGCTTTCTAACTGATCCTGATAGGGTTTAGAAGGATCCCCTTTTTCACCAACAAGAACCTCGTAAATTTTCCCGTCTTCTTCCATAATTTCTTCCGCAATAAGTTCCCAGTTGTTCTCCATAAACCATTTTCTTATAGAAACGGCACTTATATTTGGCTGCAAAATTAACCGCTTAACCGACCCAAGCTTTTCTTTTCCATTTTCTAAAATACTTGTGATTAAGGAGCCACCCATTCCTGCTATAGTAATATAATCCACCTCTCCAGGCTGAATGACTTCTAGACCATTACCCATTCGCACAGAAATAATAGAAGATAAACCTTCTGATTGAACATTTCTTTCAGCTGAATGATATGGACCTGCTGCAACTTCTCCTGCTACTGCAAAAGAGATTCCTGTATTTTTGGCTAAAAAGCAAGGTAAATACGCATGATCGGATCCAATATCAGCAATCCTTGCCCCAGCAGGGACATATTTAGCAACTGTTTCTAGACGCATTGACAATTTATCTGTATTCAAAATACCACCACTTTACAAATTATAATAACTTTTAAATCGCTTTTCCCATTATAAAAAAAAGTCCTTCACTTATGCAAAGGACTTCTGTAAAAATGTTAAATTATTTGATTGTTTTTAACCAATCTGCCATTGCTCCAGCTTTATCTGGTGAAACTAGACCAGCTGGCATGTTACCTCTACCTTTTGTTACGATCTCTTCTAATTGTTCCTTAGAATACTTGCTTCCAACACCTTTTAGCGTAGGACCAACTACTCCTTGGTACTGATCGCCGTGACAAGCAACACATGTTTGCTTATAAATGTCTTCTGGTTTAGATGCAGCTACTTCTGTCTTCTCGCTGCCTTTTCCTTCACCCTTCTCACTAGCGACTTCTTTCATATCTCCAAGGCCTTTGAAAGACATGACAAATACAAGTACGATTCCAAAAACCATGATAAGAATAAAAGGAATTACTGGATTACGGTTCATGATATTTACCTCCCTTATGTACGAACATCTGTTAATAAATAAATAGTCTACAAACAATTACTATTTTACTTGAAAATGAACAGAAGGAAAAGCCCTAAACTTATTTTATCACTATAATCTTTATAAAAAAGAAGGCTCTGATAAACTCGCCAGTTGATTTCCGCTCCAGGCACGAACGGTTCTTGGGTGTTTCGGCGAGCCTCCTCGGAGACAGGCGCCTGCGGGGTCTCCCCTGAACCATACTCTCACAGGACATTGAATGGCATCTTGAATCCGCCCACGCACGAAGGAAATGCGATAGCATTTTCGAGGAGTCTTCGTGCCTTCCTTTCCAATCAACAGGGTGTAAAATCAACACTGTTCTTTTACACAGCCAAAAGAAAAAAGAGGTAAATTAACAATATTTATTAATTTACCTCCATTATCATTCCCATATTTACTTTTAACAACCAATTAATCGTGAAATAACCATTCTTTGTACTTCAGATGTTCCTTCCCCAATTTCAAGCAATTTTGCATCTCGCATCATTCTTTCCACTTGATACTCTTTCATATATCCATATCCACCGTGAATTTGAACGGCCTGACTGGTCACTTCCATACATATTTCCGATGCATATAGTTTACACATAGCTGCTTCCTTAGAAAATGCCCTGCCTTGATCTTTTAACCATGCAGCTTTATAAACCATATTACGTGCTAACTCAATTTTCATAGCCATATCAGCTAATTTAAATTGAATGGCTTGGAAGGAAGAGATAGATTTCCCGAATTGATTTCGTTCCTTTGCATAAGCAAGTGCTTTCTCATAGGCCCCCTGAGCAATCCCTACCGCCATAGCGCCAATTCCAATACGTCCGCCATCCAGTGTGATTAAAAACTGTCTAAACCCCTCTCCACGCTTTCCTAAAAGATTCTCAGAAGGAACTCTGACGTCTTCTAACACAAGTTCTGTTGTATTCGAGGCATTCAACCCCATCTTTTCATAGTTATCAATGATCGTAAAGCCTTCAGAGTTAGTAGGGACAATAATGGCACTAATTTCTTTCTTCCCATTCTGTTCTCCTGTTACCGCGGTTAAAGCTAAATGCTTAGCGAAGCTTGCATTTGTTATGAAACACTTATTTCCATTAATTAAGAACTCACCACCTTCTTCAACGGCAGATGTCCTTGTCCCCCCTGCATCTGAACCTGCATTAGGCTCTGTTAAGCCAAATGCACCTAAGGATTCCCCTGTACAAATGGGAGTTAAATATTTTTGCTTTTGCTCCTCGGTTCCAAATAAATATAGTGGCGCCCCACCTAAAGAAATATGGGCAGAATAGGTTATCCCTGTGGATGCACATGCTCTGCTTAGTTCTTCTGTTACGATGGCGAAACTGACGGTATCTGCTCCTGCACCACCATATTCTTCTGGGAATGGAAGCCCCATAATCCCCATATCTGCCAGCTGCTTAAAAACTTCTACTGGAAATTTTTTAGTCTTATCCCGTTCAATAGCACCGGGCGCTACTTCTTCATCAGCAAATTGTCTAATGGTCCTTTTAATCATATCTTGTTCAGCAGTTAAGTCAAAATTCATTTTAATCCCCCTTGAAACAACTTTGTATGCGCTTTCTTTACTATTATAAGAGAAATGAATAAAATTTCTCAACATTTAAAAATTTTATAAAATAATTTATTATTTGAAAATAATAAAAAAAACATCATTAAAAAGCATTAAACAATATTTAACACTCTCTTCAAGAGAAGATACGATAAAATGCAAAATTCAACTCTTTTTTAATAAAATAAAAACACTAAAAATATCTGAATAATTATTTGGGCCTATTTGCAAAATGAGAGACAATTCAGTAAAATAAATTCACAGAGTAAGTGCTTTCAATGTAAATATTTGAAAAAAGAGCAAAAAAAAAAATAGTTTACTCCATTTAAAGAGTAAACCATTTATTAAAAAATTTATTCTAAGAAATCTTTCAACCGTTTGCTTCGGCTTGGGTGACGTAATTTCCGCAATGCTTTCGCTTCAATTTGACGAATTCGTTCGCGGGTTACACCAAAGACTTTTCCAACTTCTTCAAGTGTACGAGTCCTGCCATCATCCAATCCAAAACGTAGGCGAAGGACATTTTCTTCCCTGTCTGTCAAAGTATCGAGAACATCTTCTAACTGCTCTTTTAATAATTCATATGCAGCATGTTCAGAAGGTGATGTTGCATCTTGGTCCTCAATAAAATCACCAAGATGTGAATCATCCTCTTCACCGATAGGAGTTTCAAGAGAGACTGGTTCTTGAGCAATTTTTAAAATTTCCCTTACTTTATCAGGAGTTAAATCCATATCTTCACCAATTTCTTCCGGCGTTGGTTCACGACCAAGGTCCTGAAGTAATTGACGCTGTACACGAATTAACTTATTAATGGTTTCAACCATATGAACCGGGATACGAATCGTTCTTGCTTGGTCTGCAATAGCCCTTGTTATCGCTTGACGAATCCACCATGTTGCATAGGTACTAAATTTAAATCCTTTACGGTAGTCAAACTTTTCAACTGCTTTAATTAGGCCCATATTTCCTTCTTGAATCAGGTCTAGAAATAGCATTCCGCGACCTACATAGCGCTTTGCTATACTTACGACAAGACGTAGGTTTGCTTCCGCCAAACGGCGCTTCGCTTCCTCGTCACCTTCTTCAATACGGTTGGCGAGTTTAATCTCTTCTTCACCAGAAAGTAAGTCAACGCGTCCAATCTCTTTTAAGTACATACGAACTGGGTCATTAATCTTAACACCTGGAGGAACGCTAAGATCATTTAAATCAAATTCTTCGTCGTCCCCTTTTGATAATTGTTTACTGTTTGGAGCTTCCTCACTATCTCCGACTAATTCGATACCTTGATCTCCTAAGAATTCATAAAATTCGTCCATTTGATCAGATTCTAAATCAAAATTGGCCATCTTTTCAGCAATATCGTCGTAGGCAAGGACACCAACTTTTTTTCCTAGTTCAGTTAACTGATCTTTTACTTGTTCAAAGGTCAATTCGTTCTCGGCCTCTTTTGAACGGGCTGATTTTTCAGCAGCCATATGTCCCCCTCCTTCCAGAATCAAAGACACTAAAATGGAATCTATAACGATTTACGCAATTGAATAATTTCAATACCAATTGCAGCAGCTCTAGCAAATTCGCCTTGTCGCTCTGCTTCTTTTTGTTCCACTTCTTTTTCTTTTATCTTTAGCAATTTTTGATAATTCAACACCTGTTTGATATAATCAGTTAATTCTTGGTCTGTTACTTCATCATTAATAGACATCATTTCAATATTTGCAACCATTCTTCTAAGATTATCATCTTGGATATAGGTTAAAAACGCACTGGAATCAGGTTCCAAATGATCTTCGTAAAATCCCAACAGATATGTTATTATTGCCTGATGTTCATCAATATTAAACGTATTTTGTTGTAATAAATCCTGAACCTTATAAGCAACGTCACGATTTTTTAACATATGAGCGATTAAACGCCTTTCAGCTGTAAAATGCGCGGGCTTTAACTCGTTCACCTGTTTCACTATTTTCAGTGATGGTTTATTATCTGATTCGGTAGTTTTGTTATTGAATTTTCTTTTTTCTTCAAAAAATATCTGTTTTTGTTGTTGCTTTAAAGCATCTAATGAAAGCGAAAATTCTGCTGCCAGTTGTCGTAAGTAATGATCTCTTTCAACTGCTTTAGTTAACTGGCTGATTTCTTTAATTATTTGTTCGATATATGCAAGCCGATCTCCTTCAATTTGAAGATTTTTTCCTCTTCTATAGTAGAGAAATTTAAATCCCATCCAGGTGGAACTTGCACCAATCACTTCATTGCGGAATTTTTCAGAGCCATTTTTTTTAATATATTCATCCGGATCCATCCCATCCGGCATCATAGCGACTTTGATTTGGAACCCCGCATTATGCAAGTGACTCCCTGCCCGAAAGGCAGCCTCAATTCCCGGCTTATCAGAATCATAGCAAATAGTTATGGATTGAACGCTTTGGCGTAAAAGAGCTATATGTTCATCTGTCAAAGATGTTCCCATTGTAGCAATACCATTTTCTACACCTGATCGATCTGCTGCAATACAATCGGCAAACCCCTCAAACAAAACAGCATGTTGCAATTTTTTTATACTCGGTTTGGCTAAATGATAATTATAAAGTATTTTACTTTTATTAAAGATTGCTGTTTCGGGACTATTTAAATATTTGGGCTCATCAGCCCCTAACGACCTCCCTGAAAATGCAATCGTATTACCTTGTCGGTCAAAAATAGGAAACATGATTCGATCCCTAAATCGATCGAAATATGTCCCATCCCTTTCACGCTGGATAATAAGTCCGGCTTTTTCCATCCATTCAGGAGAAAAATCTCTTTTTGAAAGGAACTTATAAACAAAATCCCATGAATTTAATGAATACCCAATTTGAAACTTATCAATCGATTCTCTTGTAAATCCCCTACCTAATAAATATTCCAGGGCATGTTGACCCTCTTTTGTATTTACTAGCAAATGATGGTAAAATTTCCTTAACAACTCATGGGCATCAAGCATGGCTTGAAATTCTTTGGAAACTTTCCTCTCGCCAGTCGCTGATGATAAATTAATATCAAGGTCAATATTAACTTTTCCAGCTAATCTGATGGCTGCTTCCTGGAATGATAGACCTTCAAGTTCCATTAGGAAAGAATAAACATTTCCACCTGCCCCGCAGCCAAAGCAATGAAAGATTTGTTTGTCTGACGAAACTGAAAATGAAGGGGTGCTTTCACCATGGAAAGGACATAATCCGAAGTAATTTCGCCCCTGTTTTTTCAGTTGAACATAATCGCTGATTACTTCGACAATATCAACTGCTTGACGAATCTGGTCAATCTTTTCTTCGGCTATACGATCTGCCATGTGAACAACTCCATTTGTACTAACAGGTATTCGGCAGGCATTCTTTAAACTCCTGCAAAATTCGACAAAATTTTTATTAATTCTGCCGTAAATCTTATAAGGTCCTCATTTTGAAATGGATTTGGACCTTTCCATAAACGCATCTCTTCCTAGCCTTTGCTTGTAAAAACTGTTCAAGTTTGCATATGTAGGATGATTCACATGATGGTCGTAGGAAGCTACAAATAAAACTTTGACGGAAAAATCGGAAGCAATTTCGACAATTTCCTCTTTAACCGGGCATGAATCAGCATCCACATAAATGGTTAGGATGCTTTTTGCATAAGTATTAATTCTACATCACTCCACATATTCCTTCTAAAAGAGCTAACTTTTCTAAAAAGGATTTATGTCGAATTTTTTTTAGGAGGTTGCCTTGACATCTAACAATAAATAGTTTATTCGTTCACATGCAACTCTAAACCTAAAAAGATATATTTTTATCACAATTTTTTATTATAGTACAATCATTATCATTTTACCATAACTATTTTATATTATTTTTTATGTTTTTATCAAAAGAAAAGCACATAATCGATTGATTATGCACTAAGGTCTCCCTTTTTGGATATAATTTAAAATAATATTGGCTGTTTCTTCAACTGCCTTATTCGTTACATCGACTACAGGACAATTAATTTTAGATACCAACTGTTCAAAGAAAGTTAATTCCTCTTTAATCCGTTCAATATTTGCATAACTAGCTTGATCATTTAATCCTAAGGAACGAAGTCTTTCACGTCTAATATTATTTAACTTTTCAGGACTGATTTTTAATCCAAAGCATTTTTCAATGGGAACCTTGAAAAGTTCTTCTGGCGGATCTACCTCAGGTACAAGCGGTACATTAGCTACTTTTAATCGTTTATGTGCCAAATATTGTGATAATGGTGTTTTTGAAGTTCTAGAAACACCAATTAAGACAATATCCGCTTTTAAGATTCCTCTAGGGTCACGACCATCATCATATTTAACAGCGAATTCAATCGCCTCAATTTTCTTAAAATAATCCTCATCGAGCTTCCTGACTAGTCCAGGTTCACATAAAGGAGCTTTCCCACTAAATACTTCAATTTGATCCATAATAGGCCCAATTAAATCGACAGCAATGATTCCTTCTTTTTCAGCACGGTCCTTCATATATGTACGCATGTCTGGTTTTACTAGGGTGAAGGCAATCATTCCCTTATCTAACAAAACAAGTGAGATGACTTCATCAATATGTTCCTTGTCTTCAACATATGGAAACCTTTTTAACATCATGCCAGAACCATTAAATTGGGTTATTGCCGCTTTTGTCACTAATTCCGCTGTTTCACCAACCGAATCAGAAACTACATAAATAACTGGTAAACTCATTCTCCCCCAACAGCTCCTCTTTTAAGTTATCTTCTTACTCATCACCTAAAGCAACAAAAGCTTTTGTTATGTTTGTTTTTGTGATTCTGCCAATTACTTCAAACCCTTTGTCTGATTTCTTCACAACCGGGAGAGAGTCGATTTGTTTTTCAATCAATTTCTTTGCGATATCAATTAATAAGTCTTCCCGCTCACACATTGTAATATTAGGCATTCTTGTCATAATAATATTAACAGGAATACTGGTAAGTTCCTGTTTCCCAATACTTGCTCTCAGCAAATCTTTTCTAGAAAGAACTCCAACTAAAAGCGATTTTTGATCCACTACAAATAATGTTCCCACATCCTCAAGAAACATTGTACATATGGCGTCATAGACAGAAACATTTTCATTTACAACCACAGGAATGGACTGATAATCCTTCACATAGATTTTTTGAAGATTTTCAGTTAATAATTGAGCCCCGGATTGTTCCAGTATAAAAATAGCCTACACGTGGTCTAGCATCCAGAAAACCCGCCATTGTTAGAATGGCAAGATCAGGTCTTAATGTTGCTCTCGTTAGACTTAACTGATCGGCAATTTGCTCCCCTGTAATTGGTCCACTTTCTTTTACTATTTGCAAAATATGCTCCTGGCGCTTTGTCAGTTCTATTGTACTCACCACCCTTAGTATAGTATTAAATTACCCCTATACCTATTATAACGTTATACTTTAATAGAAATATTATATACTAATTATTTAAAAGGCGGAAGCGTCGGATTCATGACAAAAGAAAAGGTGTGGGTATCCACACCTTTTTTGTCTTCTTTAAAAAACCATTTTTTCTTGAAGGAAACTTACTAGGTCTGCAATTGGGAGTCTAGTTTGTTCCATTGTATCCCTGTCTCTTACTGTGACCATCTGATCTTCTTTGGAGTCGAAATCATACGTAATACAGAATGGTGTTCCAATTTCATCATGACGGCGGTAACGTTTACCAATTGAACCTGCCTCATCATAATCAACAGTAAAGTACTTAGAAAGGGTTGCAAACACTTCTTTTGCCTCATCAGATAACTTTTTAGATAGCGGAAGAATCGCTGCTTTAAAAGGAGCTAATGCAGGATGGAAGTGCATAACCGTTCTAGAAGTACCATCTTCAAGCTGTTCCTCGTCATATGCATCAATTAAAAATGCTAGTGTTACCCGGTCAGCACCAAGTGATGGTTCAATACAATACGGAATATACTTTTCATTTGTTTCAGGATCAAGGTAAGAGAAATCTTCACCTGAAAATTCCATATGCTGTTTTAAATCATAATCTGTTCTTGATGCCACACCCCAAAGTTCTCCCCAACCAAATGGAAACTTAAATTCAAAATCTGTAGTCGCATTACTGTAATGAGAAAGCTCATCTTCTGAATGGTCACGCAGTCTTAAATTTTCTTTTGTAAGACCTAAAGAAACTAGCCATTCTTCAGCAAAGTTCTTCCAATAATCAAACCAAGTTAACTCGTCACCAGGCTTACAGAAAAACTCAAGCTCCATTTGTTCAAACTCTCTTGTACGGAAAGTAAAGTTACCTGGTGTAATTTCATTTCGGAAACTTTTACCGATTTGAGCAATACCAAATGGCAGTTTCTTTCTCATAGTACGTTGTACATTCTTAAAGTTGACAAAGATACCTTGAGCTGTTTCCGGACGAAGGAAGATTTCATTTGTACTTGACTCAGTTACTCCTTGGAATGTTTTAAACATCAAGTTAAACTGACGAATGCCTGTGAAATCATGGCTGCCACAATCTGGGCAAGCAATATTATGTTCCTTTACAAGCTCTTCCATCTTTTCAAATGGTAAACCATCAACAATCATTTCAATGCCTTTTTCATCTAAAGCATTTTCAATTAATTTATCAGCTCGGTGACGCGCCTTACAATTTTTACAATCAATCATTGGATCATTAAAGTTCCCAATGTGTCCAGATGCTTCCCATGTACGAGGATTCATTAAGATACTAGCATCTAGTCCCACATTGTACGGAGACTCTTGAACAAACTTCTTCCACCAAGCCTGTTTAATATTGTTTTTGAACTCAACACCTAATGGACCATAATCCCAAGTGTTTGCAAGTCCTCCATAAATTTCTGATCCTGGAAAAATAAATCCTCTGTGTTTAGCATGCGCAACAATTTGCTCCATCGTTACCTTCATTTTTAATGCTCCTTTTCTAAAAATGTTTGGCCTTCGCGTCTTTTGAACAAACCATGACTGTTCGAACAAATAAAAAACTCCCGCCTCTATGCTAATTAGCATAGGGACGAGAGTTACCCGCGGTTCCACCCTATTTGCTGCAATGATGCAGCCTCTTTAAATGTGCTTTTCAACACTTAGTTTGCTCAGGAACGCCTTCATTAGTCCTCTATACCCTAGCTCACACCCTCCTAGGTTCGCTTTTATAGAGAAAAAACTAATTACTCTTTTCCGTCAATGCAAATATTTTATTAACCAAAATATTAACTAAAACTTCATGCGTTGTCAATATGACATCATAATAGATTACGAAAATGGTCCATGGATTGAAGGAATTTCTTGGTTTTTAAATGAAGTCCTGAATACTCATCATAATAAGTATTAATCACACTTTTTAGCTCTGCCTTTGTTTCTGGTTTAACGGAAATATTTCCAAGCCTCGAAAGATCAAAATAATAAAATAGCCTTAATAACTTAACGGCAGCAGGTGATAACTTCATATGATATGGATCTTTTTCTACACATCGGTGGCAGATAAATCCACCTTCACGAATAGAAAAAGAAAAATGTCCGTCTGTGCTTCCGCAAACGGAACATTGATTCAAGACCGGATATAATCCCATTACATTCAACATTTTCATTTCATAGATATGCATAAGAATATCAGGATCATATCCTTCATTCATATAGTTTAATGTTTGTAAGAGCAATTCAAAATGAAAAGGGTTTGGTTTTTTCTCTTCGGTACATTTATCCGTTAACTCAACAATATAACTCGCATATGCCGTTAAAAAAATATCTTCACCTATTGTTCGTAATGAAGTTGCAATCTCACCTTGTTGCAGACTGCCTAATCCTGTGCCTCTTTGTACTAAGAAATAGCCATGTGTAAATAGCTGGGTAATGGAAGAAAGACGGCTATTGGGCTTTTTAGCGCCTCTAGCCATAACACCAATCTTCCCCCATTCCCTCGTAAATAAAGTTACAATTTTATTGGTTTCACCATAATCTGTCGTTCTAATGACGATGCCTTCACACTTTTGAAGCATAAATGTCACCTTCTAAAGTAGTACGAAGACAAACTTATGAAACGGGAAAATCGATTTGTGCTAGCTCTTCATTCAGATTTCCGGGTATTTCTTGGTTTTCCTTCTCTAGTTCTTTAAAGAGAAGATATGTGTCAATATTGCCTGTTTGGAGGAATACTTTCCACGTAAAATCCATCATCGAAAACCCCACCTTTCAAATTTTAGACTAGCTTTAATTAATCCCAAACCTTACATTTATCATAGCCTGCCTGCGCAAAAATCATAAGACGAAATAATTGTTAATGTTGTCCATGCATAATTTGATTGAAATCGTAATATTTTAGTTAGGGTTATCTACATTAATATTCATCTTCATTAAAGCCATAATCACGAAGCTGAGACATTCTGTTGCGCCAATCTTTTTGAACCTTTACCCAAAGTTCAAGAAAGACCTTGGAGCCCAGTAGATTTTCAATATCTACCCGTGCACGCTTCCCAATTTCTTTTAACATACTTCCTTGCTTTCCAATGATAATACCTTTTTGGGAATCTCTCTCCACAATTACTGTAGCCATAACATGAATAATGTTCTTACCCTCTTGACGCTCCATTTTGTCTAGAACAACAGCCAATGAGTGGGGAATCTCTTCTCTAGTTAAGTGCAGTGCCTTCTCCCTGATAAGCTCTGTAATAATAAACCGCTCAGGGTGATCAGTTACTTGATCAGCAGGATAGTATTGTGGACCTTCAGGCAAGAAGGATTTAATTTGGTCTAAGAGACGTTCCACGTTATTTCCTTCAAGTGCTGAAATAGGAACAATTTCTTTAAATGGATATTTTTCTTGATACGATTGTATTAGCGGCAATAAATCATCCGGATGAATTTGATCAATCTTATTAATGACTAAAAAGATAGGGGTGTTGATTGTTTGAAACTTTTCGAGAATAAACTCTTCTCCTCTGCCAAACCCTTCCTCTGCATTAACCATAAATAAAATTAAATCTACTTCTTTTAGTGTATTTTGTGCAACCTTCATCATAAAGTCGCCTAATTTATGTTTTGGTTTATGGATACCAGGTGTATCAATAAAAATCATTTGAGAGTCATTCTGAGTAAGCACACCCTGAATCTTGTTTCTAGTCGTTTGTGGCTTATCACTCATAATAGCAATTTTCTGACCGATTACCCGATTCAGAAAAGTTGATTTCCCTACATTGGGACGGCCAATAATTGAAATAAACCCTGATTTGTATCCGTTTCCATTCCCGTTATTCTGCATGTAAATCCTCCGGAGAAAAAGCACCTGGCAATAATTCTTCAACTGTAAGTTCCTGAATATCCCCTTTTAGGTTGGTTAAGACCACTTTCATGTCTCTTGGGCAAAGTTCAGAAATAACTTGTCGGCATGCCCCACAAGGAGAACATGGACGATCTGTATCAGCCACAACTGCTAGTAATTGAAATTCCCGATCACCTTCGGAATAGGCCTTAAAAAGGGCTGTTCGTTCTGCGCAGTTACACATGCTATATGCGGCATTTTCAATATTACAACCATGATATACTTTTCCGTCTGTTGTTAATAAGGCTGCCCCGACTCCAAATTTGGAATAAGGAACATAAGCTTTATCTCTTGCTTTTTTAGCTTCTTCAATTAATTGTTCGATGTTCACTAGCTCTTCTTCCCTTCCAGCATTTCTGCTGTTTCTTTATTTTACCTTAAACACGAGAGAAAATCATTACTTGTAGCGAAAAAGTAACATAAAATTTATAAAAATTAGAATTTTCTCATAACTCAACTTGTCTAATTAAGAAAGTTGGTAACTCATTTTAACCAATTCGCCGAACCATTTCAAATCTAAAGACTAAATAAATGATGGCTATTTATCATGTTTACTATGTATGGTGTAAAAATAAGAAAACCTATGATAATAGAAAGTACCGCATATACGAAAACCGCCCCTGCAGCTATATCTTTAGCTTGCTTGGCAAGTGGATGAAATTCCTCCGTAACAAGATCAACTACCCGCTCAATGGCGGTATTTACCAGTTCTAAAGCAAACATACCGCCAATAGCTAATAGGATGAAGATCCACTCTAATTTAGTTATCGAAAAGTAAAAGGATAATAGAATTACCACAATCGAACTTAATAAGTGAATCCTCATATTTCGTTCTGAACGGAGGGCTGTTACAATCCCAAACACAGCATATGAAAATGAGCCGAGCAATGGGTTTGGTTTTCTTTTATCGCGTGAGTCCATAATCGTTTAAAATTTCCTTCTGCAATGTAAACATTTCTTTTTCTTCTTCTTCAGTCATATGATCATAGCCTAAAAGATGCAAAAAACCATGCACGGCTAAAAATCCTAACTCTCGTAGAAAGGAGTGGCCATAATCTTCTGCCTGCTCCTTCGTTTTAGCAACAGAAATGATGATATCACCTAAAATCCGAGGCATGTCTACACCCTTTAATTCTATTTCGCCTTCTCCTAGTTCTTCCATTGCAAACGAAATTACATCTGTAGGAGCATCCTTTTCACGGAACTCTCGATTAATTTCATGAATTTTTTCATTGGTTACATATGTGACAGACACTTCGCTATGTTCTTCTACATTTAGTTTTTTAGCTGCAAATGCTAATAACCTTTCAACTTCCAGCATTTGTTGCTCTGTAAGTTCATTCGTCTCATCAACACAATCAATTAGTAATGTCATGCTTGTATCACCTTTTTCTTTGTCATTTCTGGATACTCAATTCTTGAGTGAAAAATCCCTTTTAGTGTTTCACATAACGTATGGGAAACAGTTTCAATTTCTTTTATCGTTAGATCACATTCATTAAGTTGCCCATCCTGAAGCCTATCCGCAATAATCTTCTTAACAAGTGATTCAATTAACTCAGGAGTGGGACTTGATAAAGAACGGACAGCTGCCTCTACACTATCAGCAATACCTACTACAGCTGATTCCTTCGTTTGTGCCTTTGGGCCAGGATAGCGAAATTCCTCTTCTTTAACATTTGCTTCATCTTGAAGAGCCTTATGATAAAAGAACTTCAATAATGTGGTTCCATGGTGTTGTTCAGCGATATCAATAATTTCTTTGGGCATATGATATTTTCTCAGAATTTGGGCCCCATCTGTTACATGTGCAATTATAATATTTGCACTTTTATCTGGCGGTAGTCGGTCGTGTGGATTTTCTAAATTCATTTGATTTTCAATAAAGAAATTCGGTCGTTTAGTCTTTCCTATATCATGATAATAGCTTCCTACTCTCGCTAAAAGACCATTCGCACCAATTGCCTCACATGCAGATTCAGATAAATTGGCCACCATTACACTATGATGATAGGTCCCTGGTGCCTCCATTAGGATTTTTCTGAGCAACGGATGATTGGGATTTGAAAGCTCAATTAATCGCATGGTAGACAGGATACCAAAACTAGCCTCGAAAAATGGCAATAATCCAATAGTTAATACAGCAGATCCTATTCCTGATACAAGTGCTGTTATGAAGTAATTCCCATATTCCACACCAGAAAACTGGCCATTCGGTAAAAACAGGATGGCTAAAATCGTCAACAAATTTACAAGAGCAACAAAGGTGCCTGCTTGTAATATTTTTGAGCGCTGATTTCTTTTACTTAAGAATAAGATTCCCCCAATGGCACTAAACAAAATATATATACCTTCAGAAAAGTTCAGTGTTCCTGCGGTTCCTTCGTTAAATAGGATACTGCCACTAACAGCCATGATAATAGACATGTAAATAGCAAGCTTTTCATCAATTAATATTTTAACTAGCATGCCTGCCATTGCAGCAGGAAATATAAAGCCAATCCCTGCAAAATTAAAAATTTGCAACATGCTAATAATCTTCATAATGAAAATGGAGAGGATGAAAATAATCCCAAATAGTAGAAGATAGGTTTGCCTTTTCTCAGGCGAAAATTTCATCTGGTAAAAATAATAGTATATGGCGGAAAGAATAATAGTTACTAACACAATTAAACCAATAAATGGTTTAAAGGATTTTTCATTGTTTAATAGGCCTGTCAACTTAAGTTGGCGATAAATATCCTGGGTAATTAATTCCCCCTCTTCAACAATAACCTGACCTTGTAAAATCTTAACAGGCTCTACACTTTCCACCGCTTGGTTACGTAGTTCTTCTGTCGCTGTCGGATCGTAAAATTCATTTTGAATAATAGCATACCTTCCAAGCTCAATGGAGGCATTTCTTAAATTTTCACTTAGTGTAGTATACTTTAATTCCTCTTCTACTCTCTTTTTAGCATTTTCTACTTCATCCGCTGAAATTCGCTTCGTCATCACATTATTAATTGCCGTAACAGTCATATCTTTCGTAATAGACAGTTCATCATTATTGGCTTGAACTAAAGCGGTTAGAACTTGAGCAGAAAGGTCCTTTGAAGCACTAGAAGTTAATTTTGCTTTCAATCTAGCTACTTGATCCTCCGTACTTGGCTCTTCTTTAACCGGAGTCTCATCTGTACCCTGTTCTGACAACTTCTTCATTTCGTCTTTTATTTCATTATTTACATCAATAGCTGATTGAAAAATGGAGGTAATTAAGTCTACACGATTCTGTGTATATTCTTTTTTTAAGGTATAGACATCCTGCACTTGGTCAAGAGCATCCTGTCGTTTATTCTCGGTACTTTTCTTGTCCTCAACGGTTCCTGGAGATCGAATCGTTTTTTCAGCAACAGAAAATAACTTCAACTCTAATTTTTCTGGTTTTACATTACTATACATTGCTGAAAAAAGAACGGATCCTAATACAAAGAAAAATAACAAGCGAAAAAAAGTAATATCAAGCAGATTCCTTATTCGTATAAAGTGCTGCTGTAGCTTGTCCAATTAACTCCCCCCAACCACGCCATAAATTCGATGATTATTCAACAAGAAAATACATATTACTACCTCATTATGTGCTTTATGTAAAATGATAACAGTTTTTCTGTCAAGTTTCACGTTTTAAATAAGAAAAGCGGAAGCGCCTTGAACAGCCCCGACAGGCAAATGTTCTTCTGCAAGAAAAGTCGTTCTTTGACTTTTATTGCAGAAGGTTATTTGACCCGAGGGGCTAGGCGCGGAAGCTGGACAATTCTCAAAGTAAATTTTGACACTTTCTAATTTTAAAAAAAAGAGGATAAACCATATTGGTTTACCCATTACTACTTTTGATTAGCTATTTTTTCATACGCTACAATAATCTTTCCGACTAATGGATGTCGCACCACATCACTTTGTTCTAGAAACACGAAAGAAATTCCATTTACATTCTGCAGAATTTCCTCCGCTACAACTAAACCTGATTTAGCACCCTTTGGAAGGTCTATTTGGGTTTGGTCACCAGTAATCACCATTTTGGAACCAAAACCAAGCCTAGTCAAGAACATCTTCATTTGCGCATGGGTTGTATTTTGAGCTTCATCTAAAATTACAAAAGCATCGTCCAGGGTACGCCCCCTCATATATGCCAACGGAGCTATTTCGATCGTTCCCCGTTCAATTAACCTTTGCGTATGTTCTACACCTAAAATATCATTAAGCGCATCATACAAAGGTCTTAAATACGGATCGACCTTCTCCTTTAAATCACCTGGCAAGAAACCAAGACTTTCACCTGCCTCAACTGCAGGCCGGGTTAGGATGATTTTGTTGACGTTTCCATTGCGAAGAGCATTAACTGCCATAACAACGGCTAAATAAGTCTTACCAGTTCCAGCTGGTCCAATTCCGAATACAAGATCATTTTTCTTGATTGCCTGTACATATTGTCTTTGACCGAGTGTTTTAATTCTTATAGATTTGCCTTTAACGTTTTTCCCAATTTCTTCTTCATACAGATTCACAAAGTAATCTAGGGTTCCCTTTTGCGCCATTTGGATGGCATATAAAACATCTCTTTGACTTATATTAATCCCCTTACGAATCACATAGATTAATCTGTCAATAATTTCACCAGCCATTGTGACTTTTTCTTCATCACCTGACATACTAACAGATTCACCTCTGGTAATAATGGATACACCAAGCTCTTGTTCGATAATTTTTAAGTTTTGATCTGAATTTCCGAGCAGCGTAATTGCCTCTGCAGGATTTTCAAGCTGGACATTAATAGTAGTTAGTTTTTCTGTCATTCAGGAGTCTCCTTGGAAATTGGTTGTCCTACTGCAATGTTTTCTATTATCTTAAAATGGATGTCTAGTATAACTTTACCATTTTCATTGTCCCTGTGTAAAATTTTTTCCTCTTTAATAATAGCATCCTCATCTAAATGGCTTTTTATTTCTTTTTTTGCCAATTCCATCGCAATATCCTCAGCCTGTTTATTCGTATAAGTTCGAGTAATCTCCTCGCGCTCTCGCATAGTTGTGTGAATATAGGAAATTGGCAATTCCCATTTTAGAAAGTGTATTTTATGGACATTCTCCTCTGTTTCGTATTTATTGAATTCCGGTTTACCAAATCCCCAAATTGGAATTTTTAAATTCCAGAACAGCAGAGAATGCTTTTGCTTTTCCTTGCCACTATATACATGAAAGTTACTGACAAGCGGGAGTTCAACATGGCTCTTATACCAAGTTTCACCCCAAACTTCCCCTTTAGCCGCTACCAATTCAGGACTATCCTCTTGTCCAAATGCACCTGAAACTAGTAGTTGTCCTGGTTCGACATGATCATTTATATCAACAACCTTTTGACCCTCTTCAATAAACATCTTAACGATTATGGCCTTCTTCTTTGCAATTAAATTTTGAGGAGATAGAACCTCGGGCTTTTTTGGCTCATTCTTTTCTACCACCTGGAGATGGTAGGTTGTCCCTTTTAGTTCCACGCCGACCCATGTTAATGCACCAATATTATTAGTTAATTTCCTTTGAATACCTTCCACATTATCTACAAAGAACTGAACCTTCCCAATCTTTACACCCATCTTGTCCAATTCTTTTCGAATCTGATACTCTGTAGCAGGTTTGGCCCCTTTAATTTCAATTCCCCATATGACGTTAGACAGGAAGAAAATAAGGAGTAAAAACGTAACGGCCCCAATCATAAATCCGCTATTCTTTAACAACCTTCTCATTAGAAATGGAGCACCATTTCTTTGTAAAAAGGAGATGGTACACTCACTTTTTCTTGCAAATTTTCTTATTCGAAGTGCATCTTGAAGTCTCATTTTAAAGGTAATCGTATCTGTCCCATGACGTTTGACATTCCATATATGTAGGCCATTTCTGGTAAGAATATTTATGAACCGCTCGAGCCCCCTTCCTGAAACTCTAACGGTAACCCTGCCATAAAAAAATTCAATCCACTGGTTCTTCATTTTGTACCTCCCGGGTTATCAGATATATAAATTACCTGATCAATTTTTCCTTGAAGTAAAATTTCCTCAGGTAAAATCGTTTTTATCACGAAAGATTTTCCTTTTATTAATAATTGCCCCTGTTTTAACATCAAACGGAGTTCTTTATCAGTAAATGCCAGTAAGCCACGATGGTTTTCAATATAAATATGAATTTGGCCGATCATTGTAATTCTCGGCAAATCCATCATGACATCTTGAGGAAGATCCATTTTATTAGCCATCCAGTTTCGAACACGTTGGCCCAATTTTTTTGCCATAAAAAAAGAACCCCCTTTCATCTCATATTTATGAAATAAAAGGGAGTTCTAGCACATATTTTTCTATTTAGATTGTTGTGGCCTTTAAATTCTTACATTTATCTTCTTTTTAGAAAATATGGCCTTTTCGCGCGTGGCTCACCTAAGATTTCTGACCATATAATCCCATTCACCAACGTGTGTGGATCTGGCTGCTCTAAACCAGGAGGTTCAAACTGATGTTCATCATCCACCTTTGTAGGTACGATTATTTTTTCAGCTTGCTGCCTGGCTGCCGCCATTCTTGTACGACTTGCTTCTGATTCGTTTCTGATTTGTTCATATTCTTTTTCAAGATTACCTAATGGCCTTTCCTTACCCTCCGAACTTGGTTTTGTTTCTACGGAAAAGGTTTCTCTTGGTTTATTTTTAGTAAACTCATCAAAAAGCGTACGTACTTCTTTCATAGGGTCCATAGAGAAAGGCCTACCTTTAGATTTTCCTTGATTGGTTTTTGATTTGCCTACGAATGTTGAAATGATCCCTACTATAATCATGAATAGTATTGTTTCCAAATCCTACCCTCCTTTACTAACAAAGTGGGTTACTGACCATCCTTTTTATCACCGGTTATTTTACCGATGGAGCCTCGCATTTCTGTATCAGCCGATATGTTCTTAATGTTCATATAATCCATGACGCCAATATTTCCAGACTTAAGCGCTTCGGCCATAGCAAGTGGAACTTCTGCTTCTGCTTCCACTACCTTTGCTCTCATTTCTTGTACTTTAGCTTTCATTTCTTGTTCTTGAGCAACCGCCATAGCCCTGCGCTCTTCTGCCTTAGCCTGGGCAATCTTCTTATCAGCTTCCGCCTGTTCAGTTTGCAGTTCAGCACCGATATTTTTACCGATATCAACGTCAGCAATATCAATCGATAGGATTTCAAATGCAGTACCCGCATCTAGTCCCTTAGAAAGAACCGTCTGTGAGATTAGATCAGGATTTTCGAGCACTTTACTGTGGCTATCTGATGAACCGATTGTTGAAACAACCCCTTCACCTACACGAGCAACGACAGTTTCTTCACCAGCCCCCCCGACTAGGCGTTCAATATTTGCGCGAACGGTAATTCGAGCCTTTGCTTTTACTTCGATCCCATTCATCGCTACACCTGCAATAAATGGTGTTTCAATGACCTTAGGGTTAACACTCATTTGCACCGCCTCAAGTACGTCTCTACCGGCAAGATCAATTGCTGCACAGCGCTCGAAAGATAACTCAATGTTGGCACGATGTGCTGCTATTAGAGCATTTACCACTCGATCGACGTTCCCTCCAGCAAGATAATGACTTTCCAGTTGATTAGTGGTCACATTGAGACCTGCTTTATGTGCTTTAATCAGTGGGTTTACGACCCTACTTGGTGTAACCCTTCTAAGCCGCATCCCAACTAATGTAAAAATACTGATTCTTACGCCGGCAGCCAGTGCTGAAATCCATAACATGACTGGCACAAAGGATAATAAAATCCCTAAAAAGATTAATGCAATGATTACTACTGCAATAATGAAAACCGTTCCACTTCCAACCATGATTTAACCTCCTCTTTTTATTTTACTTCTCTTACAACAATACGAGGACCTTCCACTTTGATGACAGTTACTCTCGCATTTCTTTCAATGAAATCGCCTTCACTAACAACATCGATTCTTTCATTATTTATGATGACTGTTCCTGCTGGTCGTAGAATGGTTAATGCTTTACCTTCCATTCCCAACAAATCAGTACGGTTCACATTTGAAACATAACCATCTTCTTTTCTTGCGGTATCAAACAACACCATTTTATTAAAAAGAATAAGCTTTTTGTCAAACACCTTTATCATTAAAAAGAAAACCACTATAGATACTACTATTGCAATAAAAATAGATACTCCTATTTGCAATGTATCTTCTCCAGCTAAGAACAAGCTTAATATTAGCGCAGCGACACCAAGTGTACCGGAAACAGCTCCAGGTAAAAAGAATTCTAAGAAAATGAGAAGAATGCCTACTACAAATAAAGTTAAAGTGCCGTATCCGGCAAGGCCTGCTTGGAAGTGCCCATAAAAGAATAGAAGTAATGCAAACACTCCAATAAAACCAGCGATACCAAATTTGTGTGAAAACAACTCTAATACAATTCCGACTCCGGCAATTGTTAAGAGAACTGTTACAACAATCGGGTCAGTAAGAAATGCAATCATATGAATCCCCCTCTCCTTTCATCCTGACTCTATGTAGTACGTTTATACGAGGAAAAAGTTTCATATATTCGAATTCGTTTCTAAATAAAAGGCTCTGTTAAACTTACCTGTTCTTTAACACAGCCAAATAAAAAGACCGATAGCAGAATGCCATCGATCTTTATGTCAGAATACTATGAAAGGTGTTGTTGTACAAGTTTATTTACAAGTGATCCATCTGCTTTACCTTTTACTTTAGGCATAATGGCAGACATCACTTTTCCCATTTCCGCTTTTGATGTTGCACCGACTTCTGAAATGGTTTCTTTCACAATTTCAGACAGCTCCTCTTCAGAAAGCTGTTTCGGTAAATACAGTTCGACAACCGCCAACTCTGTACGCAATTTTTCAACTAGATCTTCGCGACCAGCCTTATCAAATTCATGGAGGGAGTCTTTGCGTTGTTTTACTTCGCGAGAAAGGACTGTTAACTCTGCATCTTCGGAAAGCTCTGTTCCGAGCTTAATCGCTTCATTTTGCAATGAAGCTTTAACCATCCGAATAACTGAGAGTTTGTCTTTTTCCTTGTTTTTCATCGCTTGTTTCATATCATTATTTAAACGCTCGAGAAGACTCATGTACTACACCCTCTCTTAAAACTTACGTTTTCTAGCTGCTTCAGACTTTTTCTTACGTTTAACACTTGGCTTTTCATAAAATTCGCGCTTTCTTGCCTCTTGCAATGTACCAGTTTTTGATACAGTACGTTTGAAGCGACGAAGAGCATCTTCAAGCGATTCGTTTTTACGAACGACGGTTTTAGACATTCTCTTTCCCTCCCTCCGAAACACAACACACTTACATTCAATCCATGTACCTTGCAATTATAATATAACCTTGATACAAGGTCAACTGAATTTCGCACAGATAGAACATGCTTTTTTAAAATTTATTAAAGATATTTGAAGGTCCGTCCCAATTTGCAATGAAAAGTGGCATGTCCCTCTGAAAATGACCATACAATGAACTTGAGGGGGGCCTAAGACATGCTATACATATTATTATTTGTTCTTTGTATATTAATATTTATATTTGGTATGACAATTATCCGATTTGGTTTATTTAATTTATCAGCAAATAAATTGAAAACATGGTTAATCAAACTAACCAGTACACCTTTAAAAGGAATGTTGACGGGTACGTTCATAACAGCCCTTTTACAAAGCAGTTCTGCTGTTATGGTGATTACCATCGGATTAATATCTGCTAGAATTATGACCTTTCCGCAATCGATCGGCATTATTCTTGGCACCAATATCGGTACTACCTTCAAGACAGAACTTATTACGTTCAATATTGATACCGCTCTTGTACCACTAGCTGTTGGTGGAGCAATCCTAATTTTATTTAAACACAAAAAAGCCCGGAGTATTGGGATGCTATTATTCGGAATAGCCTCTGTCTTCACATCTATGAAGGGATTTGAAATACTTGCTCAACCTCTAACCTCGATGAAGTTTATTAATAATTTTATCCTGTCCATTAATGATCAAATGATCTTAAGCCTACTAACAGGAACCATAATGACGGCAATTATCCAATCTAGCACAGCAATGACAGGAATAGCCATGGGATTTTTATCAGCCGGTCTATTACAATTAGATGCTGGAATTGCAATAGTTCTAGGCGCTAATATTGGAACGTGTATTACTGCAGTAATTGCCTCCATTGGCGGAGGAAAAGAATCAAAATTAGCGGCTTTTGCCCATGTATGGTTAAATGTCTTTGGAGTTTTACTGTTTATTCCACTTATCCCGTTTCTAAACGAACATGCAAACCTGTTAGCAAATCGGATCGAGGTTCAGTTGGCACATATAAGTGTAATTTTTAATATCGCTACTTCCTTGCTCGTCCTTCCTTTTGCTGAGAGATTTGGAAGGATGATATTATATTTACATGACCGACATCCCCAAATATAGACCTAAAAAAAGACGGCATTTAAGCCGTCTTTTTTAATAACTTGAATTCACTGTGAGCCCTTTTATTATAGCTACGCTTGAACTTGCACCGATTCTTGTAGCACCGGCTTCAATCATTTTCTGCGCATCCTCTGTACTTCTTACTCCACCTGAAGCTTTAACGCCAATATCAGGTCCTACTGTCTGTCTCATGAGGGCAATGTCATCAAATGTAGCACCGCCTGTGGAGAATCCTGTAGAGGTTTTTACATAATCCGCTCCTGCTTTAACCGAGAGCTGACAGGCACGGATTTTCTCTTCCTTTGTAAGAAGGCTTGTTTCAATGATTACTTTTGTCAGCGCCTTCCCTTTTGCCGCTTCAACAACAGCTCGGATATCGCTCTCAACTAAATCATCATCTTGATCCTTTAATGCTCCGATATTAATAACCATATCCACTTCATCCGCACCATTTTCAATTGCATTTGTAGTTTCAAATGCCTTCGTTTCTGATGTAGATGCACCTAGCGGAAATCCAATAACGGTACAGACCTTTACACCACTGCCTTTTACTAATTCCTTTGAGGTAAGGACCCATTCTGGATTTACACACACGGAAAAAAATTTATTTTCAATAGCCTCTTGGCAAAGAGTTTCTATTTGTCCTTTTGTTGCTTCTGGTTTTAACAAGGTGTGGTCAATCATTGCAGCAACATTCGTCGTGGCCATATGCTCTACCCCTCCGCTTTCACTTCGAAATATAAGCAATCTAAGTGGTTCAGAAATAAACTTTTGCTGCTAAACCTAGTATGTCCATCTTGGGATAAAAAAAAGAACCCAATTGGGTCCTTATATAGCAGCTTCTTCTTTAATAAAAACTTCTTGCTTTACAGTTGCTGTGTCCTCTAACACACGAACAAATTGTCCTTCATTATACGGGTAGCCTGCTTTGGCAATTTTCACTTTGACAATTTTACCAATCATATCTTCAGTAGCTGGGAATACTACCTTCAGATAATTATCAGTGTAACCGACATACATTCCAGTAACCCCTTCTTCTTTATACTCTTCTTCTGGGATTACCTCTAATACTTCTCCTTCGAAGCGAGACGCATACTCCTTAGCAAGCTGATCAGAAAGGGTAATCAAACGGTGCACCCGTTCATTTTTTACTTCTTCGTCAACTTGGTCTTCCATTCGTGCAGCTGGTGTTCCTGTACGCTTAGAATATGGGAATACGTGTAGCTCAGAGAATTTATGGTCATTTATAAAATTATATGTTTCCATGAATTCTTCTTCTGTTTCTCCAGGAAATCCGACGATGACGTCTGAAGTAACAGCAAGTCCAGGAAGTACTTCTTTTAAGCGGTCCAGTCTTTCTCCAAAGAATTCCATTGTGTATTTACGGCGCATTCTTTTTAAGACAGAGTTAGAGCCTGACTGCAATGGAATATGCAAGTGACGTACAACAATATTGGAATGCTTAATAACTTCAATGACTTCATCAGTAATCTGACTTGCTTCAATGGATGAGATCCGAAGTCGTTCTAACCCTGTAACTTGTGCCTCTATGTCACGAAGCAACATGGCTAAATTATAATCCTTCATATCCTCTCCATATCCGCCAGTGTGAATACCTGTTAAGACAATTTCCTTATACCCAGCATCCACCAACTGCTGTGCTTGGCGAATGACTTCCTTAGGATCTCTTGATCTCATTAATCCCCTTGCCCAAGGAATGATACAGAACGTACAGAAATTGTTACAGCCTTCTTGGATCTTTAATGAAGCACGTGTTCGATCAGTAAAAGAAGGAACATCTAATTCTTCGTAGACACGATTTTTCATGATGTTGCCAACACCATTAATCGGCTGACGTTCAGTTTTATATTGCTCGATATAATCCAGCATTTTCACACGGTCTTGTGTACCTACAACAATATCAACACCTGGTATAGCCATAATTTCTGCAGGTGACGTCTGAGCATAGCAGCCTGTTACACAAATTACCGCATCCGGATTTCTTCTTACAGCACGACGAATCACTTGACGACTTTTCTTATCCCCAGTATTCGTTACTGTACAAGTATTAATGATATATACGTCGGAGATAGACTCAAAATCCACTCTTTCGTACCCTTCTTGTTTAAACAACTGCCAAATTGCTTCAGTTTCATAGTGGTTCACTTTGCATCCAAGTGTATGAAACGCGACTGTTGCCATTGGAACCTCACCTCAATAATTCATAATGATAGGAAATTGCCGCAAGTGTATAAAGCGGAGCTGTTTCCGTTCTTAAAATACGCGGGCCAAGCCCACAGAGACCAAATCCATGATCCTTTAAAAGCTGAACTTCTTCGTTAGCTAAGCCACCTTCAGGTCCGAAAACAAGAAGAAGGGACTCTCCTTTTTTCATCTGCTTTAGGGTAGAAGCAAATAGTGATGCTTCTCCTTTTCTACTTTCTTCTTCAAAGGCAGCCAATTTATATTGATAATCCTTACTTTTTTCCAATAAGGCTTTAAATGTCATCGGGCTGATAACTTCCGGCATTACAGCACGATGCGATTGTTCAGCAGCTTCTTTAGCAATTTTTTGCCATCTCTCTATTTTTTTTGCTGCCTTTTTTTCATCCCACTTCACCACTGACCGTGCAGCAGAGAATGGAAGAAACTCATGTGCACCCAATTCAGTACCCTTTTGAATAATCCATTCAAGCTTATCCCCCTTAGGCAAACCGCTAGCAATGGTAATACGAATTGGAAGTTCTGGAGACTCTTCTTTCCATTGTACAACGTCTGCAACGACTCTTTCATCGGTAATTTCTGCAAGCCTGCAAATTGCCTGTTTCCCTATTGGGTCAACACAAATGATTTGGTCGCCTATTTGCATCCGCATAACCTTTACGATATGATGACGGTCTTCCTCATCAATAAAAAAACGATCATCATTTGCTCGTTGTTTAACAAAGTAACGTTGCACACAATGCACCCTCTCTAAAACATTTTACTCTTTATTTTACTAAAGAAGGTATTAAATTAAAAGGCGGAAATAAAAAAAAGGGGAATAAACACCCCTTTTTTCATCATTATAACCTTTTTGCAATAATAGCAACCCAGTCTTCCATTAGAATGGTTTCCATTATTTCAAATCCCGAATTCACTAACGCTTCTTTCACCTGGTCTTTTTTCTGCTGAATAATACCAGAGGCAATAAATGATCCACCGGGTTTAATTACACGGGCTACATCATCAGTAAATCGTAAAATGACTTCAGCTAATATATTAGCAACAATAACATCTGCTGATTCTTCCTCAACATTATCTAGCAAATTGTTTTGAGAAATAGTCACAGACTGACTAACTTTATTCAGTTTAATATTTAACCCGCGCTTGCGTTACTGCAACTTCATCTAAATCGTACGCTCTGACATCCTCTGCGCCAAGCATGGCAGCTGCGATACTTAGTACTCCGGATCCTGTTCCTACATCGATAACACGGTCTCCGAGCTTTACTGTTCTTTCGAGGGCTTGAATACACATCACAGTTGTTGGGTGTGTACCAGTACCAAAAGCCATTCCGGGATCTAATTCAATAATGAGTTCATCACTGCTGACTGGCGTATATTCCTCCCAAGTAGGAACAATCGTAAACTTTTCGGAAATTTTTACAGGGTTATAATACTTCTTCCAAGCAGTTGCCCACTCTTCTTCATTTACTTCACTAATGGTTACTCTGTTTAAGCCAATATCAATATTAAAAATAATTAAATTATTAATGGATTCTTTAATGGCATCTACTGTTTCACCGAGGAAGCTGTTTACAGGTAAGTATGCTTTGACGATTACTCCCTCTTCAGGATAGTCATCGGGATTAAGTTGGTAGATTTCGCCGAATTGATCTTCCCTTTCTTTCGTCAACTCAAATGGATCTTCAATTACTACACCGCTTGCCCCAGCTTCATGCAAAATATGAGAAATAGGTTCAATCGCCTCATTTGTTGTGTGAATACTGATTTCAGACCATTTCACATCTACCAACTCCAATCCTTACTCGCTTTTAAATGCACGTTTTACTTTTGAGAAGAAGCTTTCTTCGTGTTCACCAATTGGCGAAGAGCCGCTTAGCTCGGCAAATTCTTTAAGAAGCTGCTTTTGTTTATCTGATAATTTCGTTGGTGTAATAATTCGTACAATAATATACTGGTCACCTACACCATACCCGCGAACATTTGGAACACCTTTACCTTTTAGACGGAATTTTTTACCTGTTTGTGTTCCTGCAGGAACTTTCAACTTCACTTTACCATGAAGGGTAGGTACTTCAATTTCATCTCCTAAAGAGGCTTGAACAAAGGTAATAGGCATTTCACAGTAAATGTCATCGCCATCTCTTTCAAAGAACTCATGCGGACGCACATGGAATACAACATAAAGGTCTCCTGCCGGTCCACCATTAATTCCTGCTTCCCCTTGGCCAGATACACGAAGCTGTTGACCATCATCTATACCAGCAGGAATTTTGACATGAATTGTCTTACGTTTCTTCACTTTACCTGCGCCGCCGCATGTTGAACACTTGTGTTTGATTTCTTTTCCTGTACCATTACAATAGTGACATGTACGACGATTCACAATTCTGCCAAATGGGGTATTTTGCTCCACATTTAATTGCCCAGACCCATGGCAGTGCTGACATGTCTCTGGATTTGTACCAGGTTTAGCACCTGATCCACTACATGTTTCACATGTTTCTTCTCGTGGTATTTCAATATCCGTTTCTTTTCCAAATGCAGCTTCTTCAAAAGAAACTGTCATTGTATACTGCAAGTCAGCACCTTGTCTTGGCGCATTCGGGTCACGTC
This sequence comes from Bacillus sp. SORGH_AS_0510, assembly GCF_030818775.1. Taxonomy (NCBI): domain Bacteria; kingdom Bacillati; phylum Bacillota; class Bacilli; order Caryophanales; family Bacillaceae; genus Bacillus; species Bacillus sp. SORGH_AS_0510. Next base: position 1,846,938 of record NZ_JAUTAU010000001.1, on the reverse strand, counting down.
TTCTTGAACCGCCGCCACCGAAGAAAGTATTAAAGATATCCTCAAATCCACCAAAGCCGCCGCCAAAATCAGCGCCGCCCCCGAATCCTTGGTTCGGATCCGTATGACCAAATTGATCATAATGTGCCTTTTTTTGATCATCACTTAATACTTCATATGCTTCTGCAATTTCCTTAAATTTATCTGCCGCATCTGGCTCTTTATTAATATCAGGATGATATTGTTTAGAGAGCTTACGATAGGCTTTTTTTATCTCATCCTTTGAAGCACTCTTACTGACACCAAGCACTTCATAGTAATCCCGTTTACTCATGATTACCACTCCCGAATCTTTCACATAAAGATTATTGTATCACCCATAAGATGAAGAATGCAATAAAATACTTTTCTTTAGTACAGGAATAAAAGGCGGAAGCGCCTCGTTCAGCCCCGACAGGCAAATCTTCTTCGGCGGGAAAAGTCCGCCTTTTTACTTTTACTGCCGAAGGTTATTTGACCCCGAGGGGCTAGGCGCTGGAGCTAGATTCAGATAACTAGTTCAATTATCCACACTTGTAACTTTTTATTATTTCCTATACAGAGAAAAAGCCAAAGCCCATAGACTGACTTTGACTTTTTCTCTTGTACCGCTACATGAATTATTACTTATCGTCTTTTACTTCTTCAAACTCTGCATCGACTACGTCGTCTTTGCCAGCAGCGCCACCTGCATCTTGACCTGCTTGCTGTTGAGCTTGTGCAGCTTGTTCATAGAGCTTTACTGTCAATGCTTGAACGATTTCTTGAAGCGCATCCTTTTTAGAACGGATTTCGTTTAAGTCGTTTTTCTCAATGGCTTGCTTTAATTCATCCTTCGCTGTGTTAGCTTTTGCTACCTCAGCTTCATCAACCTTACCTTCAAGGTCTTTTAATGTTTTTTCTGTTTGGAACACTAATTGATCTGCTTCATTGCGCAGTTCAACTTCTTCCTTGCGTTGCTTATCAGCTTCCGCATTCTCTTCTGCTTCTCTTACCATTTTTTGAATTTCATCATCAGAAAGTCCTGTTGATGATTTAATCGTAATTTGTTGCTCTTTATTTGTGCCTAAGTCTTTTGCACGAACATTTACGATACCATTTTTATCAATATCGAATGTAACCTCAATTTGAGGTACCCCACGTGGTGCGGGAGGAATATCAGATAATTGGAATCGACCAAGGGTTTTGTTGTTCGCCGCCATTGGACGCTCCCCTTGAAGGACATGGATATCAACAGCCGTTTGATTATCCGCAGCAGTAGAGAAAACTTGAGATTTAGATGTTGGGATTGTAGTATTTCGATCAATTAACTTTGTGAATACTCCGCCCATTGTTTCAATACCAAGTGACAGTGGAGTTACGTCTAATAACACAACGTCTTTTACGTCACCTGTAATGACTCCACCTTGAATTGCAGCACCCATTGCTACTACTTCGTCTGGATTTACGCCACGGTGTGGCTCTTGTCCTGTAGCCTTTTTAATCGCTTCTTGGACAGCAGGAATACGAGTAGATCCACCAACAAGGATTACTTTATCAATTTGAGAAGCTGTTAAGCCCGCATCGGTTAATGCTTGACGAACTGGTCCCATTGTACGCTCAACAAGGTGAGCTGATATTTCATCAAATTTAGCTCTTGACATAGATACTTCAAGGTGAAGTGGACCTGCAGCTCCAGCTGTGATGAACGGCAAGGAAATTTGTGTTGTTGTTACCCCAGAAAGATCCTTCTTCGCTTTTTCAGCAGCATCTTTTAAGCGTTGCAATGCCATTTTATCTTGTGAAAGGTCAATGCCATTTTCCTTTTTAAATTGCTCAACTAGGTAATCAATAATAACTTGGTCAAAGTCATCCCCACCAAGACGATTGTCACCTGCTGTTGATTTTACTTCGAATACTCCGTCACCAAGTTCAAGGATAGAAACGTCGAATGTACCGCCACCAAGGTCGTAAACTAAAATAGTTTGATCTTGATCGGTTTTATCTAAACCGTAAGCAAGTGCAGCAGCTGTTGGTTCATTAATAATACGTTCAACCTCAAGACCAGCAATTCTTCCTGCATCTTTAGTTGCTTGACGTTCTGCATCGTTAAAGTAAGCTGGTACTGTAATAACCGCTTTTGTAACTGTTTCGCCAAGATAATCTTCAGCATAAGATTTTAGATATTGAAGGATGATGGCTGAAAGTTCCTGTGGAGTATAGTCTTTACCTTCAATTCCAACTTTATAGTTCGTACCCATATGACGCTTAATAGACATAATTGTGTTAGGGTTAGTGATTGCTTGACGTTTTGCCACTTCCCCAACCTGGCGCTCACCATTTTTGAATGCAATTACAGATGGAGTTGTACGATTTCCTTCTGGGTTAGGAATAACCTTTGGCTCGCCGCCTTCAAGTACAGACACACAAGAGTTTGTTGTTCCAAGGTCAATACCAATAATTTTACTCATTGCCTTTTCCTCCTAAAATAATATGTAGTCTTTATTGATTCACTTTTACCATGGATGGACGGATGATACGATCCTTTAACATATAGCCTTTTTGGAATTCATCAGTCACAATGTTAGACCCAAAGTTTTCATCCTCACCTTGCATAACTGCCTGATGTTGATGTGGGTCAAACTCTTTCCCAACAGCTTCAATTGGTTCCACGCCTTCTTTCTTCAAGGCTTCAACCAATCCGCGGTACACCATATCCATCCCTTGAAGTAAAGATTTGGTTTGTTCATTGTCTGCTTCAATCTGCATGGCTCTTTCAAAATTATCTAATGCAGGCAATAAATCAGTAATAAGTTTTTGCGCTCTATATTTTTCACTCGCTTCTAGATCTAATCTAGTGCGACGGCGGAAATTATCAAAGTCGGCTTGAAGTCGTAAATAGCGATTATCTGCTTCCTCTAACTTATCCTTAAGCATTTGAATCTCTTTCACATATTCTTCAGCAGGTTCTACCACTGTTTCTTCAAGGTTTTGACCTTCCTCTAGACCTGAATCAACTGCTTGTTCTTCGGTAAGTTCAACATGGTCGGCACTCTCGATTTCTACTTCTTCATGTATTGAATTATTTTTTTCATTTGTCAACTTACTCACCTCCCTTAAAGCATTGCTACATTGTATACTAAATTAATTTTCATAGAAAAGGGGGTGAAACATAAGGAATTTCACCCTTACCAATATTACCACTGCTAGTTGGTTTGATACAGTTTTGTTAGAACAGCTGTTAAGTCCTTGCTTAACAACTGGAGTAAACTTATGACACGAGAATATTCCATGCGGGTAGGCCCTAGTATAGCTATAGTACCTAATTTTTCAACCCCTACAGAGTAGGTCGCTGTAATCAAACTGCAATTATCCATAGCACTTATATTGTTTTCTCTGCCAATTTTAATATTGATACCAGCAGGTTCTTTTCTAATCAAGTTGTAAATCCATTCTTCTTGATCAATCATCGTTAACAGACTACGGATTTTACTGATATCATGAAATTCAGGCTGGCTTAACATATTCGTTTTTCCGCCGAAGAAGAGTTTCTCAGTAACCGGCATTTTCAGCGAGTCTGCTACCGTATGAAGCATGGAATCATAGTTATGAATATGCTGTCTAAGCAACATTGCCACTTCTTTGTAAATTTTGTCGTTTAAATCCTCAAGAGGTACACCAGCGAGACGATCATTTAAGATATTTACTGTCTTCTCTAAATCACTCGGATCAATTGATCCAGGGATAGAAACCGTTCTGTTTTCTACATGTCCAGTATTTGTCACAAAAATAGCTACAGCTGTATCCTTGTTCAAGGGTATGATTTGTATTTTCTTTAACTTATTTATACTAGTCGCCGGTCCAAGAACAATAGATGTGTAGTTCGTTAATTCAGAGAGTATTTTCGCAGACCTTTGAATGATCTTTTCAAATTCATAGATTTTTTCAGCAAAAATCGATTGAATAATGGAAATATCATGTGGATTTAGCACCTGAGGTGATAATAAATGATCCACATAATAACGATATCCTTTTTCAGATGGAACGCGCCCTGAAGAAGTATGAGTTTTTTCAATATACCCCAACTCTTCCAAGTCGGCCATTTCATTGCGAATGGTAGCTGAACTAAAGGATATTTCCTCTTTTTTCGACAAGCTTCTTGAGCCGACTGGTTGAGCAGATCGAATAAAGTCATCAACAATTACCTGAAGAATCAACAATTGACGATCTGTAAGCAACATTCATCACCTCTGTTAGCACTCATCATTACCGAGTGCTAATTATATTAATAAATTATCAAAAAAGGGGGGATGGTGTCAATTAAAAAGAAACCTTATTTTTGGAACTTAAGATTAGACCACATCTAAAAAGGCTTGAAATACCTCATTGCCTAAAAAACGTCCTGTTTTAGTTAAAAATATATTATCGTTCTTTACTTCTATCCATTGTTTACCTGCTAAATCATCAATTTCCTTTTTAAAAATCTGCAGGGGATCTTGGTTATATTTTTCTATGAAATGTGAAATCGAGACACCTTTCGTTTTGCGTAATCCGAGGAACATTTCTTCCTCCATTTGTTCAGCTTTCGTTACCTTATGGTCATCTAAAATAGGTAAGTTTCCACTATTAATCTGATCCATATATTTTTTCAGTGGACCTGAATTTGATCGTCTGTGCCCGTCAACGTAGCAATGCGCCCCCGCTCCAAACCCATAATAATATTCGTTATTCCAGTAAGTCAGATTATGCTTGCTCTCGTAACCTGGCTTTGAAAAGTTGCTTATTTCATATTGGCTGTATCCGTGTTTTTCCATTTCATCCATTAGTATCTCATACATTTTTGCTTCTATATCTTCTCCAGGAGTAGGAAGCTTGCCTTTTTTTAATAGGTTGTAAAAAACTGTCTTTGGTTCAATGATTAATGAATAAGCAGAATAATGTTGAATATCTAGGGAAAATGCTTCAGTCAATGATTCTTTAAAGTCTCCAACAGTTTGTGACGGCAGGCTAAAGATAAGGTCAATGCTTATATTATTAAAACCAACCTTTTTAGCATTTTCAATGGTTTGATATACATCCTTCGCCCTATGAACACGACCGATTCTTTTCAACAGTTCTTCGTTAAAGGTTTGAACACCCAGACTAATTCTATTTACTCCTGCGTCCTTTAATATTTGTAATTTCTCAATGGATAAATCACCTGGATTGGCTTCAAAGGAAAATTCCACTGTATCACTTTTTGGAAGGTTGGTATTTATGCTTTCACAAAATGAGTAGAGCTGTTGTTCATTTAATGATGTAGGTGTACCTCCACCTACAAAAATAGTATCTAACACGTTAGTTGGATGTTTCTCCAGTGTCATCTTCATTTCTTGGTCAAGTGCTTTTAAATAGTCCTCCACTGGCTGCCCTTTTAGAAAAACTTTATTAAAATCACAATAATGACATATATGCTCACAAAAAGGGATATGAAGATAGGCAGCATTTATCATTAGTAACACGTCCTTAATCTAGTAACAAAAAGAGGCTAGAATACCTGCAACAGGCATGTCCTAACCTCCACTAAGTTATTATTTTTTTGTATTAGTATCGTCCATTTTTAGTACTGCCATAAACGCTTCCTGCGGTACCTCAACAGAACCTACTTGTTTCATCCGCTTTTTACCTTCTTTTTGCTTTTCAAGCAACTTACGTTTACGAGAGATATCTCCACCATAACATTTGGCTAACACGTTTTTACGCATTGCTTTAATTGTAGAACGAGCAACAATTTTTTGACCGATGGCAGCTTGAATTGGAACCTCAAACTGTTGTCTTGGAATTAATTCCTTCAGCTTTTCTACAATTACCTTACCACGGTCATATGCAAAGTCTTTATGAACAATAAAACTTAATGCGTCTACTTGTTCTGCATTTAATAATATATCCATTTTAACCAAACTAGAAGGCTTATAACCAATTAATTCATAGTCAAAAGAAGCATAGCCCCTTGTACTGGATTTTAACTGATCGAAGAAATCATAAACAATTTCAGCTAACGGAATTTCATAAACGATACCCACTCGGTTCTCGCCCTGATATTGCATATCAATAAAATTACCACGCTTTAACTGACAAAGTTCCATAATCGCACCAACATAATCATTCGGAGCCATCATTGTCGCTTTCACGTAAGGCTCTTCTACTCGGTCGATTTTCTGTGGTTCCGGCATGTTTGAAGGATTGTCAACATTTACTAGAGTACCATCAGTCATATAAACATGGTAGATAACACTTGGTGCAGTAGTTATTAGGTCAATTTTGAATTCACGTTCAATACGCTCTTGGATGATTTCCATATGAAGAAGTCCTAGGAATCCGCAACGGAAACCAAAGCCAAGTGCCTGTGACGTTTCTGGTTCAAATTGAAGAGCAGAATCATTCAATTGAAGCTTTTCAAGGGCTTCACGTAAATCGTTAAACTTAGCTGTATCAATTGGATACAGTCCGCAGTATACCATTGGGTTTAATTTGCGGTACCCAGGCAGCGGTTCTGTCGCTCCATTTTTCGCATTCGTAATTGTATCACCCACACGAGTATCACCGACATTTTTAATGGATGCGGTTAGGAAACCAACATCCCCAACAGTTAACTCATCAAGCAAAGTAGCTTTTGGAGTAAACACTCCCACTTCATTTACTTCAAACTCTTTTCCTGTTGCCATCATCTTGATTTTATCGCCGACTTTTACAGATCCTTCGACCACACGAATATAGGCAACAACACCACGATAAGCGTCATATAAAGAATCAAAAATCAGCGCTTTTAATGGCGCTTCCGGGTCACCTGATGGGGCCGGAACAGTTTTTACTACTTGTTCTAGTATTTCTTCGATCCCAATACCTGCTTTCGCTGAGGCTAAGACCGCTTCTGATGCATCCAAACCGATAACTTCTTCGATTTCATTACGAACTCGCTCAGGCTCTGCACTTGGCAGGTCAATTTTATTAATAACAGGCATGATTTCAAGGTCATTATCTAAGGCTAGATAAACGTTTGCTAGTGTCTGTGCTTCAATTCCTTGTGCTGCGTCAACGACTAATATAGCCCCTTCACAAGCAGCAAGACTTCTTGATACCTCATACGTAAAATCGACATGCCCTGGTGTATCAATTAAGTGGAAAATATATTCTTCTCCATCTTGTGCTCTATATTTTAACTGTACAGCATTCAACTTGATTGTAATTCCGCGCTCTCTTTCAAGATCCATGGAATCTAAAAGCTGGTCTTTCATTTCACGCGAAGATAATGCGTTTGTTTTTTCTAGAATACGATCAGCCAATGTGGATTTTCCATGATCGATATGAGCGATGATGGAAAAGTTTCTAATTTTTTCTTGTCGTTTGAGTTTTTCTTCTCTGTTCATGGTCTTTCACTCCTACTATACTCGCACATGTACACTATTTTTGATTATATCAGTAGAACAATCGAGATTCAATCAAATTTAGGCTCTATTAAAATTGTCTGTTGATTTCCGCACCAGGCGCGAGCGGTTCGTGGGTGTTTCGGCGAGCCTCCTCGGAGAAAAGCGCCTGGGGGTCTCCCCTGAACCATACTCCCACAAGAGTCTTAGTTCCTTCCGCTCCAATCAACAAGTGTAAAGAAGATCAACTCTTAGTAAATATTAATAAGCGGCACCATACTGGTACCGCTTTTCTGTTATTTCATTATTTTTCGGATGACGTTTTCCGATGCATTTGATATTCCTTCTGACATTTTCTTACCCATGGATGAAAAGAAATTATAGGCACTGATCTCCTCGAGCTTCTTTTTTTTCGCTTCAATATCATGGCTGGAAATATTATTGCCTAGTATAGAAGCATTAATATGATTATCTGTTTCCTTTAAGCTGACGGCCTGGTGGAAATTGGGATCATCATACCCTTTCATCTTATGGATTCCGTTATTTGCTAATTGCATTCCTGTCAAAACTGAGATTAGCATGAGAGCGGCGATACCAAAGCTTTTGAGCATAAAAAGTTTCATAAAAACTGCTCCCTTACCTTTTATTGTTTATCGGTCGATTGTTCAACATCCTGATTTACTTTTTCTGCCTGCCAGTAATATTCGCTAAATACATCAGCTAAGGCATCGGCTGAGCGGTTCAACTCCTCAAACGTATTATCCACCCCGCCAAATTCAATCAAGATGGCATTGGGTGATAGGTTTTGATTATAGATACTATTAGAACCTGCTGCATTTTTAACTATAACCCCTCTGCTTAACCCTTTATATTTTTTATCAAGTAGATTGTGTAATTCAGTTGCTAGCTTCGCGTTCTTCTCATAATTAGGGTTTTTCCCGCCGATGATGAAGGCAATCTTAGCATAGGATTTTCCATTAATCGCTACAGTCGTTTTGTCTTTACGCTGTGAATCTCGGTGAATATCAATAAAATAGTGTAAATCCCTATTGGAGGCCATCGCTGTTTCAACAACAGAACGTGATTCGAGATAGGACTTAGCAAAATTCCAACCCTTTTTATTGAGGCTTGCTTGTATATCTGTCTTGTCAATAAAACTCCCAATTCCTCTTTCTTTAAGGCTTGTCTTAAGCTGGTCCCCTATCTTAGTGACATTAATCTGTGAATGATAAGCCATATCCGGGTCAGTTACACCCTTTAGGTATGGTAAATAGGATTCCCGATTATGTGAGAAGTAAACATATACCACTTTTCGATCACCTGTTGTTTGACCTGGTTTCGTGGATGGATTCTCATCTGCTGGCTTGTCTAATCCTTCAAGGTTTTGCAGGGCAGCTTCACGCTCTGCCTTCATGATTTCTATTGGTGGTGCAGATTCAATTGGCATGTTCGTATAATTGGTTCCTTCTCCAGCCACCAGAATTTTTCCATCAAATTGATAGAATCCTGGGAGTTCTCTTCCTAGAAGGCTCCGCGGGTCATTCAAGTTAATATTACTAGATAATTTAAAGACTAAATTGGTAAGAGTGGGTGTGGCGGCCCAGTTATTTTCAACTTTTAGAAAATGATGATTTTCCCACCCCATCAGCTGGTACAGGAGCTCTCCATTCACATTGGTGGCTGCTTGATTGACAGAAGATGACATCAATCTGTACTGTGGCTTCAATGAAGTTAAGAGGCCGCTTATTGAAAAGATCAATATCATAAAGAGTAAAAGAGCAGCAATTATTTTAAGTAAGCTTGTCCCTTGGACAATCAAAAACGCACCTGATGTCCTAGCATTTTTCATAGTTCCACCCCGCTTTAACGATTCTAGTAAATCTTATGACATTACTAGAATTGGTAGAACTACAAATAACTGCTTAAGGCGTTCGAAAAAGGGGCTAACGGTTAGAAACCAAGCCCCTAAGAAGATATTATTTTGTATAGTATCCTGCATTTTCCTGATCAACCGCAGAATGAAGTGAAGAGTTTAGACCATTTGCTATGAGGTTAGCCATATCCTCTATAAAGACATCCACTTCCTTTGGAGTAACCATTAAATTATGGCCAATTGGTGCAAGTACCTCATAAATCAACTTTCTTTTTTCATCATCTGGCAGCGTCCCGACAATTCCAAGGAACGTTTTGCGATGCTTTTCTTCAGGTAGATCTTCTTCAGTTAACTTTCTCTTTTCACCAAAACTCATGCCAGCTGGTGCCAACGCTCTGGAAGGGCGATTCCCTTCCTTCAATTCTTTTCCAAAGTGTTTCAGGATAAAGTCAATCGTATCACTAGTAATGGAAACTGCATCCACCACTGTAGGAACACCAATTGCAATGACAGGTATCCCCAATGTCTCTTTACTGAGTTCTTTTCTTTTATTACCAACACCAGAACCAGGGTGAATACCTGTATCAGAAATTTGAATGGTAGAATTCACCCTTTCAATTGACCTTGATGCTAGAGCATCAATAGCAATAACAAAGTCTGGTTTTGATTTTTCAACGACTCCGAAAATAATATCACTTGTTTCAATCCCAGTTAGTCCCATAACACCAGGGGACAGGGCACTGACAGATCTATATCCTTCATCCACATTTTCAGGTTGAAGCTGAAATAGGTGTCTTGTAATTAGAAGGTTTTCACATACCATTGGGCCCAATGCATCTGGAGTAACATTCCAATTCCCGAGCCCCACCACAAGACAAGAGTCGGTTTTCTTAATACCGGATCCTTCTAGAAAGTGAGCAAACTCCCTTGCGAAAATGCCCTCCACCTTTTTCTGAGTCTCCGTATTTTGCTGTCTAATCCCTTGAACTTCCACAGTCAAATATCGACCTGCTTTTTTCCCTAACTGCTGCTCACCTTGTTTTGTTACTTCAACCAACGAAATTTTTATATCATCTACATCTTTTTCCTTAATTATGACTCCTTCAATTTGAGATAGATCCTCTTCTTGTTCGACACTTCCTTTTCTCCCAGCAAGTACCATCTCTCTTGCCTCAATGGCTAAGTCGGTTCGAACAGAGTATTGACTTAAGTCTATCGATTCACTCATCTATGTTTCACTCCTATTCTGATCTCCTTCAAATAGAAACTATTTCCTATTTTTGCCCGCTTAGCTGCAAATCATGCAACTTAAATATTTATCCTTTATATTTGTGTATTGCAATATAGGCGTTCGTTTGATAAAATACTTCTTGTTCTGAATTATAAATGATGAATGTAAAGTCGAGTTCATATAGTCTCGATTCTTTGTAGGAGGTGAATGTAATGCCTAACATTAAATCTGCTATTAAGCGTGTAAAAACGACTGAAGCTCGTAATGCTCAAAATACAACTGCTAAATCTGCAATGCGTACGGCTGTTAAGAAAGCAGAAGCTGCTGTTGCAACAAACGACGCTGCTACTGCTAAAGAAGCATTAGTAACTGCTGCTAGTAAATTAGACAAGGCTGCTGCAAAAGGTCTTATCCATAAAAATGCTGCTGCTCGTAAAAAATCACGTCTAATGAAAAAATCAAACGCTCTATAATATAGCGCTAAAAAAACGATTCCCACTTAGGAATCGTTTTTTTATATTTATTTTTACTTTTTTAAGCGAAACAATAACATCTCAATAAGCAACGATTTATTCATTCCACCTGTTTTCATTTGGTAATCAGCATCAGCAAGCAATTCCATTAATTGTGCTAATTCTTCATCAGTGAATTTATTTGCTTGTCCACTTGCCAATTTGACACGAAATGGATGCGTTTTTAAGTAACTAGCAATTTGTTGTTGACCGTATCCTCTCCTAGAGAGTTCTTTTACTTGGTATATTAATCGAAATTGCCCCGCAAGTAAGGCTAGAATTTTTATTGGTTCTTCATTTTGCTTTAGCAAATCATAATAAATTCTTAGGGCTTCATCAAGTCTTCGCTGAACAACCTTCTCAATTAAGGTAAAAATGTTCTGCTCCAGTGATCGGGCAACTAATTTTTCAACTAGGTCTACATCAATTCTTTTATGTTCCGCTGCATACAACGCAAGCTTATCTACTTCTGTGGTAATCATGAACATATTGGTTCCAACTAAAGCGAGCAATTGATCAATTGCAGCTGCCTCAATTTCAATCCCATTTCCCGATGCACGGTCCTTTATCCAGTTTTTTAACTCATGCTCATTTAACTTTTTTGCTTCTACTAATTCCGCGTTCCTTTTTAGTTCTTTGGTGATTTTTTTACGCTCGTCTAGTTTTTCATATGGCGCTGAAATCACCATTACCGTATATGGCGCTGGTTCTTTCAGGTAGGCTTCCAATTTTGATAAATCATGTACAACCTTTTCCCTAGTTTTTTCAGCAGTTAAAAACACAGGATTATGTAAGAAAACAACCTTTTTTTCTCCTAAAAAAGGGAAAGTTTCTGCATCTTCCAAGGCTACATCAATAGGTGTTTCCTCTAAGTCATAAGCAGAAAAATTAAAATCCTTTTCCTCTTCGTCTAAAATATGGTTAAGGAGTAGTTGTTTCGTTTCATTGATTAAAAATGCCTCTGTTCCATATAATAAATAGATAGGAGCAATTTCCCTTTTTTTGATTTTCTTCCAAATATCTAAAACCATTGTCCAGCGCTCCCCTTCATTTCCTCACATCTTATCGTAATGAAGCTTGGACGATTTGACAAGTACTAAAAGGGAATTAGCAATTAACTAGTAAGTGCCAATTCCCGATCTATAATGAACGCCTGCAATATCAGCCCTAGGATCTGCAATTGCTTGGCGGAGTTCCTTTTGTAATACTATTGTAGCCTCAAGTGAATCATAGTATTTTGACAACTCTTGTCAGTACAGGAAACCAATAAAGGGAGGCTGGATTTTTTCAGCCAAATAGCTTATACTATATTTTGAAAATAGGAGGGGTAGATTGTGAATCAATTCGAAAAAAACGTGCAAAGCAAACGTAATGACGCTATCGATTCTGGAGTAGGATTTGGGGTTTCTTTTGGATTTTTTGCTTTATTGTTCATTATCGCAACTGTTATTAAATTAATCGGTTCATAATGAAGGCTTACATATCATAAGAAAAGCGGAAGCGCCTTGGTCAGCCCCGACAGGCAAATGTTCTTCTGCAATAAAAGTCGCTCTTTGACTTTTCTTGCAGAAGGTTATTTGACCCGAGGGGCTAGGCGCTGTAACTGGACAATTCTCGAAGTCGAATTTAATACATTCCGATCATTTAATTAAGGACTGCTAATGTGCAGTCTTTTTTTATTTTCTTTTGAATGCTTTATCTTATGGTAAAAAGGTTGAAATGGTTCCATTCTGTTTTTGAAATCGATAGGTAATCGCCCCTTGTAAATCTGTGCGAAATATTTTGGTATTTGCTTCCGTCAACCGTTCTAGGACTTCTGGATGCGGATGGCCGAAACGGTTTTTTTCACCTGCCGAAATTAACGCTATCTTAGGCTTAACTTGATGTAAAAACATTTCGGAGCTGGATGTTTTACTCCCATGATGACCTACTTTGAGAGCATCCACTGTCAATCGAGGGTTTTCTTTTATGATTTGCTCCTCTCCTTCCTGATCAAGATCTCCTCCAAAAAACCAATTCAAACCGCCTAAGCGGGTTACAAATGCAATTGAACCACGATTTCTTTCACCAATAAAATTTCTTGCTTGCGGTGATAGAACAAAAAATTCATAGCCCTTTTCATTCCAATGATCCCCTGCCGCTACCCTTACAACAGGTATCCGTTTTTTTTCGGCTAATTTAATAAGCTCAAGTTCTGTGTCTGACGTTTCCGCCACCGATGGCATGAGAATTTGTTGTACATTCATTTCATTGATCACAGAATAAGCCCCGCCGATATGGTCAATATCTCCATGGGTTAATATGAGTTTATTTATTTTTGTCACCCCTTTTCCTTTCAGAAAAGGTACCACAACATCCCTTCCAACTTCAAACGGTTTCGCCTGCCGTTTCCATGGTTCTTCTTGGTATTGCATCGTTCCGCCTGTATCAATTAGGATGGCCCCTTTTTGGAAGGGCAGTTGAATAAATATGCTATCCCCTTGTCCGACATCAATCATGGTCACTTCTCCATTTGGATTCAAATGGCTGCACATATTTTGAAGAAAGAGTAAAGTGAGTCCCAAAACAATTAAATGTTGAATCCTTTTGGGATAAAACAAGCACTCCCAAAGATAAAATATCGCAAAAATTATAAGCACATCTATTAAAAGAAATATGAGATTTGGCCTGCCAGTAATAACCCTGCCAAAAGATATTTGTGCTATAAAATCGATGAATTCATTGAAAAAAGAAATTAGTTTTGTAAATATTCGTACAATCATGGAGGGAGTCTTGCTTAGTAAGAGTTGAAAGCAGAAGAGGAAGTACAGTCCTGGAAGATAAACAAAAGAAAACAAAGGGATGTATAACAGATTTACTGCTACTCCTAATAATGAAAGCTCAAAAAAATGGTAGAGTAAAAATGGAAAAGCAGCTAATTGAGAAACCAAGGAAGTGACTAACATCCTTGTTATATTGAGCCTATAATAGGACATAATTGTGCTAGCAGACAGGATAATGGCAAAGCTTACTGAAAATGAGAGCTGAAAGCCGACATCAAAAATAACCATTGGATTGCAAATTAAAAAGACAAGAAAAGATAAGCTTATGGCGTCCATTGAATGTAGCCTTAATCGCATTTTCCATTTTGTTGTTACTAATACAAGGAATATCATTATGCCAGCCCTTATGACGGAAGGAGATGCTCCTGTGAGTACCACATAGATGGGTATTGTGATTAATAAGGAATTTATCATGAACTGCCGTGTCATTCCAAGCCTTAGTCCCAAATAAAATACACCCGCAATTAGAAGGGATACATGGAGGCCTGAAATAGCCAATAAATGAACAATTCCCGTTTTTTGATAATGTTCAAGCAAATCCGGTTCAAGTAAGCTCTTGTCTCCAAAAATTAAAGCAGCTGACAACGATGAAATTTCAATAGGAAAATTTTCAGCTAGATAATGGGTACCGGAAAATCGAAGTTTTTTGATCAGAGTAAGCAACGAAGGTGAGCTTGGGGAGCATTGATGTAAAGGGCTTTCATCAATTTCTACTATCCAATATATTTTCTTTGTGGATAAATAGCTGCGATAATCAAATCCGTTGGGATTTTTCGCAATCGAGGGTTTTTTTAATGTTCCTGATACTCTACATATAGCACTAAAAAAGCTGGTATTCTGCAAAGCATTTTTTTCATTTTCAGATTTTATTTTATACCTCACCACAAGATTTTCATGATAATACGTTTCTTTGGCCTGGACCTGTAATAAATCGCAATCTATTTTAGGATTGTCTGTATACTCCAAAGCGAATGTAGCCAATGACTCGGGCATGATAGTGTGATTGTTTTTTTCAGCCCTCGTCGCAACCAAAAAAAATACTATGAAAATACAGATTACCAACGCCAAATGTTCTTTGATAAACCTTTTATATTTATAAAGTAAATAGCTATAACACAGAATTAACATAAAGAAGGGTAAAAACGAAACAAGCGCACTTAAGACGCCTAACAATGCGGAAATGGCACAATATAAATATTTTCCATGCATTTTTTATTCTCCATTTAGTTGATTGACGCCGGATCTTACCGGCGTCATGTAAGAGGTTTACTGTTCTATCTTTCTAAAGTCAATCACCTGTTCTGTTAGTTCTACTTTTTCAGTTTTTACACCCGCTTGTTCAAATAATTCAATAGCATATGGATGATTTTTATAATCCTCCGCGTAATAAACTGTTTTGATTCCAGCTTGAATAATAGCTTTACAGCATTGGAGACAAGGAAAATGGGTAACATAAATTTCCGCGTCTGCAGTAGGCACACCAAACTTAGCGCATTGCAGCAAGGCATTCATTTCAGCATGGATGGTTCTCACACAGTGATGATCAATTACATAGCAGCCTTTATCTATACAATGATCACCACCTGCTATCGATCCGTTATATCCCCCCGCTATAATACGTTTATCCCTAACAATAGTCGCACCCACTGTAAGCCTAGTGCACGTGCTTCTTAATGCAAGCAAATGGCTTTGAGCCATAAAATATTGATCCCAAGATAGGCGATGATTCACGAATCCCACTCTCCCTATAAATATTTATATTTAGTTTAAGGGCACTTGTACATTTTGGTCAAACCAGGATTTTACCGGACAACAATTAAATCCTTTAATTTTTCGAACGTCTTTTCCCCTATTCCACTAATATTTTTTAAATCTTCTACTGTTTTAAATGGGCCATTTGTATTCCTATATTCCAAAATTGCATCCGCCTTTGACGGACCTATTCCCGGTAAATTTTGCAACTCAGTGGTGTCCGCTTTATTGATATTTATTTTCCCCTGTTCCTGACTTCGACTTCCAGTTGCATTCTGGTTATCCATGTTGCCAGCTATAGCATCAGCCGCTTCTCCCTTAGCCGGAACATAAACCACCATTTCATCTGCAACATGCTCAGCAAAGTTAATTTGAGTTTGATCGGCTTGATCTGTTAAACCACCCGCCCTGCTTATGACATCAATGACCCGCTCCCCCGTATTTGCTTGATAGACTCCTGGCTGCTTGATTTGTCCTTTTACATCAACCATTATTTGTTCAGTTTTTTCCTGACTTTCCTTTTGTTTATTATTTGTCTTTTCCTCCCTCTTTTCACCAAGCTTTTTTTCAATGGAAATTGACTCAGAAGCGACGGGTACATCTTTATTGTTGTAAAGATAATAAATACTACTCAACCCGATAACAAAAGCAATAACCACATAAAACTTATGCTCTAACAGCCAGTCTTTCATTTGAAACCATCCTTTCTAAGGTATATTTCACACTCACTTCTCATATGGTTATAAAAGAATATTGCAAGTGAAGGAGGGTCGGAAAAATGAATCTAGGTATCATCGGTACCGGTAATATGGGGAGAATTTTGGTGGAAGCCTTGATTGATAGTCAGGCTGTTTCCCCTTCTTCAATGATTATTACAAATAGAACGAAATCAAAAGCCATGCTGCTTAAAGATAAATATAGAGACATAAGGGTTTGGGGCAACTCCTGAAGAGGTGGCTGCTCAATCCGATTTGTTATTTATTTGTGTAAAACCTCTAGACATTTACAAAATACTGGAGGACATCACTCCTCATTTAAACCAGGAAAAATGTCTTATTTCCATAACAAGTCCGGTGAGTACAAGCCAAATCGAAAAAAAGGTAGCATGTTCAGTGGTCAGGGTGATTCCAAGTATCACGAATCGTGCATTATCCGGCGTGTCCTTGGTTACCTATGGAGAAAATTGTAGTGATAATTGGAGAGAAAAAATTGAAACTTTAATTACGAAGATATCTGTACCAGTTTGTATCGAAGAAAAAAATACAAGAGTAGCCTCCGATATTGTGAGTTGTGGACCAGCATTCTTTAGCTATCTGCTTCAGCGTTTTATTCAAGCAGCTGTTAAAGAAACGGAAATTGACGAAGATTCTGCGACTATTTTTGCAAGTGAAATGATTGTTGGCCTAGGTGAATTGTTGAAACAAGGACATTATACATTACCATCCTTGCAAGAAAAGGTTTGTGTAAAGGGTGGCATAACGGGTGAAGGAATCAAGGTATTGGAAAGTGAACTGGGGGACGTCTTTGAACATGTGTTTCAGGCAACCCATGCAAAATTTAAAGAAGACCTTGATAAGGTAGAAATACAGTACTCTAACTAATATTCAACAAAAATAGACAAATTCCTTCTTTAAAAAATGGCAGTGTAAAATAATAGTGTTGATTTTTACACCCTGTTGATTGGAGCGGAAGGCACGAAGACTCCTGTGGGAGTATGGTTCAGGAGAGACCCCGCAGGCGCTTTTCTCCGAGGAGGCTCGCCGAAACACCCACGAACCGCTCGTGCCTGGAGCGGAAATCCACTGGAATGTTTAACAGAGCTCAAAAAATAAAATGCCATCTTTCAAAAACAAAGATGGCATTTTTTTATTTTTTTCTTGCTATAAAAAAGATCCGTTCCGATTCTGGACTTGGTAATTCAGATTCAAAATCTGCACATACTTCCAGTAATTCAAAACCAGCCTCATTTAACCAAGATGAGTATTGCTCAACAGGATAGGTTCGTTGGTAATGAAATTCATCATACCGTTCATATTTCCCCGACAATTCATCAAGAACAAAAAAACTTAAATCATGTTCGACACTATATTCATCTTCCCCAGCGAAACTATTCCAAATATATGAAAGATGCTCATCATTAAGGGCAAACGTTTGATCGATAAAACCATGAGCAACTTTATAGGTAGAATGGACATCAAAAATAAATAATCCACTATGAGCCAAATGCTGAAGAGCAGTAGTAAATGTGGCTTTAACCTCATTTTCGGTTTGCAGATAATTGAGCGAATCACAAAAAATACCGATGACATCAAATTCTCCTTGGCCATCTAAATCAATCATATTCTGCTCAAAAAACGGAATCCGAACCCCTCTATTTTCTGCCTTTGCCTGAGCAACAGCTAGCATATCTGAGGACAAGTCTACACCCGTTACTTGAAATCCTTCATCCGCAAAACGAATGGAAAGCTCCCCCGTTCCGCAGGCTAAATCAAGCAATCGCTCCCCAGTAACATCATATTGCTCAAGCTTCTCTTTTACGAACTTTACCCATTCCTCATAAGGAGCATCCTTCATTAGCTCATCATATAAATAGGCAAACTGTTCATAACTCATGAATTTAACTCACTATGGATATCTTCAAGCGGTGCATCGCCCCATAGACGTTCAAGGTTGTAGTAGCTTCTTTCCTCACGATGGAACACGTGTGCTACGACGTCACCTAAATCAATTAAGACCCATCTTGCTTCATCGAAGCCTTCCATTCTTTTAACATCATAGCCGTTTTCTTGCGCTTTTTCTTTAATCTCTCGTGCTATTGCTTGGACCTGTTTATCCGAATTACCATGACAAATAATAAAATAGTCAGCAATTAGAGAGATTCCCTTCATATTTAATGCCAATATATCTTCCGCACGTTTGTCATCGGCTGCTTTTACAGCTAATTTTAATAGGTCTTGATTACTCATCCATCAATCCTCCAGTTTATTGACAAGGTCATTGTAAGTATAAAATGTATCAGGGTACACCTTTTGATTCTTTTTTAATAAAAATAAAATTGTATTTTGCACTGATTTAACCAGTGCACGATTTAAATTTAATTTAGCCAGTTCTCTTACTTCGTCTACCCCCGGAAAGTGACGGCCTGGTTCAATATAATCTGCCAAATAGATCACTTTTTCTAATAAGGTCATTCCTACTCTTCCTGATGTATGGTAGCGGATGGCATCTAGAATTTCTTGGTCGGTAATTCCTACTTCATTCTCAACTAAATATGCACCCGCAGGCGCATGCCATAATTCCGCATTATATTCCAGTAAGTCCAGAGGGTATCCTTTTGAGGAAATGATTTCCTTCATTTCCTCTTTTGGACGAAATTTTGCATAATCATGAAAAATAGCAGCTAACTCAGCCTTTTTTTCATCAGCTCCATATTGCTTGGCTAATGTTATGGCTGTTTCCATGACTCCGATTGTATGTTGATATCGATGCTCCGTTAACTGTTCTTTCACTAGCTGTAATGCTCTTTCACGTTCCATATAAATGATTCTCCTCAATATAATCAATGACAACATCAGGCAACAAATAACGGATGGTCTTCCCATTCTTGAACCGTTCTCTAATCATACTTGAGGACACATCCATGCCTGGTACTTCTACATAAAGTACAGGATAATTTGTTTCATGGCTATATGATGGTCTATGTACACCAACAAATTGAACGAGCTTAATAAGCTCATCAATCTGTTGCCATTTCGGTAAATATTCTATCATGTCAGCCCCAATGATAAAGAAAAATTGATGATTAGGATACTTCGCATTAATCATCTTCATTGTGTCAATCGTATAAGAGGGACCTTTTCGTTCTAATTCTATGGTCTCTATTTTAAAAGCATTATTTCCTTGAGTAGCAAGCTCAAGCATCCGAAGACGGTCTTCGTTTTTGACGGTACTTGTCTTTTTCTTATGAGGCGGCTCTTGATTTGGCATGAACCAAATTTCATCAAGCTGAAGCACGGAAAGAACCTCATTAGCAATCATCAAATGACCATAGTGCGGCGGGTCAAATGTTCCACCCAATATTCCAACCTTCTTCATGCAGTCGCCATCCTTTACTCCTTGGATTATGGAAGGGTGATCGTTTTCTTTTCAACAGACTCTTTATAAAGGACAATCGTGTTACCAATGATTTGTACGATCTCAGCGCCTGTTCCTTCTGCTAGCTGTTCTGCAACTTCTGTTTTATCTTCTTCACAATTTTGCAGGACACTGATTTTAAATAGTTCTCTAGCCTCGAGTGCATCAGCTACTTGTTTTATCATATTTTCATTTACTCCGCCTTTTCCTACTTGAAAAATTGGATCTAAATGATGTGCTTTTGAACGCAAAAAACGTTTTTGTTTACCTGTTAACATGTCTTTCCTCCTAATTGTGTCAACACATTCTCTCTCATTCGTTGGGTATCCGGCAGAATGCCTGTCCACTTTTCAAACGCAAGGGCCCCTTGATAGACAAACATATCAATGCCATTTTGCGTCATTGCCCCTTTTTCTTTTGCAGCATACAAAAATTGAGTAGTAAGCGGATTGTAAATTATATCACAAACCATTGTACCTTTCCTCATGTTTGTTAAATCCAGAGGCTGCAAAGAGGTCCGCGGAGACATTCCCACCATCGTTGTTTGAATAATTAAATCATATTCTTCTAATTGTTTGCTAGCTTCAGATAGGTTACATGCGGTAGATGAAATTGCATAGGGACATGCTTCAATCAAACTTTCTGCCTTTTCTAAGGTACGATTAGTGATATCTATGCTTGAAGGCTGTTCATTCGCCAAAGTAAAGTAAATCGCCCGTGCTGCTCCGCCCGCTCCAATAATTAAGACCCTTTTATCTTTCAAGGAAGAAAGGCTTGTTTGAAGTCCCCTTAAAAATCCTGGACCATCGGTATTATAGCCAATTAATTTCCCATCCTTATTAACGACAGTATTCACAGCACCGATATTGGCTGCTAAATCATCTACCTCATCTAAGAAAGGAATAATCGTACTTTTATGAGGTACAGTAACGTTGAATCCGCCGACCCCAAGCGCCTTTAATCCCTTTACTGCTTCCCGTAATTCTTCACTCTTCACTTGAAAAGGAAGGTAATAGGCGTCGATGTTATAAAAGGAAAACAAATCATTGTGCATGACAGGCGACATCGAGTGTCCTATCGGATCTCCTAAAACTGCATACAGCTTTTTCACTTGACTTCCCCTCACCCAAGTTCTGAATTTATAATCTCTATAACTTAAATTAATGATTTACGGATCATTGTTTGGACACCTTTTGGAACATATGCAGCTACTTTTGCTCCAGGCTCATTCACTGTAATCCAACCTAGCCCTGAAAAAACAATATCTGTCTTGGCTTCCTTTATCACAAACTCTTGTCTGACTAACTCTGGAAAAGACTCCACTTGTTCTGGCTGCGGAGGTGTCAGCATTTCACCGACATGTTTATTATATAGTTCAGTGGCATTCTCTGATTTTGTACGATGAATATTTAATTCATTAGATAGGTAACACACAAATGATCTTCTGCCGCCACTAATATAATCAAATCTTGCTAAGCCACCAAAAAATAAGGTTTGACCTTCATTTAATTGAAAAACCTTTGGCTTAATCTCCTTTTTAGGAGTAATAATTTTCAAATCTTTTTTATCAACAAAATGAGCCATTTGATGGTGGTTAATAATCCCTGGTGAATCAATCAAAAATTTCCCATCATCTAGAGGAATCTTGATAATATCAAGCGTCGTCCCAGGGAAATGTGATGTAGTAATAAGGTCTTCTTCCCCAGTTACATCTTTGATAATTCTATTTATAAAAGTTGATTTTCCTACATTTGTACAACCAACTACATAGACATCTTTCCCGTTCCGCATTTCATCAATAGCTGCAGCGGTTTCTTTAATAAACAAACCCTTAGCCGCACTCACAAGAAATACTTCTTCTGCCCTTAACCCTAGCTCCTTGGCTTCATTTTTCATCCAGTTTGTTAGCTTGTTGAGTTTGACTGACTTTGGTAATAAATCGACCTTGTTACCTACAAGAAGCACTTTGTTTTTCCCGACGAATCGATGTAACCCAGGTAGCCAGCTTCCATTAAAATCAAAGATATCTACGATCATGACAATTAGGGCATCTGTTTGACCCATTTCATTTAAGATCTTTAAAAAGTCATCATCAGTAAGATTAACATCTTGAACTTCATTGTAATGCTTAAGTCTGAAACATCTTTGACAAACAATGATTTCCTTTTCTAATGCTGAAGCTGGTGCATAGCCTAGTAATTCCGGGTTTTCTGTTTGGACTTTTACACCACAGCCGATACAAATATGTTGTTCACTCACGAATGATCCTCCCATTGAAGCATGCCTTTTTTTCTAAACCAATTCAAAATTCTTCTCTCAGCAAACCGATTAAACTTTGTAAAGAAGCCGTCTGTTTGTGCAACGGGTACAACCAATATGGTATGAAAACCACTGCGGTTTCCACCCAATACATCTGTTAATAATTGGTCCCCAATGACAACCGCTTCTTCTTTTTTAATCCCCATTTGCTTTACTGCTTTATTAAATGCAGGTCCAAGTGGCTTTCGCGCTCGAAAAATAAACGGTAAGTTTAAAGGATCTGAAAAGGCCTTTACTCGTTCTTCATTATTATTAGAGACGATTGTTACAAGGATATTATGATTTCTGATTTCATCAAACCAATTTATCAATTGGGGGGTCGCATTAGGGCGGTCCCATTCAACTAAGGTATTATCTAAATCTGTAATAATCCCTTTTATCCCTTTTTCTTTCAATTCTGAAGGAGATATATCCAGAATGCTTTTTACATGCTCATCTGGTAAAAATTGTTTTAACACTAAGCTTACACCTCATTAACATTCTAAATAATAGAAGCTCATTTAAAAAACTGTACCTGTACAATCATAACCAATATTAAACGTTGTTTCAAAAGAAAAATAACCATTTAATTATTCAACAAAATTCGACCACACTTCATTTCTTCTTAAAATTAATAGTCAGTATTTTCAACGGTTGTGAATGTTTTAAATAAAAAATAAAAATATTTTTCGACAAATATCTACTTTTTCAAACTCTGTGGATAACCTTATTAACATTATACCCATTGTATCCTTTGAGTTTTCTCTGTTTATGAACAAATTAATCACAACTTATCCACCAGAAGTTGTGGATAAATAGAACGATTGTTCTATAGGGATAAATTTGGTAGATTTAGGGTACACCAATTGAACGTACTATTTTATGTTTAGTTTTCATCAAATAGAACAATTTATTAATAAACGGAGGTGGATTCTGACGTGAGGAAACTGTCAGATGAATTATTAATTGAATCATATTTTAAAGCCAAAGAATTAAACCTAAGCCCGGATTTTATTGGTCTCATTGAGTCCGAAATCTACCGTCGTTCGTTGAATAATAAAATAAAGCTTTCCTCTTAATATTTTCAATACTGCCCTATTAGGGCTTTTCTTTTTTTATAGACCTTTTCTACAGTCAAATCATTTTCCCAATTCTGTTTTAACTAACACACCTATTTTTTCACCAACCTTAATATCCTTTGGTGTTTGAATATTTGACTCTAACCGGAAGGTGTCTTTTTCAAATAAAAGAACAACAGTTGACCCAAAGCTAAAATAGGCCATCTCCCCTCCTTTTTCAAGGGTTGAGCCCTTGTGAGTCGTTTCAATTGAATTAACAAACATGGCTCCAACTTTAACAATTGCCACATGTCCATAGTTGGTTTTAACCTCTGTAATTACCCGATAATTTTTTGCAAGGGTTCGGACACCATATTTTAAGCCTAATTTATTGACTGGATACGATTTTGATCCAAGTGTCCACTGTTTTGTTACAGTACCATTTACAGGGCTATGTATCCTATGGTAATGGCTTGGACTTAAATAAAGAATCATGTATGTACCATTTAAATATTTGGTTAAGGCCGCAGGATCACCAAGCATTTCATCAATTGAATAGGTCTTTCCCTTTACAACAATTTCGCTTGTCTCTTTAATCGATCCAATATCCTCAATGACAGCATCTACTGGACTGACTACAGAGTCTTCATTTTTATCAATGACCCGTGCCCCTTGCTTTAGTGTGCGTACAAATAAATCATGAAGTGTTGGATAGTCCGACACTCTCTTTTCCATTTCTGCTTCATTCAATTGATAAATTTTAGCGAAGGACGGTACAACAAAACGGCTTGTACGTGAACTGGCAAACCTTCTTAATATGCTGGATGTCCACTTGCCATTCGTTAATTCAATCATGAGACGATATAAACCTTGTAACATCAATCTACCCCCAAATAGTGTAAAAATACTCTTTACGAACAGTCATAAAAAGCTTAGAATTAAATAATATAGAATAAACTAAAAAATTGATTTCCTTTTGCTAAGAAAAGGAGTGATGAGGAGAAATGTTTTTGCTGGACGTATTGGATCAAACTTTAAAAAAATTGAAATCTCAAACTGCAAATGTAGTCACACTAATAAATTTATCATTAGGCGGTTTTGCCATTGTATTTGGACTTCATGGTAATCTAAGACTAAGCTTACTGCTTATTTTTATTGCAGCCTTAGCAGATCGTTTTGACGGTATGATTGCACGAAAGTTTAATATTGAATCCGAGCTTGGAAAACAATTAGATTCCATGAGTGATATTATATCATTTGGAGTGGCTCCTGCACTATTACTATACCAAGGAATTTTACATGAATTCGGCGGACCAGGATCTTTTTTCACTGTTTTTTATATTGGTTGTGGTGCTTTTAGACTCGCACGTTTTAATATTACTGAAAGTAATGGATATTTTACCGGCCTGCCAATCACAGCGGCTGGTGTATTAGCAACGCTAAGCTATCTAATCATTCCATACGTTCCATCTCAAACGTTCTTATTTATAATCATCATTCTATCATTCCTAATGGTAAGTTCATTTAAACTGAAAAAAGTCTAATAATCAACAAAAAGCATTAACCTTCAAGGTTGATGCTTTTTTAATTAAAGGCTGTGTTAAAGAACAATGTTGATTATTGCACCCTGCTGATTGGAGCGGAAGACGCGAAGACTCCTGTGGGAATATGGTTCAGGGGAGACCCCGCAGGCACTTGCGCCGAGGAGGCTCGCCGAAACACCCACGAACCGCTTGCGTCTGGAGCGGAAATCAACAGGCAAGTTTAACAGAGCCTAATTAAAAAAAATATTAATTAAATTGGACAGACACAATTTCCTGATTTTTTCATAGGAATTAGTAATAGGCCATAGCCCAAAAATTAAAAGCATTGGGGTGGAAGTGGATGTCTGGAATCTTAACAGCACTAGGATATTTAATGAAGGAGTTTTTATTTCTTGTTTCTTACGTTAAGAACAACGCCTTTCCTCAGCCCCTATCTGCTGCTGAAGAAAGAAAATATTTACGGTTAATGGCAGAAGGGGATTCACATGCGCGAAATATGTTAATTGAGCACAACTTGCGTCTGGTTGCGCATATCGTTAAAAAATTTGAAAATACCGGGGAGGATTCCGAAGATTTAATCTCCATTGGAACCATAGGCTTAATTAAAGCGATTGAGAGTTATTCCGAAGGGAAAGGAACAAAGCTAGCCACTTATGCAGCCCGTTGTATTGAAAACGAAATTCTCATGCATTTACGCGCACTCAAGAAAACAAAGAAAGATGTATCTTTGCATGATCCCATTGGTCAGGATAAGGAAGGAAATGAAATCTCCCTAATAGATGTCCTAAAATCAGAATCAGAAGACGTAATTGACACCATTCAGCTGAATATGGAACTTGAGAAGATAAAAAAGTATATCGAGGTGCTCGATGATCGTGAAAAAGAAGTGATTGTCGGGCGGTTTGGCCTAGACCTCCAAAAAGAAAAAACCCAACGGGAAATTGCTAAGGAATTGGGTATCTCAAGAAGTTATGTTTCAAGAATAGAAAAGCGGGCATTAATGAAAATGTTTCATGAATTTTATAGAGCTGAAAAGGAACGAAAGAAAAAAAACTAAACACCTTCTATACTATACGAAAAAAAGAGCAGTTACTCCTGCTCTTTTTTTCCGTCTTTAAGAAGAATAGTCCATTTCTTACCACCGTCATGGGATTCATACATATCATTTTTATAGGTGGTAAAGGCCATTTGATTATGGTCCTTTTGATTTACCGCTAAATATGTAATAGGGTTATCATAATCCAAGAAAGGAATCTCTATCACACCTTGCGCATTCGTTACAGGATTGATCATTTTTAATAAGATCTTATCATTCTCCACACTGGAGTATAGAATGCTATCTCCACTAAACGTTAGGGATGTCACCATAATGGAGCCCGTAATTGGATTCATTGTATTCCCATTATCTGTTGAATAATAAATACCAGTCCTTGTTGACATCGCCATGATGTCACCATTTTTGGGGTGAACAGCAATCATTCCCAATGAATCTGCAGTAAACCCTTTAAATGCGCTTTGAGTCCAAGTGTCACCATTATTTTTAGAGTAGCTTACACCTAAATTTAAATCTTCAGAGGGTGCTTCATTAATAATATAAAGCCCTTGCCCTGAAAAACTAGAAGCTAGAAAATGAAAGTTCTTCTTACCATAGAAGGCTATTGGCTCTACAGTCTTCCCTTTATCAACACTTCTAACCACACCAAGAGGATCTTTCAATCCTGTTCCCTTCTTTGGATGCCCACTTCCTATAAACCCATCTTCTACCGCTTGAAATCCAATAAAATCATGTTGGTATGTGGTGGGTTCATACCACTTTGAATCTTTGAAAAATTTTAAACCAGCATTTGTAGCAACATAAAGCGCATTGTCATTACCTGGGTAGCCAATCCCACGAATGTTTTTAAATTTTAGTGACTCTGCTTCAACAATTTCAAATTTTGCTTTTGTTTCAACTTTCTTATCCTGCTGGGTCTTTTTTGGATTTTCACTATTATTTGTGCATCCTGTAGCAACTAGTAATATTCCTAAAGCAATAGCTAATATCACTTTCATTTGTACTTTCACCTTTTTGCCTCCTGAACATTATCTAAAACTATGAGGTTCTCGCTTATAAATCCTTATCCATCCACTTATACCCTAGTCCCCATACAGTTGTCAAATAATCGTCAACAGGAAAACCTGATTTCCGTAATTTTTCCCGTAAATTTCTTACATGCGAATCAATGGTCCGATCTTCTGTTGTTACTGCATATCCCCAAATGGATGTAAGCAAATGCTCTCGGGTAAACACTTTATTTCTATTTTTCAATAAAAGGGAAAGTAAGGAAAATTCCTTTGGTGTTACAGAAACAAAATGACCCTGGTAGGATACCTCAAAGGATTCTTCATTAAGCAAAAGCCCATAAAAAACAATTATGCTTGATGGCCCATTTTTTCTTCTTAATACTGCTTCTATTCTTGCAATCAGCTCTTCCTCATCAAACGGTTTTGAGATATAATCATCAGCACCCATATTTAACCCTTTAACAATATCTATCTTTTCACTGCGAGCGGTAAGCATAATGATTGGTATATCCCCAATTTCCCTCATTTCCTGACATGTATCCCAGCCATCCATTTCTGGCATCATGACATCTAACAAAACAAGGTCTACACTCTCTGCTCCGAGATATTGAACCGCCTTATACGCTGATGTCATTTTAATGCACTCATAGCCTCTAGGAGTTAAATAAAGGGAAAGTAGATCTAACATCAGTGTTTCATCATCAATAAGCAGAATTTTCTTCAATGGTATCCCTCTCCCGTAAATATTTCTAGGCAAAATTATACTACAAAATATTAAGAACATCTGTGAAATCTTGTTGAATTGATTGGGACATACACGTTTGCCTATACATGCTTATACAAGGGCTCATACCCTATTATAAAATGGATAAAGGGGGGAATCATGATGCCTTACGGATATCCAAGCCCTTATGGTTTTTGCGGTTATCCCGCCCCATATCCAGCTTATCCTGTTCCATATGCAGCCGGCAGTGGATTCTGGATTGCGGTTATCATAGTCTTATTTATACTATTATTACTCTTCGGGGGCTGGTGGTGGTATAACAGGGCTTGTTAAGGTTCTTACGGAGACTGACTCAACTTTTAGGTCAGTCTCCATTTTTCTGCTAATATAGAATTTTTAGAAAAAGTAACTTATAATGGAAAGCGGAAAGTCTTTTTAGATAACTGTTATATCCATTAAGGAGGGGCATAGATGACATCCACTACATATTCAGATGTTTGGAACTTAGACGTATTCTTTGAGGGCGGTAGTCATTCACCAGAATTCACTGACCATCTAAATCATACGGCAACATTAATTGAGGTCTTTCAAACTAAGGCAAGCAACTGGATTCCGCTCAATTCACCAGAGGATCGCAAATTTTTAAAAGAAATACTTGAGGATTTTGAGCAAGCGGCAAAAAAACTTCGTCAAGCAGGGGCATTTGTTAGTTGTCTGCAGGCACAAAATACGGAAGATAAACAAGCATATACACTGGACTCAAAAGTAACTAGTTTAAGTGCAGCCTTTCAATCAGCCCTTAGTACCTTTGACAGTCTATTAACCTCAATTAGCGATGACGTTTGGACACAGCTATTAGAAGATGAGCAGTTAAAGGTTCTATCCTTTGTGTTAACAGAGCGGCGTACTCGCGCTAAGGATAAACTATCGAAGGATGAAGAAGCGCTAATTAGTGCCCTAGGGGTCGATGGATATCATAGCTGGGGGCAATTATACGATTTAATCGTCGGGACAATTAAAGTTTCTTCTCGCGAAGATGGAGAGGAAAAACTGCTATCCGTCGGTCAAGCGTTCAACAAGTTCTCAAGCCCTGATAGAAGCGTAAGAGAAGCTATATTTAAAAATTGGGAGAAGGCCTGGGGAGAACAGGCAGACTTTCTTGCAAAAACTCTCAACCACCTCTCAGGCTTCCGTCTAAGTGTTTATGAGAAAAGAGGCTGGGAGGATGTATTAAAAGAACCACTTAGTATTAATCGTATGGAGAAAGAAACGTTGGAAACAATGTGGTCAGTCATTTCCGAAAATAAACAGAAGCTGGTTACCTATTTAGAGCGAAAAGCTGAACTTTTAGGCATCGATAAACTAAGCTGGTATGACCTTGATGCTCCTATTGGAAAATCAGAGTCAAAGGTCTCCTATCAAGTGGGTGCAAAATTTATTGAGCAGAATTTTGCTTTGTTCGGTGAAAAGATGGCTTCCTTTGCCCGAACAGCATTTGAAGAGCAGTGGATTGAAGGTGAGGATCGCCCTGGTAAAGCGCCAGGCGGATTCTGTACGTTCTTCCCTGAAAGCGACCAATCCCGGATCTTTATGACCTATTCCGGAACACCTTCAAACGTGTCTACTCTAGCACATGAACTAGGTCATGGATTCCATACATTCGCCATGAAGGGTGTCCATCATCTTAACCGAAATTATGCCATGAACGTGGCTGAAACCGCCTCTACTTTTGCCGAGATGATTGTTGCAGATGCCGCAGTTAAAAACGCAAAAAACGAGGAAGAAAAACTTGTTCTCCTAGATGATAAGATACAAAGGACGGTTGCTCTTTTAATGAATATTCATGCGCGCTTCCTTTTTGAAACAAGTTTTTATGAGGAGAGAAAGCAAGGGCCAGTAACTGCAGACCGACTAAATGAATTGATGCTTAACGCACAAAAAGAAGCGTATTGTGAGGCTTTACAAGAGTATCATCCTTTATTTTGGGCTTCTAAGCTTCACTTCTTTATAACAGGAGTGCCTTTCTATAACTTCCCATATACCTTTGGCTATCTATTCTCGTTAGGTATTTATGCACAGGCACTTGAAGAAGGCAAAGGATATGAAGAAAAGTATATTGCTTTGTTAAGGGATACCGCTTCTATGTCAGTAGAAGATTTAGCTCAAAAGCATTTGCAGGTAGATTTAACGAAGAAAGACTTTTGGGAAAAAGCCGTTCAAATTTGTCTTGATGACATAGATGAGTTCCTGGAGTTGAGTAACTAGCATTAAGAAAAGCGTAAGCGCCTTGGTCAGCCCCGACAGGCAAATGTTCTTCGGCAAGAAAAGTCGCTCTTTGACTTTACTCGCCCAAGGTTATTTGACCCGAGGGGCTAGGCGCTGGAGCTGGACAATTCTCGAACTCGAATTTTATACAATCTTATTATGTAAAAAAGCATCGGCCGAGTATTTGGCCGATGCTTTCTGTTGTTATCTTTCTACACTTAGTTCTGCTGAGATTACACAACCAATCGCCCCAGTAATGACGAAAGCCATCACAACCATGAACATATTCTCCACTCCTTAGGATAGAAACTGCTATTTTCTAATTTGAATTTAGCACATTTTCACAGTCACTAACTTAAGGAAAAATGAACATTCTGTTAACAAACACTTTTAGGAATCTTTTTTCTTAGGTTTAAAGAACAATGATAATAACAAAATATGAAGCGGCATTTTAGTTACCTCCTACTTTTATTCTCTCACACAGCTAGGTGGTATCTTTCATACCCCAGAAACTGTTTCCACGTCCTTGCATTAAGAAAAATAACATATTAAAACCACCTTTCTGATTTTGAGATTTTTAGAAATTACATGAAACGATGCATAGATACCTGGCGATCTCGGTTCTTCTCATATAGCTTATCTACCATTTCTTGATGTGCAGCTTCTTCAAGGCTTACTTGTCGCTTTTTAATGGTAATAGTTAAAAATAGGATATTTAGAGTCATTTTTTTTCACTTCCTTTTTGGTACATGAGGTTACATTACATAAAATGATGCATGGATATTTGACGATCTTTATTTTGATCGTATAGCTTATCAACCATCTCTTGTTGAGCAATTTTCTCTAGATCAACTTCACGCTTCTTGATTGTGATGGAGAAAAATAAAATATTTAAGGTCATATATAACACCTCCTTTAAAGTAATTTTTTAAACTTGTTCTAACAACATTTCCAATTTATGCATTACACATCCTTCTGGCGATTAAAAAGGGCACAAAAAGGCCGCAAGAAGATATCCCTTGCGGCACGATTTTTAGACACAAAAATACCGCAAGGCGTCATTCTCCCTGCGGCATGGATATGTAATGTCACTTAATAACTTAAGCAATCCATTCCAGTCTGGTCGAATGCATGATATTCAAATATGATGTTTTCGTGCAGGCTACAATTAAATTCATTTTCTTCGACCTCCTTTGGAATTTTTTACTTGCTACGGTAATTATATCCACTCACCTAGTATTTGTAAACCTTTTGGAAGTAATTTTTTTAAAATTAATTAAAAAGCCCTTTATAAAATCAAAAAAAATAAGCGTTCCTGAAGAGGAATCGCTTATTTTTTCATCAGATAATCCTGTCCTTCGTCCATTTCAGACAACTTGATTTGGCATTGTTTGGATTGTATAAAAAACAAAATAGATAATGCTAGGAATGACAAAGAAGAAAGAACCATTATATTTACATCCATCTCACTTTTAGTGTCCGACGGAATAATTAAGCCTAAATAAAAAAATACACCAACAGCCAATAAGATCGTGGCAAAACGTTTAAAATCAACCATTTTTTCATACAAACTCTTCGCTTGTTGTTTCACTACTTACCACCTGCTTTTCTTATAATCTACTAACCTACTTTAACATAAAATCTAGCATGAAAGAGGATGTAAATATTAGTAAAAGAAAAGCACAGACACCAGGCGGGTTGACCTGGTGTCTGGTTAATTTATTTATTCTAATGCTTGTGTTAAATCTTCAATTAGATCCTCTACATCTTCTAGTCCCACGGATATACGGACTAATCCATCTGTAATTCCTAATTCCGCACGACGCTCAGCCGGAATGGAAGCATGTGTCATTCGCGCAGGAACAGAAATTAAGCTTTCGACCGCACCTAGGCTTTCTGCCAATGTAAAATAATGAATCTTACTTAATAATCTATCTGCATTTTCAGCACTTCCAACATCAAAGGAGACCATCCCGCCGAAACCTCTCGCTTGCTTTTTGGCAATCTCATGATTGGGGTGCGATTCAATACCCGGATAAAAAACCTTTTTAACCTTAGGATGGGACTGTAAAAACTCTACAATTGCAGCAGTATTTTCTTCGGTTTCTTCCATACGAATACCTAGAGTCTTAATACCACGGATTAAAAGCCAAGAATCCTGCGGGCCTAATACACCGCCTGTAGAATTTTGCACGAAGTGAAGATCTTCAGCTAATTTTTCACTATTTACAACCACTAAACCAGCTACTACATCACTATGTCCACCAATGTATTTTGTTGCACTGTGTAAGACAATATCGGCTCCTAACTCAATTGGATTTTGCCAATATGGGGTTGAAAACGTATTATCTACAATAGTCAATAGCTGGTGTTCCTTGGCAAGCTTTGCCGCTGCTTCAATATCTGTCACTTTAAGTAATGGGTTGGTCGGTGTTTCTAAATAAATCGCCTTTGTATTCGGTTTGATTTCACTCTTAATATTGTCTAAATTACTAGTGTCAACAAATGTAGAATCAATTCCGAATCGGTTTAATACCTTTGTCATTACACGGAATGTTCCACCATAGACATCATCCGTAAGAATAACGTGATCTCCGCTATTAAATAGCATGATGACTGCCGTAATTGCCGCCATTCCTGAACCAAAAGCAAAGCCAGCCGTTCCACCCTCAATATCTTTAATTAATTCCTCAAGCGCGTTCCTTGTAGGGTTTCCAGTTCTTGAATACTCAAATCCCTTATGACCCCCTACTCCTTCCTGCTTGTAGGTACTCACTTGGTATATTGGAAAAGATACCGCTCCGGTTGCTGGGTCCTGGCTAATTCCCCCATGAATCAATTTTGTTTTTCTTTTCAACCTAAATACCCCCTTCAAATATCTTCTTACTTAAGTATCTTTCGCTTCCGTCTGGAAAAACAACGACAATATTGGTACCTGGCGGTGATATTTCAGCTTCTTCTAATGCCGCATGAAAGGCAGCACCAGAAGAACTGCCGACAAGAAGGCCTTCCTTCGCTGCTAATTCTTTAACAAGACTAAACGCATGTTCATCCAACACAGTATAAATAGCATCAAAGTAGTGGGTATCCATATAATCAGGCAAAAATTCCATTCCAATACCCTCTGTTTTGTGCGGCCCTGATTCCCCACCGTTTAAAATAGAACCCTCAGGTTCTACAATGACGGTTTTTACTTTAGCGCTCTGCTCTTTTAAATAACGAGCCGTACCCATGAACGTTCCACCAGTACCCGCACCCGCGACAAATACATGTAATTGTCCATCAAGCTGCTCCCAAATTTCAGGACCAAGCGTTTTATAGTATGTTTCAGGATTAGCTGGGTTTCCAAATTGCTGTGGACAGTATGCACCTGGAATTTCCTGAACCAATTCCTTAGCCTTAGCAATCGCACCTTTCATTCCCTTTTCCGTCGGAGTATGAACAATTTTGGCCCCAAGAGCCTTCATTAATTCCTGCTTTTCAATGCTGAACTTTTCAGGAACACATAGAACCACTTCAATACCTTTGTTTATAGCTGCAAGAGCTAATCCGATACCCGTATTTCCAGCCGTTGGTTCAATGACTGTTCCACCTGTGCGTAGCTTCCCACTAGAAAATGCCTCTTCAAGCAACTCCATTCCAAGTCGGTCTTTGACACTTCCTCCTGGGTTCATAAATTCTAGTTTTGCAAAGATACGAACACCTTCAGGCAACTGGAATTGTGTGATTTCTACCATTGGTGTGTGTCCAATTAGTTCATGAACATTTTTATAAACCTTCATTTCCCCACTCCTGTCAACTATTTTAATGCGGCCACCATATTCATTACTAACGTGGCAGAATTAGTTGCGGCCTTATCAATAAATTGATCGAAAGATATCTCGGATTCTTTTCCAGCAATATCAGACAGAGAGCGAATGATGACGAATGGAACTCCAAATCGATGGGCAACTTGTGCAATCGCTGCTGCCTCCATTTCCACTGCTTGTAACTCATTAAATTTCGAACGTACAAATTCCACTCTTTCAGGATCTTCCATAAAAGAATCCCCAGTTACGATCAAACCTTTAACGATTTGAAACTTATCCAGTTGCTTTGATACTGTTTCAGCAACCTCAATTAACTTTTCATCAGCTAAAAATGCAGCTGGAAGCTGTGGAACCTGACCGTATTCATATCCAAATGCTGTTACATCTACGTCATGATGACGAACTTCAGTTGAAATGACCGCATCGCCCACATTCAAAGAAGGGTTAAAACCGCCAGCAGAACCAGTGTTGATAATATAATCAGGCTTATATTTTTCAAGTAAGATAGTTGTTGACATGGCCGCGTTAACCTTGCCAATTCCTGAGCGGAGCAAGATCACATCTACACCATGCATGGTACCGAATGTAAATTCACAGCCAGCTACCGTTTCTTGTGTTTTCCCTTCAATATGATCTCTTAGTAACGTTACTTCCTCTTCCATTGCTCCGATGATTGCGATTTTCATACTTTGACCTCTTTCTTATTGTTTTACGCCTTCCATTAACCAGACAAAATCGTTGAAGCGCGTAAATGTAACGCTAAAACAGTTTTTTTCTAATATATTTTTTAAAAATGGAATCGTTGTATAATATTCGGTTTCCAAATCTTTTGCCAGGTTATGAAAGCCATCATTTTTTGCTTTAACGATTTGTTGCTTATAATCTTCCTCTGATTCAAACATCGTATCCGCAAAGACTATTCTACCACCTTTTGAAAGGAGCTTGCCATAGAAACCAATAGACTTTGCTTTTTCATCATCGGTAAGATGATGAAAAGCATAAGTACTAACCAGTGTATCAATTGCTTTTGTTTCCGGAAAATGCAGAAAATCTCCATCATGCAGTTCCACTTTTCCGTCAAGTTTATCATGCGCAATTTTCCGCATGGAAGGGGAAGGTTCAACTCCTGTTACCTTAAGACCTTTTACTATTAGTTTCTGTGTCAGATTTCCTGTACCAACGCCGAATTCAACCACATGTCCTTTGGACTTTTCGGCAACTGCCCCCAATATTTCCTCATATCTTAAAAATACTCCTTTATACTCTCGATCATATCCAAAGACTGTATCATCATAAGAATCGGCCCACTGCTCAAAGATTTCTAGAAATTCTCTTCCCATACTTCACACCTCATCTTAACTTATAATTCCTATAAGTATACTATGAATTAATAAACAACATGTTATCATATTCTCTTTATTTATTCAAACGTTATTGCTAGCTGAAAAAGAAATTACTAAAATAGGGTAAGAAAGGAATGATTCTATGAATTTTCAATTTGAATTAATCGAAGATAAAGTGGAGTTTTTTGAGGCAACAAACCTTAAAACCTTACAAAAGAAAATTGAGTCACAAATTGATGAGAACAGAGCAATTATGCTAGGAGTTCACTCCGTATCACATCAGATGCATGTAAATGACAATGGCCAAACCTATTTTACAGCAGTAGTCCATTTTAAAAAGAAATAAAGGAGTCTGACTTATAGAGTCAGACTCCTTTGATATGGTTATTTCACAATTTCAGCTAGTTCTTCGACTCTTGTTGGCATCCAACCTTCGCCGTCCACCCATTGAAGATATACATTATATTTTTGTTGCTTATCTTTTGAAGCAACAGTAGCAAACGAGCCATTTTGTGTCGATTTGTCTCTCCCTAGCCAGTACACTGTCATGTTACTGCCATCTAACCCCGTTGCATATGAGACTGCTTGAAGCATTTCCTGCCAATCGACAGAATTTGTATCATAAACAGATGTATGTTCTCCCGTTTGTGTAGTTCCTACAGGCTTCCAGCTTGGATTTTCAATTGTCTTTAACACATTAGAGGAACTTCCACCTTCAGTAACCACTGCCTGTGATTCATCTGGCTGTTCAGTAGCTGCAGCCTCCTCACTTTGTTGTTCATCCTCCTGCACGGCTTCAGAAGAACTTTCATCCTCTTTCTTATTACTCTCTTTCTTCTCAGCTTGTGTATCATCATGCTTTGTTTCTTTGTGCTCCGTTTTTGGACTTTCTTTCTTCGGAGTAGCATTGTCATTCCCTGAGGCAAAGATATTGTAAGCAACAAATATAATAAGTAAGAGTACTATGATGATTAAACTATTTAAGACAAGATTGGTTTTTTTCCTTTTCGCCCGGTTACCTGAACGCGAGTTAGAATTAAAATCATTCGTCATTATATTTCCTCCTAAAAAATAAAGGCTCTCAATATTCTAACATGATTTTAACAGAACATGAAGGGATAATAGTTAGACTACTCTTTTCTAGTATCTTTTTCATAGATCTCTTTTACCATATCTGCAAATAGTAAATTAACGCCGCCTTCTGAGTCGGTTACGTCCAAATTGACTGCTACCAACGCATATTTGGGATTTTGAAATGGGAAGTAACCAGCAAACCATTTATTATGTAATTGCTTCCCATCATTATATTTTCCCGTTTCAGCAGTACCGGATTTCCCTGCTACTTCATAAGGAAGGTCTTTAAACCATCTCCCTGTCCCATTTGGATTAATAACCACTTCACGTAGTAATTTTTGTAGTTTCATTGCTGTATAAGGGGAGATCGAGTCTTCCTTTAAGTTCTGCTCTTTGAAATCAATCATGGTTGTCCCATTTTTGTATTCTACTTTTGAGACTGCCCTTACCATTTCCTTTTTGCCGCCTCTGGCAATCGTGGCCATCATATTCGCTACAGCTAATGGAGTAGCTCGAACCTCGTGCTGTCCGATACCTGACATCGCAATATAGTTTGGGTCTTTTCTTGCTGCATCAGATACAAATACCCTTCCTTTGTCTTCATCAGGAAGCTGCTTGAAGTCACTAGTATGGTACACTTCCCCCTGCCAACCAACTAACCCAGTCAGAGACAACTTCTCAGCATAGTTCTCAAGTATATGACTATCCTTTTTTTGCAATTCCTTTGCCAGTTCCCCGAACGTGCGGTTACAACTTCTTGCAAAGCTTGTTGTGAAATTCAACATGCCATAATTATATTTTAATTCTGGTTTACCATTAATTTTTTTACTACAGTCAAACAATCGGGATGGATCATCTAAATTTTGGTCCATAGCCGCTGCTGCAACCACCGTTTTAAAAACAGACCCCATAATTTGCTGTTTAAGCATTAAGTTCGTTATTCCGGCACCATTATAAGGGTCATTTTTATTGATAGTGGGCCGTGACACCATGGCCAATATACTATTATCCTCAATATTCAAAAGGACTAGCCCACCCTTTTTTATTTGGTATCGATCAGCTAATTCCTCCGCTTTTTGTTGGATGTTTTTATCAATCGTGGTCCGAATATTAACTGGATAAAAAGGATTAGCTGGATCAACATATTTAACGTTTATTCCAAAAAGCGGGGCTCCTCCTCCATCCACATGGTAGACAAGCTTGGATTTCCCTTCAGGCAGGAGAAATTCATCAAAGCTCTCTTCAAGGCCTGATACGCCGAGCAGTGTCTTTTCCGATAGTTCCTTATCGGGATAACGTTTCTTCAATTCCCTTGCATTCTCACCAGTTAGTCCTATTAATTGCTCAGCTGGAATAGCAGAACGCTCAAACTTCTTCTCTATTGCAAAAACTCCCGGTATCTTTAACTCATTAATACTCTTCATTTGCGAGGATGTCAGTTCAATGGGATCAGGGTCTCCGTAAGCAAAGGGTTTTTTCGCACCTTCCACAGCAAACTTTAATCCATTAACAGGTATACCTGATATTTCAGCAACCTTATCTACTTGCCAATCGGTCTTTTTAAGAAATGGGAATAAAACGAGTACTGACACTTTTTTATGTGTAAGCATCGTGCCGTTTCGGTCAAGAAAATTTCCTCTGCCATTATCAATCACTAGCTCCTGCGTTCTTTGATTAACACTCTCTTCAAGCAAATTTACATTATGCTTAGAAAAGGTCTCTGTCTCAATTAATTGGATTTGCATTAAACGTACTAAAAGAAGCACAAGGCCTGTTATACAAATTATGAGCCAGCCAATTGCTCGTTTTCTCCACATAAAAAACACCTCGTCAAAAGTTTTGACGAGGTTTAGACATTTCAAACATTATTTAATTGATACAATGCGAACATTCATTTCGCCGCCAGGAGTTTGAACAGACACTTGGTCGCCAACCTTCTTACCAATCAAGCTTTTTGCAATCGGAGAATCGTTAGAAATCTTTCCTTCAAACGGGTCTGCCTCAGCGCTTCCGACGATTGTATAAGTTTCTTCTTCACCATCAGGTAGTTCGACAAAAGTAACAGAGCTTCCTAATGTCACTGAATCGCTTGCCATTTCACCTTCTGCGATAATTTTAGCGTTGCGAATCATATTTTCTAAAGTTGTAATTCTACCTTCAACAAATGCCTGCTCTTCTTTCGCAGAATCATACTCAGAGTTTTCAGATAGATCACCAAAGCTTCTTGCGATTTTAATTCTTTCTACAACTTCTTTACGTTTAACTGATTTTAAATACTCAACTTCTTGTACAAGCTTATCTTTACCTGCTTGTGTCATTGGAAATACTTTTTCTGTAGCCAAAACCCTCACTCCTTCTAGTCTTCACAATCCCCCATTAGAATTGTGTATGTAATGTATGTAGATATTATGCCACTCGCATAATACATAGTAGCGCGTCCTTATTGAAAAGGGCGCGCATTAAAGATATTTATCCAAACGGATTTTTAGATAGTTCTTTTGCTATTGTTTCATAAAATCGTCTTTTGTTCAAGAATTGTTTGAATTTTTGTTACCATTATATCGATGGCAACATAGTTTTGGCCGCCTTCTGGTATGATTACATCCGCATAACGTTTAGTTGGCTCAATAAACTGGTTATGCATAGGTCGAACCACATTTAGGTACTGATTTACAACAGAATCAAAAGTACGTCCACGCTCACTTATATCACGTGTCATACGACGGATAATCCGTAAATCAGCATCTGTGTCCACGTATAATTTAATATCCATTAAATCGCGTAGACGCTCGTCCTCAAGGACAAGGATTCCTTCGAGAATAATTACATCTTTAGGCTCAACAGGAATGACTTTCTCTGAACGGGTATGGATTGCATAATCATAAACAGGCTTTTCAATCGGTTCATAT
The DNA here is from genome assembly GCF_030818775.1 of Bacillus sp. SORGH_AS_0510. Lineage (NCBI taxonomy): Bacteria > Bacillati > Bacillota > Bacilli > Caryophanales > Bacillaceae > Bacillus > Bacillus sp. SORGH_AS_0510. The sequence continues at coordinate 1,808,126 of NZ_JAUTAU010000001.1, read as the reverse complement.
CTTAAAAGTTTTTCAATATGTTCAATGAGTAAATCATTGTCAAAAGCAAGAGGGTGATCATAATTTGTCTTTAATCGCTCTTCAAATGGCAGGTCACTCTGATCCTTATAATAATAATCCTGTTCAAGTACTAAAATGGAATGATCTTTTAAACTTTCATAAATGGCTTTTGTTACACTGGTCTTTCCGGAGCCGGAGCCGCCGGTTACACCAATAACAACTGGCTTGCGCATCATGCTAGTTCTCCTTTCGCATCATGTTGTTAGGGTATACCGGTTTGTCCAATTTAAATTGTACAATTTGAAGCGGATGTCTAGCAGCATCCAATTCATTCCCTTTTTCATCCCAAATTTTTTCAATAACATGAGTAAAATTTTGAATTTCGGGTCCGAAGAACTCTACTTCATCCCCTGGTTTAAAGTGATTTCTTTGTTGCAATGTAACGATTTGTGTATCTGCATTATAATCTAACACTAGACCCACAAAATCAAACTTTGTCTTCTTGCTATGATTACCAAACATTTGCTCTTTATACCCTGGAACACCTTCAAAAAACGCAGGTGCTGTTTCACGGTTCGCACATTTGTCCAGTTCCTCAAGCCATTCTCTCTTAATAACAAAGTTCTCAGGGTCCGCACAGTAAGCATCAATCACTTTTCGATAAACACTAACTACTGTTGCAATGTAGTGAATAGATTTCATACGGCCTTCAATTTTCAAGCTATCAATACCTAGCTCGATCATTTGTGGAATCGCTTGAATTAAGTTTAAATCCTTCGGGCTCATGGCAAATGGAGCATCGCCTTCCTCAAAAAGAGGTGCTTCCTGATTACTTCCCTCTAACTGATAAAGGTCATAATCCCAGCGACATGATTGACAGCAACCACCACGATTTGAATCTCTAGCAGTCATATGATTACTTAAGGTACAACGACCGGAATAAGCAATACACATAGCACCATGGATAAAGGTTTCAATTTCAACATCGACCTTTTCCTTCATTTCTCTAATTTCCTCAGCGCCTACCTCACGCGCTAAAACCACACGTTCTGCTCCAGCCTCTTTCCAAAACTGTGCAGCTTTCCAGTTTGAAAGTGACTGCTGTGTGCTTATATGAATCTCAATTTCAGGAGCAAGACGCTGACACGTTTCAATAATAAGCGGGTCTGCAACAATTATCCCTGCAATTCCTGTCTCTTTTAAGCTTAGAATATATTCCTCTAAACCATCAATATTTTCGTTATGTGCAAAAATGTTAGTTGTAACATAAATTTTAGCACCAAAACGCTTAGCGAACTCAACGCCTTCCTTCATTTCTTCAAAGGTAAAGTTATCAGCGTTAGAACGAAGACCATACTCTTGACCTCCGATAAATACCGCATCGGCACCATATTGTACGGCAATCTTTAATTTTTCAAGATTTCCGGCAGGAGCTAGGAGTTCTGGCTTCTTCACAATGACACGTTTTCCATCGATAATTTCAGAAATCTTATCTTTAACTGTATTCACAGCGGAACTCCTCCCTTAATAAACTGTCTCTTTAAAATAGAATCCTGTGTCCAATGGACGGTTAGCTGGTTGGATTTCTTCGATCGCAGCTAATAACTCGTCTTTTTTATCCTCATATGCATCAGCATCTTCTACGAGTAAATCAATTGCCTCACGATATGCTTTTGTAACTGCATGAATATATTCCGGGCTTTTTAAGATGCCGTCGATTTTAAAAGAATCTACACCGGCTTCAATCATCTCTTGAAGCTCATCAATGATACAAATATCATTTGGGCTCATAATATGAGTCCCATTCTCATCTTCGAAGATTGGATATTTGTTTCCACGTTCTTTATCATGCAAGAACATATTTTTTTCCATCTTGCGGTTTTCAATTTCCATGACTTTTCCTTGGTATTCATAGTAATTACCGAGAAGGGAACGCTTGGACTGGAACATACAGCTCATTCCATGAACCTGCACTTCAATTTCGACCTCTGCATTTTCTTTTGTTTCAACAATGGCATCCATGTTAATCTCACGTGCTAGGATCGCCCGTTTTGCCCCTTTTCTTCCCCAATAATTGCAGGTATACCAGTTCGTACCAGTAGTTTCCGTTCCCCAATGAAGCTTCATATCCGGAGCTACTTCTTTTACTGTCATTAAGACAGCAGGGTCACCAAAAATAATCGCATCCGCATTGGCGTCTGCAACAAATTTTATATACTCACTCAATTCATCAATTTTTTCATTGTGAAGAATCGAGTTCATGGCTACATATACTTTTTTACCTTTGCTGTGAGCAAGTTCAATTGCCTTTTTAACATCTTCCCGATTAAATTCTCCAGCAAGTCTTAATCCATATCGTTGTTCACCTACTACAAACGCATCTGCACCCGCTTCTGCTAAGGGCAATATATCGTTAACAGTCAATGGTGTTACAAGCAATTCTGGTTTTTTCATTTGCTATCACCTCTTCTTTTGCTAATGGCAACCCCGTCTCCCACAGGAAGAATAACGGAAACATAATCTGGATGGTTCATTAACCAGTTGTTAAAATCGTCAATCTTTTTCACAAGATTTCTGATCCTTTTTGACTCAATTGCTGTCTCAGCTACCAATCCCTTAAACAAGACATTATCTGTAATAATCATTCCATCAGGATTAAGATAGTTTGAATACATTTCAAAAAACCTTTTGTATTGCCCTTTTGCTGCATCGATAAAAATCGCATCAAATGAAGCATGTCCACTAATCTGTTCTTCAACCTCCAAAGCATCGCCTTTTATTAAGGTAATCCGACTTCCGAAGGATGAACGCTTTATAAATTCGACTGCTAATTGAGCTCTTTCATCATCTCGCTCAATCGTCACAATATGAGCTTCAGGAAGTGCTTCTGCCATTCTCATGGCTGAATATCCAATTGCTGTCCCTACCTCAAGAATTTTTTTTGTGCCTTGAATTCGAAGTAATTGTAGCATGGTTTCAATTCCCTCAAGCTCCATGATGGGAACATTATGTTCACGAGCAAAGGATTCCATTTCAGCTAACAACGGGTTACGCTCTGGTATAAGACCTTCAATATATGAATGCAGCTTCTCATCTAACAAGCTGCGTCACCTCTCTTAAAAAGCAGTCTGTAAAAAATACTTTTAGTTTATCTATATTTAATGCTCTTTAGACATGAAAAAATAGCGTTCACAGGACATACGTCTAAAACTGGTACATTCGACCTAGGACGTCTTTAAGGCAATGATGCCACAATTACCTTACTGTGAGTTACGCTATAGATTACGTATTAAAACACTTGAACTATTTTATCACAAATGCAGGGGGAATGCTAATGCTTCCCCCAAAAATAGTTCATTATTTTTTATTGGAAATATACTTCGCCTTTAATTGATTATGTTCTTCTAATGATTTTGAATAATATATGGTTCCATCCTCGGCAGCTAAGAAATAATAAAAGTCTGTTTTTTCCGGCTCCAGTGCCGCTTCAATGGACATTTTTCCTGCACTTGCTATCGGACCAGGCGGGAGTCCTGTATGCTTGTACGTATTATAAGGAGAATTCACCTCTAAATCCTGATAAACGACTCTCTCTTTGTGTTTCCCTTGTGCATATAAAACTGTTGGATCCGTTTGTAATTTCATACCCTTATCAATTCGGTTATAAAATACGCTAGATATTTTTTTTCTATCTGCCTTTTCAGTAGCTTCCTCTTCGATTAAAGAGGCCATGGTTAGCAGTTTGTGAACCGATAACTTCTTTTCCTCACTCTGGTCTGAATAGGAAGAGAGAATCGTTCTAGTTTTATCCAACATTGCTGTAACCATTTCTTCTACAGAAGGGTTTGGTTTATAGAAAGGATACGTAGCAGGAAATAAATATCCTTCAAGCGGATACTTTATTTTCGTATCCAGAATCTCATTTGTTAATAAATCAGGGTATTTCTCCATTAACATTTTGATAAATTCTTTATCATTTAGTTTTGTAAGAATATCGTCTTCCTTTTGATTGGTTGCCTTCGCCATAATGGCTGCAATTTCGGTTAGCTGCTTCCCTTCTGGAACAGTGATTTTAAAGCTTGCTTCAGCGAGAACCTTACCGGTCTTTAAACGGCTGACAATTTCAGCTACATCCATGGAGGGACTAAGCTGGTACTCTCCTGCCATAAAGCCGCCTTCATTTTTAAGTTTTACATAATACTTAAAAACCTTTGCATTTTTAATGATTCCTTTTGATTCTAGCTTTTCTCCAATTCCAGTGACGGACGAACCAATTGGAATTTCAACTGTCTTTTGTTTCTTACTATCTGGGTCAACGGGTTTTAATGCTGACTGTATGTATAGATATCCTCCACCGCCAATTATAACAATTAATAATAGCACTAAAATTGAAATAATCGAGACAATCTTTCTCACAACTTTGGCTTCCTGATGGTGTTCGAGCATTTTATCCCGTATTAAATTTTTCTTCGGGTCTTTTTCATCGGTTGTCATTCTTTTCCCCCTTTCGTAATAATTTCAGCATATAGTAAGAAAAATGTCAATTTATCAATAAATTTGTCAGAATTATCTGGAGAAAAATTAAAAAAAGAACCGGCCAATAATTGTTGGCTGGTTCTTTGGTCTATCTTATTCTTCTTCTTCCTCGTTGAATGTGTTAAACACTTCTTCAACCATATCCCATTCTTCTTCTGATTCGATTTCCATTAATTCTCCAAAACCGCCATCTTCAGTTGGGATATACGCATATGTTAGGATGTCGACTTCTTCTTCGTCATCCTCATTTTCTCCTACTGGATAGAAGAAAACATATGATCTTTCAAACTCATCAGAATCAAAAGTGAAAAGGATTTCGAATAATTGTTCGTCACCATTTTCATCTATTAACGTAATAAAACGATCTTCTTCGTGCTCATGATTGTGTGTCATTTCTTTCACCTCATTAGTTTTTGCTATCGAGATAACCTTGGAGAATCATCACCGCAGCCATCTTATCGATAACTTTCTTTCGTTTTTTTCGACTTACATCTGCTTCAAGCAATACACGTTCTGCCGCCATTGTTGTTAAACGCTCGTCCCATAGTACCGTTTGCACATCAAATCTGCTCTCTATTTCATTAGCAAATTGCTTACTTGCTTCACCGCGTGGTCCGATTGTCCCATTCATATTCTTGGGTAGCCCAATGACAACTGTATCAACTTGGTACTCTCTTATTAATTGACCAATTTCCTCAAAACCAAACTGTTCTCTTTCCTCATTGATTTTGAGGGTTGTTAGACCCTGTGCAGTCCACCCCAGTTCATCACTAATGGCAATACCGACTGTCTTAGAGCCCACGTCTAAACCCATTGCGCGCATTACTTAACCTCTCGTTGTTGTTTAAGATAGGATTTGACTAGTTCCTCAATTATTTCGTCACGTTCAAGCTTGCGGATAATATTACGAGCATCTCGATGTCGTGGAATATAAGCTGGATCTCCTGATAATAGGTAGCCGACTATTTGATTGATCGGATTATATCCTTTTTCCTGCAAAGCCTCATACACTTGAAAAAGAACGTCATTTACATCATGTTCGAAGGGCTCTTCAGGAAAATTAAATCTCATCGTTTTGTCAAATGAACTCATTTCACGCACCTCGCATTTCTTATAGACGAGAATTGTATTATTACCTACATTTTACACTAATTTGTCCTATTATCAAACCGATTTTACCCATTCATCTACGAATTGAAGTGCAGAATCTAGCTTTTCTGGATCTTTTCCTCCTGCTTGAGCCATATCTGGACGGCCACCGCCACCGCCACCGCAGCGTGAAGCAACTTCTTTAATCAACTTTCCAGCATGGTAGCCTTTTTCAATTAAATCCTTTGTAACTGCTGCGATTAGGTTCACTTTTCCTTCGTGTGCACTTCCTAAGACTAATACAACTGACCCAAGTTTCTGTCTTAAATCATCCGCCATATTTCTTAGGTTATTCATTTCAGCAGCCTGCACCTTCGCAACTAAAACAGTTACTCCATCAATTTCTTTTGCTAGTGAAACCAGGTTACCCGCTTCAATATTTCCAAGTTTAGCTGCAAGTGACTCATTTTCACGTTGAAGCTGTTTCATTTCGCTCATCAGACTATCGATACGTGTGACGATATCCTTCGGATTAGCTTTTAACTTTTCTGATGCTTCTTTCAATAAGCCCACTTGTTCATTCAGTGATTTATAAGCAGCTTCACCTGTTACAGCTTCAATTCTTCGTGTTCCAGCACCGATTCCGCCTTCTGAAACAATCTTGAATAATCCAATAACAGAAGTATTTGGAACGTGGCAGCCACCGCATAGTTCCAAGCTGTAATCTCCTACCTGTACAACACGAACGATCTCACCATACTTTTCACCGAAGAGTGCCATAGCACCCATTGCTTTTGCTTCGGCAATTGGTTTTAAGCTAATATTCACTTCGATGTTTCTCCAAATTTTTTCATTGACGATTTTTTCAATTTGCTCTAATTCATCAGGCTTAATTTGACCAAAGTGCGAGAAGTCAAAGCGAAGACGATCAGGTTCAACGAGAGAGCCTGCTTGGTTAACATGCTCGCCTAGTACATCTTTTAATGCTTGATGCAGCAAGTGAGTTGCTGTATGGTTTTTGATAATTTTAACCCGATTGTCTGCATCTACCTTTGCAGTCACTTGCAGATTGGTTTTGAGTGTGCCACTCTTTACCACTACTTGATGAAGGTTTTGACCATTCGGTGCCTTTTGAACATCTTTTACAAATAAGGATACCCCTTCGCCTTCCATCACACCGTGGTCAGCAATCTGTCCACCACTCTCAGCATAAAAAGGAGTTACATTAAGAATGACCTGTACTTCCTCACCAGCTGAAGCTTCTTGAATTAATTCACCATTTTTCACAATAGCAGCCACAACAGAACTTGTTTCAAGCTGATCGTAACCTACAAACTGACTTTCTACTTTCACATCTCTTAGAACTCCGCTTTGTACTTGCATGGAATCAACATCATGACGAGCTGCACGCGCACGCTCTCGCTGCTGTTCCATTTCTACTTCAAAACCTTCATGATCGACCTTCATACCTTCTTCTTCCGCATATTCCTCTGTGAGTTCAACTGGGAAACCGTACGTATCATATAGACGGAAAACATCTGCACCCGAGATAGTGTTACTACCCTTTTCTTTTTCTTTCTTGATTACGCTAGCAAGGATAGCTAAACCATCATGAAGTGTTTCGTGGAATCGTTCTTCTTCGTTCTTAATCACTTTTTGGATGAACTCAGTTTTTTCCTTGACCTCTGGATAGAAGTCATTCATGATTTCACCAACAACTGGAACAAGTTCATACATGAATGGGCGATTGATATTAATTTGCTTTGCATAGCGGACTGCACGTCGAAGGAGACGGCGAAGTACATAACCACGTCCTTCATTGGATGGCAGTGCGCCATCACCGACAGCGAAAGCAACGGTACGAATATGGTCAGCGATAACCTTGAAGGCTACATCTGTTTCTTTATTTACACCATATTTTTCACCAGAGATTTCTTCGGTTGCACGAATAATCGGGATAAAAAGATCTGTGTCAAAGTTAGTTGGAACATTTTGAACAACAGATGCCATCCGTTCTAGTCCCATCCCTGTATCAATATTTTTCTTTGGCAGTGGTGTATATGTACCATCAGGATTATGATTAAACTGTGAAAAGACTAAGTTCCAAACTTCTAGATAACGCTCGTTTTCTCCACCTGGATATAGCTCTGGATCATTCGGGTTATTTCCATACTCTGGACCACGGTCATAGAAAATCTCAGTATTCGGTCCACTAGGTCCCTCACCAATATCCCAGAAATTCCCTTCCAATCGAATGATACGTTCTTCTGGAACGCCAATTGTTTTATTCCAAATTTCATATGCTTCATTATCTTCTGGATGCACAGTAACTGATAATAGTTCAGGGTCAAATCCCATCCATTTTTTATCGGTTAAGAATTCCCATGCCCACTCAATTGCTTCCTCTTTAAAGTACTCTCCAATAGAAAAGTTACCAAGCATTTCAAAGAATGTATGGTGACGGGCTGTTTTCCCTACATTCTCAATGTCATTTGTACGGATAGACTTTTGTGCATTTGTGATTCTTGGGTTCTCAGGGACCACACGACCATCAAAATATTTTTTCAGTGTTGCTACCCCACTGTTTATCCATAATAATGATGGATCATCATGTGGAACAAGCGATGCGCTTGGCTCAACTGTGTGACCTTTTTCTTCTTTGAAAAATTGTAAAAACATTGAACGAATTTGTGCACCAGTTAAATTTTTCATCAAAATAGACCTCCTTTTTTTAAAAAAGCGTAAGCGGATTTAGGCTGATAGGGATTATTACCTTAAAAAAGCATACAAAAAAGCCCTCATCCCTAACAGGGACGAGAGCTTATATCTCGCGGTACCACCCTGATTATGAATACAAAATAGCTGTACTCATCTCTCAAAAATCCCTTAACGCAGGTATACGGCAGTGGTTAGCTGCACTCCGGATTAGCGTTCTGTTATCCTTCACCTAGAGCTTCTTTCAGCCATGAAAGCTCCTCTCTTCCGCGCACTGTGCGTTACAGATGGACTACAACATACTCGATCCTTCTACATTTTCATTATTCTATATGTCGAATTATATCCACCAAGAAAACGTTTGTCAATTGAACCATGTGATTTAGGAGGAAGATTTTGCTTTCCCCGAAATAAAGTGATTTTTTGTATGAATAATACCCACTTTCAATATCACTAGGACAGGGACTGCCAAAATTAATCCTAATATTCCTCCTATCTCTCCACCTGCTGTCAGTGCAATCATGATTAATAAGGGATGCATGTGCAAGCTCTTTCCAACTATATATGGTGATAAAATATTCCCCTCTAGAAATTGAAGACCAAAAACAATGACCACCGTAATAATGACAAGCTTAACGGAAATAGTGGCCGCAATAATAACCGCAGGAACGGCTCCAATAATTGGCCCAAAATAGGGGATGACATTGGTAGCACCACATATGAGCCCTAATAACAAAGGATATCTTAAATCAAATACCCAAAACAGGAGAGCAGATACACTTCCAATAATCACACATACGAGAAGCTGTCCTCTAATATAGCTCCCCAATGATTGGTCGACATCCCTTAAAAATAAAGTCGCTTTTCTACGCCACTTTTTTGGTGTTAAGTACCATGCTGTACGTTTCATTAAAGGAAAATCTTTTAACATGTAAAAGGCAATAAACGGAATAATCATCATTAGAAGGGCAGAATTTAAGAAGTTCATTAAAACATTCACAATGATGGTTAAGAGGGTATCCATCTTTTTTTCGAAGCTATCAATTCCATCATCTATTTTTGTTTGAAGACCATCAGGCCATGCCCTTGTATGGGATTGAAGTTGTTCAATCCAGCTTCTGTATTGCTCAGCAAAAAAAGGAGCACTCTCAGAAAGGTCTTTTAGTTGGTCAATCATCGCAGGTATACCCTTATAAAGTGCAAATCCTATTCCACCAAAAAAGATAAAATATATTAAAAAAATTGCCAAACCCCGGTGAAGTCCTTTTTCATGTAATTTTTCAACAATTGGATGTAAGAGATATGTTATAAACCCTGCAACAATAAAGGGCAGTACAATTAAGAAAGCAAGCCTTACAACAGGTAGCCAAACAAACCGAATTTTAAGAAAAACATAAAAGACAATTAATAAAAGGAGTATAAAACCCATCCGATAAAACCATTTCATCCGAATATCCACAAGCAAGCCTCCCTCACGTTAGTGTTAGAGACATGGAATAGAAATATTCATCCATTCAAAAATCCCCCATGGAATACCAAGGGGGATTTACATAGCATTAGAACATTGCTCGTTTAACTTTTTTTTGTATTTTTTTCATATTGCGGGTGGACATCATATTGTTTCGTTGTGCCATATTATATACGGCCATCCCCGCACCAAAAGCAATCATCGACGTCATCATCTTATTCATGCGTTTCACCTCTTATCACATTTTACAGGGTGTAACGACGCTCTTCTTCTTCAAACAAATCGTCCAAGGAACTAAGTGAACCATCTTCCTCCACTTGGTGGGTATTAATAAGACCTTTGTTAACGGATAGCTCAATGAAGCAATTCCAGCAATAATATTGGTTGATACCAATTTTGCCTATATCCTTACTTTGACAATTCGGACACTTAAACATGAAAAGACACCTCACGTATTATCTACATCTACGATAATGGCATCCTTTCCGATCGCTACGGGCTTCCCGGATTGAATGACTTGTTTGCCTTCCGTTATATCCGAAAAGAAGCCATCCGTGATTTCATACCCTACGATTGTGCCCATTTCTTCCTGAAAATATACATCTTTTAACAAACCAAGAGAATCTCCGCTCTTAGAAAGCATCATCATCCCATTTAGAGAATGCTGATGTGTCAGTGTATATTCAGGATTATCTTTTAACTTTTCGAGATACTCGCTATCGTCAATCATAACCCCATCCCAGCCGAAGGTAGTTACTTTTTGAATATCCAGGAAGTATGACTGTTTGAAGAAAACGCCCTTTTTAACCAATAGGCCTCTGACGATACCATTGCTTGAGATACACAGGTCACTGATTTCACCAATTTTTGTCCCACTATTGGTTTCAAAGACTGGTTGTCCTTTCAATAAAGAAAATGTCCGCAAAGAGTGTCCCACCTCCTGTGAACATTTATAGTTTCAGTCATTTATCATGAAATCATAAGGTGAAACGTTTTCCATTCCGATCATTGGATTAACTTGCATTAATTCTTCTTCATAGGATAAGTCATTCGTTACATCTTTTTCTTTACGCTCAATCGATTGAACGAAGATCGTTTCCTGGAGCTTATGACGGAGTGTAGTCTGTCTTGAAAGTTCATCCGCTCTTTCCACACCCATTCTTAATGCATCTTCTTCACCGCAAAGAATTAGCGATTGTTTACTTCTAGTAATTGCTGTATAAATTAAATTTCTCCGCAGCATCCGGTAGTAGCTTCTCGTTACCGGAAGGATGACAATCGGAAATTCACTGCCCTGGGACTTATGGACAGAACAACAATAGGCATGTGTAATCTGATTCAAATCCTGCCTTGAATATTCCACTTCATTTCCCTCAAAGGAAATATAAATCATGTCTTGTTTTTCCGTGTTTTCCTTGGCATAAATGATCGAAATGATTTCGCCGATATCGCCATTAAAAACGTTGTTTTCAGGTTGATTGACCAATTGAAGGACCTTATCCCCAATACGATACTTAACTTCCCCAAAAGTTATCTCTTTACGTTTGCCATCTGGGTTAGGATTGAAAATCTCTTGAAGGAGGACATTTAATCGGTCAATCCCAGCAGGACCTCTGTACATAGGTGCCAAGACCTGAATATCCTTAGCAGTATATCCTTTGTTTTTAGCATTTTGTGCGACCTTTTCCACGACTTGTGCCACCTGTGTAGTCGAGCATCGGATAAACGAACGGTCAGGCTGCTTCTGTGTGACATCTGGCGGAAGGTAACCTTTTTTAATATCATGTGCCAGTTCTATGATGGAAGACCCTTCTGCTTGTCGATAAATATCAGTTAAGCGAACGGTGGGAATTCTTTCAGAATCTAACAAGTCCTTTAATACCTGCCCGGGTCCAACGGACGGCAGTTGATCCTCATCTCCCACCAGAATGACTTGAATATGATCTGGCAATGCTTTAAATAATTGATTCGCAAGCCAAATATCAAGCATGGATGTTTCATCAACGATTAATATTTTCCCTTCAAGCGAATGGGTATCCTCATGGTCAATTCCTTCTAAACCATTTAGACCTAGCAACCGATGAATGGTTACAGCAGGAAGTCCGGTGGATTCAGTCATTCGTTTTGCTGCTCTACCTGTCGGTGCTGCTAGCAAAAAAGGAAAGGGTTCTCCTTTTTTATGGTAATCCTTCGGCTCTAAGGAACAGCCATGAAGTTCTGCATATAGTTCGACAATTCCTTTGATAACCGTAGTTTTCCCTGTTCCAGGTCCTCCCGTTAAAATAAGCATAGGAGACATTAATGCCGTTTGAATTGCCTCTCTTTGGGTTGGAGCATATTGAACCCCAAGACGGTCCTCTAAGCCCCCCAATGCCAGCAAAAATTCCGATTCAGGAAACTGATCCTTATATTCGGTTTGCTTTAGTATCCGGTGGATGTTAGTGACAAGACCTTTTTCAGCAAAATAAAGTGAAGGTAAATAAATGCGTTTTTCTTCACCAATTAATTTTCCCTCTTCTTCAAGCTTGATGACTTCATTGGATATTTCTATAAACTCCACTTGGTCTCGTTTATTTTCTTCTAACAAGCGTTTAACTTGTTCAAGTAACTGCTCTGCATGTATGTATACATGACCTGTCTGCATGCTTTCATTTTCAAGCGTATACAAACAAGCTGCTTTAATCCGATCGGGATGACTGCCTGTAATTCCAAGCTGATAGCCGAGTTCATCGGCACGGCCAAAACCGATCCCCTCAATATCTTCCACCAGTTGATAAGGGTTCTTTTGGATGATGCCAAGTGTCTCCTCTTTATAGGTCTGGTAGATACGCATTGCAATCTGTGGACCAAAACCATATTGGTTTAAGGCTACCATGACTTGTTCGAGTCCCTGATGCTCCATGAGTGTATCATAAAGGGTTTTTGCCTTATCAGGAGGGAGCTTTGGAATGGAATCTAATAAGGACGGTTGATTCAGGATTTTAGAAATAGCATTTTCTCCAAGGGTCTCCACAATGTTTTCAGCAGTTTTCTTTCCAATTCCTTTGAACATTTCCCCTGATAAATAGGCAATAACCCCTTGTTTTGTCTGAGGCATATCCTTCCTGAAATGCTTCGTAAGAAATTGTAAGCCAAACTTCGGATGTTCCTTAAATTCCCCGTAAAAGATATATGTCTCTTGTTCATGCACCTTTGGAAAATATCCTGTAACAACTGCTTCTTTATCATCATATGGGTGATTCGTTTCATCCACTCGAATCCGTAAAACTGTATATAAATTCTGTTCATTATGGAAAATCGTTACGATAGGTCTTCCTTTTACAAATTTTCCTTGCTCCTCAAATAAATCAAGCGCGTCTTGTTTTTCCATTCGAGTCTCCCTCCCTTCCAGATGTTAAGAACAAATTTATTGCATATTTTCGATTAATTTTTTTGCATGTCCAGCAAGCATATGGTCTGGTTGTATCTCCAATGCTGTGTTAAACATTTCAAGAGCTTTTGATGCATTATCCTTAAAGGCATAAGAAACGCCTAAATTATAATACGCATCGGAATGATTAGGATCGAGTTCAATACATTTTTCAAATTGGGCCATTGACTCGTCAATGAATTCTAATTGAGCGAGACAAAGTCCATATTGAAACCTCGCTTCTGCATCCTCTTCATTTAGTTCTACACTTCTTTGCAAATAAGGAAGGGCAAATCGGCTCTTATCTAATTGAACAAGCGTTAAGCCCAACATAAAGTAATTATCGGAAGACTCCAGCCCCTTTTTCATAGCTGTTTCAAACATGTTTTTCGCTTCTTCGAAACGATCATGTGTGAATAGAATGTTACCGATACTATAGTATGCGGCTGCCGCATTTTCATCTATTTCAAGTGCCTTTTGATAAAATTTAATTGCTTTTTCATCGTCACCAACAGCTGAAAGAACGTTGCCAAAGTTAATATACGCAACAGGGTCCGCTGGATTTTCTTCAATTGCTGCGTTGAAGGCTTTAGCTGCCTCTTCGTAATTGCCTTCCTGCATGTATTGTACACCTAGTTGGTTTTTATCCATTTTATTCAGCTCCAATCTTAGGGAAAGTATATCATATTTCGTAAAAAAAACATTAAAAAACCCTGACTCCTTTTGGAATCAGGGTTCTGATTATCCTACATATGTTAAACGTTCACCATTTTTATACACTTCGTCAATGGTACCGCCGCCCAGGCACTCGTCACCATCGTAAAAAACAGCAGCTTGTCCAGGAGTAATCGCACGAATCGGCTCCTTGAAAATAACCTCTGCGCGATCGCCGTCTAGTAAACGAACTGTTACCTTATGGTCTTCCTGACGATAGCGGAACTTAGCTGTGCACTCGAATTCAGCCGGCTTTTCATTGTTCGATACCCAGCTAACGTTCGTAGCAATAATGGAATTAGAATATAGTTTTTCATTGTGGAAGCCTTGTCCAACATATAGAACATTTCTCTTTAGGTCTTTTCCAATGGCAAACCAAGGCTCACCAGCACCGCCAATACCTAACCCATGACGTTGACCAATGGTATGGTACATAAGACCTTCATGTTTCCCTTTAACCTCACCATCAAATGTTTCCATGTTTCCCGGTTGTGCAGGCAGATATTGACCTAAGAATTCTTTAAAATTCCGTTCCCCGATAAAGCAAATCCCTGTGCTGTCCTTCTTAGTTGCTGTAGCAAGTTCTGCTTCCTTCGCAATTTCACGCACTCTAGATTTCTCCAGATTTCCAATAGGGAACATGACTTTACTTAGTTGTTCCTGTGACAATTGGTTCAAGAAATACGTTTGGTCTTTATTTTCATCAAGACCGCGAAGCATCTTATACTCTCCATCACGGAATTCTACTCTTGCATAGTGCCCAGTAGCTAAATAATCCGCACCTAATTTCATGGCATGTTCAAGGAACGCTTTGAATTTTATTTCTTTATTACACATGACATCTGGATTTGGCGTTCTACCAGCTTTATATTCTTCAAGGAAATAGGTGAATACCTTATCCCAATATTGTTTTTCAAAGTTCACAGCATAATAGGGGATGCCGATTTGATTACATACACGGATCACATCCTCGTAATCTTCCGTGGCCGTACACACACCATTTTCGTCCGTGTCATCCCAGTTTTTCATAAAAATCCCGATCACATCATAGCCTTGCTGCTTTAAGAGCAGAGCAGCTACAGAGGAGTCTACTCCACCTGACATTCCTACTACGACACGTATATCTTTAGGATCTCTTTTTTCCATTTCATATTCACCTCTCTTTAACCGTTTCTTCCTACTGTACATTTATTTTTTCAGACGTAAAACAACCCTTGCCGTTTCTTCAGCGGCTTTTATCACTTGCTCTGTTGTGATGTTCATGCCAAAGCTAAAACGGATGGAATTGATTAGACGGTCTGATTGTTTACCAAACATGGCAACCAGGACATGAGATGGTTCAATAGAACCAGCTGTACATGCAGAACCGCTCGAAACAGCAATACCTGCTAAATCGAGATTGACTAGCATCGCTTCCACACTTGTTCCCGGAAAGCTTAAGTTTAATACATGTGGCAATGAATTATCAAGCAATCCGTTCACGTGAAACTCAACATCTAGTTCACGCAATTTTCCTAACATTGCTTCCTTAAAGCCGGCATACTTTTCTATGTTTGCCGCTCTTTCATCACTAGCAATTTTCACTGCTTCATGAAAACCAACAATGGAAGCAACATTCTCTGTGCCGGCTCGTCGTTTTCTTTCTTGCTCTCCGCCAAAAGAGCGAGGAGAAAGTTTAATATCTGAGCGGGCAAAAAGAAAACCTGTTCCTTTAGGACCATTAATCTTATGAGCAGAAACGGATAGCAGATCAATATGTTTTTCATTAACGTCGATATTTTCAATCCCATAAGCTTGTACTGCATCTGTATGGAAGATTGCTTGGTGGTCCTTTACTATCTCCCCAATTTCTGAAATAGGTTGAATCGAACCTATTTCATTATTACCGTACATGATGGATACTAAAATCGTATCATCCCTCAATGCCACTCGGAATTCGTCGATTGAGATTCTACCTGTTTCATCCACAGGTAAATAGGTTACCTCATAGCCCATCTTCTCCAGCTTTTTACAAGCATGAAGAACTGCATGATGTTCCACTACTGTAGTAACTATGTGTTTCCCTTTATTCTGATAGCTTTCCGCTACTCCAAACAATGCCATGTTATCGGCTTCTGTTCCACCGCTTGTAAAAATAATTTCATTTTCCTTCGCACCAATACTGCGCGCCAGACCTGCTCTGGCAAGATCGATTTGGTGCCGTGCTTCCCTTCCAAATGAATGAATGCTGGAGGGATTGCCAAAAGTATGATTCATCACATCGACCATTTTTTCAATCACTCTTGGATGCATGGGAGTTGTTGCTGCGTGGTCGAGATAAATTCGTTCCATCCTTACACCTTCAATCAAAATAATTCTTGTATTTACTTTTCACCTTAAATATAGAACATATAACCTTCTGTTTCATTATCTTCGCTGTGATTTGCCAAATCTTCTAATGTAGTATTGTCTAGTACGCCTTTAATGGCATCTCTAATTCTAATCCATAGCTCTCGCTTTGCCGGCTCTTCATCTTCAATTCCCTCAACGGGTGTAATCGGCCCCTCAAGAACACGTATTACATCTCCCGCAGTAATTTTAGATGGAACATTTGTAAGGATATAGCCACCATATGCTCCTCTTATACTCTTAACTAAACCAGCATTACGTAACGGAGCAATCAATTGCTCCAAATAATGCTCTGATAAATCATTTGCTTGCGCTATGGCTTTTAATGACGTCGGCCCTTCACCATATTTTTTAGCAAGCTCAATCATAATTGTAAGACCATATCTTCCCTTTGTAGAAATCTTCACTACTAAGCACCTCTATTCGAAATCTATATAATTAAATCCGTAATTCCACAGTAAATTGATAGGCATTAGAAATTATAACACATTCTTCTTTAATATGCTTTTTTCCCAAGAAAGTGGTATCGTATAAGAAAAGCGGAAGCGCCTTGGTCAGCCCCGACAGGCAAATGTTCTTAGGCAAGAAAAGTCCGCCTTTTGACTTTTCTTGCCGAAGGTTATTTGACCCGAGGGGCTAGGCGTTGGAGCTGGACAGTTCTCAAAGTCGAATTTTACTGTTCTAATCCTAAATAAAAGCACGTTTAAAAAGAAACCCTTTTGGAGAGATGATTATGCAGCAAAAGCCATTGGCCTTTCGCATGAGGCCAAGAACGATAGATGAAATCGTAGGCCAGCAGCATTTGGTTGGTGACGGAAAAATCATTGCTAGAATGGTTAAAGCAAAACAGCTTACATCCATGATTCTATACGGACCACCAGGAATTGGCAAAACTTCGATAGCTAGTGCCATCGCTGGCAGTACAAAATATGCCTTTCGAACATTAAATGCAGTAACAAATAATAAAAAAGATATGGAAATAGTCGCAGCCGAGGCGAAAATGTCAGGAAAGGTAATCCTTCTTTTAGATGAAGTTCACAGGCTGGATAAAGGAAAACAAGACTTTTTACTTCCTTATTTAGAGAACGGAATGATTACACTTATTGGGGCCACTACAAGTAACCCGTACCATGCAATCAATCCCGCGATTCGCAGTCGCTGTCAAATTTTCGAGCTAAAACCTTTAACCCCTGATGAGGTAAAACAGGCCTTGCTCCGTGCAATCGAAGACGCGGATCGCGGACTGGGTAATTTAAAGGTGAGTGTTACGGACGAAGCATTAATGCACTTCGCCAATGCATCGAACGGGGATGTCAGAAGCTCTTTAAACGCACTCGAATTAGCCGTCCTGTCTTCGGATGAGGATGAAAACGGCATTATTACGGTTGATATGGAAACAGCTGAGGAATGTCTGCAAAAGAAAAGTATCGC
The DNA here is from genome assembly GCF_030818775.1 of Bacillus sp. SORGH_AS_0510. Classification (NCBI taxonomy): domain Bacteria; kingdom Bacillati; phylum Bacillota; class Bacilli; order Caryophanales; family Bacillaceae; genus Bacillus; species Bacillus sp. SORGH_AS_0510. Next base: position 1,790,376 of record NZ_JAUTAU010000001.1, on the reverse strand, counting down.
TGCGGATAAGGATGGAGACGGGCACTATGATGTCTTGTCCGCCTTTCAAAAATCCATTCGTGGTAGTGACGCCAATGCTGCGTTGCACTATCTGGGCAGGCTAATTGAAGCAGGTGACCTGGTCAGTATCAGCCGAAGACTGATTGTCATTGCGTATGAGGACATCGGACTCGCTAATCCTCAAGCAGGACCACGGACATTAGCAGCGATTGAAACAGCAGAACGACTCGGTTTTCCCGAGGCACGCATTCCGCTTGCCAATGCCGTTATTGAACTATGCTTATCACCTAAATCCAACTCTGCTATTTTGGCCATTGATAACGCCCTTGAAGATATTCGAAAAGGGAATGTAGGTGAAATCCCTGATCATCTAAAGGATGCACACTATAAGGGAGCCAAAGAGCTTGGCAGGGGAATTGAATACTTATTTCCCCACAACTATGAAAATGGCTGGGTGCCGCAGCAATACTTACCCAACCGGATAAAAAACAAACAATACTATCAGCCAAAGAAAACCGGAAAATTTGAACAGGCCCTCGCAACGGTCTATGAAAAACTGTCACGTAAATAGTAAGAAAAGCGCAAGCGACTTGGTCAGCCCCGACTGGCAGATGTTCTTCGGCAAGAAAAGGCCGCCTTTTGACTTTTATTGCCGAAGGTTATTTGACCCGAGGGGCTAGGCACTGGAGCTGGACAATTCTCAAAGCCGAAATATAAACATTCTATAATATTAATAAAGGTGTCAGGCACCATTGATTAGGGTGCCTGACACCTTTTTTAGGCTGCAACATCTCGTTTTTTGAAGACAAAAAAGGCGAGAAATTGAAATAGAGCAAAGTAAATCAGGAGCATGAGTATAGAAAATGACATGGTCATCCCTTCTACCATCGGCGTTCCTTCTACATACTGCATGAGATCAGTATTCGCAAACAGTATGTATTTTGCCCACGTAAATTTCATGGATAACAGGACGGTAAGCTGCGCTCCTGTAAATAATAAAAATAGCGATAGCCCGATGGCCAAAGAGCTATTGCGGAAAACAGTTGAAATCATAAATGCCATAGTAACTAGCATAATCGTATCAATGGAACTTAAACCATAGTAAATTAATAAATGGACAACGATATTTTGCTCAGTAACTTGACCATTACTATAATTTAAATAAGGAACTGCTTTATCTGGCATACCGAACAAAATGCCGCCAAGTACGGTAGAAAAAACAAAGAGGATACCCAGCATAAATAGAGCATACAGTAATACGGTTAAATATTTAGATAATAAAATTTTCGTTCGGTTAATGGGCCGGATTAATAACAGCTTTATGGTTCCCCAATTAAACTCGCTGGCCACGATTCCAGCCGCTACAATAATAATGAATAACCCAGCCAGGACGATCAACTGTGAGGAATCTTTGACGAATGACCATACAGAGTATTTTTCTTTTGGTGATAGATGATGCTTGATCCGATAATCATTAATAGCTATCTCTTTTTTGAAAAATTGTTTTTCAATCTTTGACTGACTTTGTTCCATTTGTTGCTTTAAAGCATTGTTTTCTTCTTGTAATACTTGTTCCCAGTTTTTATCTTCCGTTAAATCCATTCCATTTTGTTGATACTTAGTTACCATTCCCACCACTGCTATGGAGATAACCAGGATGGCAATCATCACATACGTTCCAGGCCGTCTAAAAATTTTCATCCATTCATTCTTGATTAAATTACCCACGAGACACCGCCTCCTTTTCAGACGTTACTTCCAGGAAGCGATCTTCCAATGTTTTAGCCACTTCTTTAATGCCATAAACCTGTATGTCTTCAGCGACAAAAGCTTTGACCAGCTTTGGTATTTCTTCCTTAGAAAGTTCTACGGATATTCCATTTCTGGAGCGGGTCGCCCGGATACTTGGATAATGCTCTTGTACTATAAGCAGGGCATGATCACTCGGCACTACTTCCAACTCATAGGTGGTTTCTGTGCTCTGGACAAACTCTTGAACAAGTTGAACATCAATAAGCTGACCGTTTTGGATGATCCCAATTCGGTCACACATCATTTCCATTTCAGATAGCAAGTGGCTTGAAACAATGACTGCCATATTTTTTTCACGTGCCAACTGACGAACATAGTCCCGAATCTCTCTTATTCCTGCAGGATCTAAGCCATTCGTAGGCTCATCCAGGATTAATACCTCTGGATCATGTAAAAGACATTGAGCCAATCCTAATCTTTGTCTCATACCAAGTGAATAGGTTTTGACCTTATCATGAATGCGTTCCGATAAACCAACTAGTTCTACCGTTTCAGCAATTTTTTCCTTGGTAATCCCTTTTGCCATCCGTGCATAGTGGACAAGATTTTGATAACCAGTTAAAAATTTATACATTTCCGGATTTTCGACGATGGCACCTACATGTCCCACGGCATTTTCAAAATCAGTTTTGATGCTTGAACCGCCGATGATGATATCTCCTGAAGTGATCCCCATTAAGCCGACAATCATCCGAATAGTCGTCGTTTTCCCAGCACCATTCGGGCCAAGGAAGCCGAAAACTTCGCCTTTAATCACTTTAAAGCTGATATTATCAATAATCGTTCTTCCTTTAATTACTTTGGTTACATCTTTTAATTCAACGATTGTTTCCAATTTCCCTCTCCTCTCAAAAGCCGTCCATTATAGTGTACATTATCTTAGAAGAATTTTCCTAAACTTTTCACTCGTGGTATTAGTGAATCGTTAACAAAACCTTCACACAATTTTAGGGATTTCTAGAATTTTTTTATAAAATAAGGTTGTACGTGTAAAAAAGAAAGGAAGTGTATCATGCTCTTAAAACCGAGGTATAAGTCGAATGAACTTATCATTTTGAAGTCACTTTACATGAGAACAGCTTTGTCTCCAAAAGACCAAAAATACTATTTAAGACTTGAAAAAGGATATCAAGGAGAGTTGATGTTTGACCAACATACTAGTAAGCTACAAAATGATTTGTATTTTATAAACGATTTATGTATTGATTTTAATAATACGAATTTCCAAATTGATACGTTAACCATTTCTCAGAGTATAATTTTTCCTTTTGAAGTGAAAAATTGAGGGGAACTATTTATACGAAAATGATAGTTTTTATACTTTATCCAGGGACATAGTGCAGAATCCATTAGATCAACTAAAGCGAAGTAAAACTCTATTACAACAGTTACTTAAAAATATTGGTTTTAATATACCAATCGAAGTTAATGTTTCCTTCATTAACCCCGAGTTCACCTTATATCAGGCTCCTCTAAACAAACCAATTATTTATTTTTCTCAGCTCAATTCCTATATGAAGAAATTAAACAAGCTTCCTTCAAAGTTAACTTCTAGTCACAGGGAACTTGCAGAAACTTTAATCTCGATAAATCCCCCTATTCCCGTTTTCCACCATATCGATATGACCAAATGCAAAAAGGAATTCTTTGTCCTGAATCTAATTCTTTTTTAATTTGTAAAGATGATAAGAAACTAGTATGTATAGATTGTGGATATGAGGAAGAGGTAGTAAGTGGTGTTTTAAGGAGTTTAGAGGAGCTTAAACTTCTATTTCCTGAATTAAAGATAACAACTACTCTTATTCATGAGTGGTGTCACGTGATTCATTCTAAAAAGTTATTAAGACGTATACTAATGGAGAATTTATCAGCAACTGGATATGGACGATGGTTATTTTTTGAGTAGATTTTGTTTTACGTTACCCATCCCGCCTTTTCCTCGTGCGTTCGGGCACGTAGACCCTTTCTACGTTACCCAAAACAACTTATGAGCACGGATCGGGCACGAACATTCAACCTAAAAAGCCCTAACCAAATTAATTAGGGCCTACATTTCAATTATTTTTCATCAGATACACGTGTAATTTTGATATCTTTCAATAACTCACGTACTACATAGCTTGCCATGATGAGACCGGCTGCGGATGGGACGAAGGCATTGGAAGCAGGCGGCATTTTCGCCTTTCGAATCGGCGCATTTTCCTTACCAACCACTTTAACAACATCCTCACGAACCACAATTGGGCTTTCATCCGAAAATACCACTGGAATCCCTTTATGAATGCGTTCCTTACGAAGCTTCGTACGAATTACCTTTGCGATTGGATCCGTATGAGTTTTGGAAATATCTGCAATTTGGAATCGCGTTGGGTCCATCTTATTGGCCGCACCCATACTTGAGATGATCGGAATATTTCGTTTTAAGCATTCCTTCATTAAGTGAATTTTATACATAATCGTATCAGAAGCATCTACAACAAAATCCAAGTTGTAGCTAAAAATATCTTCATACGTTTCCTCTGTGTAGAACATTTTAAGGGCAATGACTTCACAATCGGGATTAATATCCTTAATACGCTCCTGCATGATTTCTACTTTAGGTCTGCCGACAGTTGACAGCAAAGCGATTAGCTGGCGATTAACGTTGGTAATATCCACATCATCCTTATCGATTAAAACTAAACGGCCAACGCCAGAGCGAGCAAGTGCTTCAGCAGCAAATGAACCAACACCCCCGATTCCCAAAACAGCAACCGTGCTATTTTTCATGATATCGAGGCCTTCTTTACCAATGGCAAGCTCATTACGGGAAAATTGATGCAGCATGATGTTCCTCCAAAAATAAGTTTCATTTTATATCTTTTATTATCTTTTACCCTAAAAAATATAACATACAATCTTATAAAAACAAGTATTTAGATAGGAATTATGAAGATAATGAGCAAAATAAAACCTCCATGGCAATTATGCTGGAGGTTGATGTTTAAAAACTCTTAGTAAACTTGACTGTTGATTTCCGCTCCAGTCACTTCGCTTTCCGTGGGTGTTTCGGCGAGCCTCCTCGGCGCTTGCGCCTCCGGGGTCTCTCCTGAACCATACTCCCACAGGAGTCTTCGTGACTTCCGCTCCAATCAATAGGGTATAAAAATCACATTGTTTTTTCACATATCAAGAAAATAAATAGAAGAGTCCCAATTATGCCGTCGCTTATGTCCTTCGTTTTGAAACCCGCACTCAGCAGGTGGGTGTCCTGTTTCCGGTATTGTAAGTCCTCTATCCCGTCAATGGGTGAGGCATTTACGCAATCAGAAAAACTCCGGACTCCCGAAATAAAAATGTTCGGTCAAAACTTCAGGTAACACAACGTACATTTCAGGACTCTTCTGGATTGATTTAATCATAACATATTTAGAAGTATGCTTCAAGAATTCATGAAAGCGAATTCTTGTTATTTATTAACATTTAATGACAAATTTAGTTCCTTTAATTGATCTTCTGAAACTTCACCTGGTGCATTTGTTAACAAGCAGCTTGCACTTGCTGTCTTAGGAAATGCAATCGTATCACGAAGGTTTGTGCTGCCCGCAAGTAGCATTACCAGACGGTCAAGGCCAAGGGCAATTCCACCATGTGGCGGTGTACCGTATTCAAATGCATTTAATAGGAAGCCGAATTGTTCCTTCGCTTCTTCAGGTGAGAATCCAAGAATACTGAACATCTTTTCTTGAATGTCACGTTCAAAAATCCGGAGTGATCCGCCTCCAAGCTCATAACCGTTTAAAACAAGGTCATAGGCTTGTGCACGTACTTTTCCAGGTTCTGAATCTAACAATTCAAGATCTTCCCTAAATGGCATTGTAAATGGATGGTGTGCAGCGTAATAGCGACCTTCTTCTTCATCGTACTCTAATAATGGCCAGTCAGTAACCCATAAGAAATTGAAAACACTTTGATCAATTAATTGTAAGTCTTTGCCCAGTTTTAATCGAAGAGCACCTAATGCATCTGCGACTACACTCTTTTTATCAGCAACAAATAAGAGCAAATCACCTTCAGATGCTTCAAGACTTGCAGTCAATGCTTGTGCATCTGCTTCAGAGAAGAATTTTGCGATCGGTCCTTTTAATCCTTCCGCATCTACTTTAAGCCAAGCCAGCCCTTTTGCACCATACACAGCTACAAACTCTGTTAATGCATCGATGTCTTTACGAGAATACTTGTCTGCTGCTCCTTTAACGTTAAGAGCTTTTACTTGTCCGCCATTCTCAACTGCTGCCGCAAACACTTTAAAACCAGAGTCCTTCACAATCTCAGATAGGTCAACAAGCTCTAATCCAAAGCGTGTGTCCGGCTTATCAGAACCATAACGACTCATCGCCTCATCATAAGTCATACGTGGGAATGCAGAAGGAATATCAAGCCCCTTTACTTCTTTCATAAGCTTTGACATCATTCTTTCCATCATACCCATGATATCCTCTTGGCTTAGGAAGCTTGTTTCAATATCGATTTGAGTAAATTCAGGCTGACGATCTGCACGTAAGTCTTCGTCACGGAAACAGCGTGCAATTTGATAGTACCGCTCAATTCCACCTACCATCAACAATTGTTTAAATAGTTGTGGTGATTGTGGCAGCGCATAGAATTCACCAGGATGAACACGGCTTGGTACTAAATAGTCACGTGCCCCCTCTGGAGTACTTTTCGTTAGAATTGGTGTTTCAATATCTAAGAAACCTTCCGAGTCCAAGAAATCTCTGATTTGTTTGGTCACTTGATGACGCATTTTTAAGGTTTCAAAAATTACCGGACGTCGAAAATCTAAATAACGGTACTTTAAACGAACATCCTCAGATGCATCTGTTTTATCAGAAATCATAAAAGGAGGAGTCTTCGCTTCATTAATAATTGTTACTTTTTCTGCCTGTACTTCAATTTTTCCTGTTTTCAGGTTTTCATTAATGGTTCCTGCTTCACGGCTGACAATTGTCCCCACAACATCAAGGACATATTCATTACGAATTTTCTCAGCTGTTTGGAGTGCCTCAGAAGAAGTATCCGGGTTAAACACTACCTGAACAATACCTGTGCGGTCACGAAGATCGATAAAGATTAACCCACCGAGGTCACGTCTCTTCTGAACCCACCCTTTTAATGTTACTTTTTCACCTACAGCTGTTTCTGGAACTTCACCACAAAAATACGATCTACCCTGCATTGAAATTATCCCCCTTTAAGCTTGCAATTCTTTAAATTGTGTAATGAAAGAATGTAAATCAAGTTCTACCTGTTCACCTGTAGCCATGTTTTTCACATTAATTTTATTGTTTTTTAATTCCTCATCTCCGAGAATAGCAACAAACTTTGCTTGCAAGCGATCAGCCGCTTTGAATTGAGCTTTGATCTTGCGGTTTAGATAATCTCGTTCTGCTGAAAAACCAGCCATTCGAAGCTGCTGTAAGAGTCCTACGGTATAATCCTTCGCTTCTTCTCCTAGTGCCGCTACGTAACAATCGATTCCTTGATTCACTTCAAGTTCAATGCCTTCTGCTTGTAATGCAGCTAGAAAGCGTTCAATACTTAAGGCAAAGCCAATGCCCGGCGTTTCAGGGCCACCGATTTGTTCTGCGAGTCCATTATATCGGCCGCCTCCACATAAAGTAGTGATTGCACCAAATCCTTCGGCATTGCTCATAATTTCAAATGCGGTGTGATTATAATAATCAAGACCCCTTACAAGATTGGCATCGACTTCAAAAGGAATATCCAGTTGTGTTAGATACTGTTGTAATTTTTCAAAATAAGCCTTTGAATAATCATTGAGATAATCCAGAATGGAAGGTGCCGTTTTCATCAATTCGTGATCACGGTCTTGCTTACAATCCAAGATTCTCAATGGATTTTTCTCTAAGCGGTTTTGACAGTCGTGGCAAAACTCGCCAATTCTTGGTTTAAAGTGATTTACTAACGCTTCACGATGAGCAGTGCGGCTTTCTTTATCACCAAGGCTGTTAATGATCAATTTTAGCTTTTTTAGTCCCATTTCTTTATACAAGTTCATTGCTAAAGAAATCACTTCTGCATCAATTGCAGGATCGTTGCTGCCTAACGCTTCCACTCCAAATTGGACAAACTGACGGAAACGACCAGCCTGCGGACGTTCATAGCGGAACATAGGCCCCATATAATAAAGCTTTACTGGCTGATTCGCGTAACCAAACATCTTCTTCTCAACGAAGGATCGAACCACTGCAGCTGTTCCTTCTGGTCGAAGTGTTATACTGCGTTTTCCACGATCTTCAAACGTATACATCTCTTTTTGAACAATATCAGTTGAGTCCCCTACACCTCTTGAAAAAAGATCAGTATGTTCAAAAATTGGAGTACGAATCTCTTGATATTGATATTTTTCACAAAGTTCTCTTGCCTTTGCTTCAATTAGCTGCCACTTCTCTACTTCTCCAGGTAAAATGTCCTGTGTTCCTCTAGGAATGCTTATAGACATAGTGGATAAACCTCCTTTTCACAAATCACTTAATATGTAAGTTTTTTATAACACAAAAAAACTCTCGTCCCTTGTATACGAAATACAAGGGACGAGAGTTTATATTCCCGCGGTGCCACCCTAGTTGAAGGCACTTGAATGAAATTTCAATGCTCTTCCTCTTTTACAGTTAACGCCTGCAACGTTCTCTCCTACTAGAAGGACTTTTTTCAGAGAGAAGCCTACGGAGTGTTCATTCATTAAGGCTCATGTAGAAATGCTTTCAGCCTAAGGCATTTCCTCTCTTTTCATGGGGGTACTTAACTACTATGCTCCATCATTGGTTATTTCCATGTATGTTTTATATTTATATAATAATACGGAGCATTGATAGTATTGTCAAGAGAGATTTAGTTTCTCTCTAAATGTTTCTTTAACTTTCTGACATCTCCGATTGATAGCCCAAATTCAGATGCAAGTTCGAACGATGTTGCATGCTGTTCTTTTTCAATAAAATCATGGAAATCTACGCCGAAAATCCTGCCCTCCATGGATTGGATGTTCATTCCCTTTTCACTAAACCTCATATCCATCACCTCTGCCTTTTCTTCGATATCCTTATTATCTCCATCAAAAAAGAAAAACTTGCATAGATGAATTCAATTTCCGTAATAACTGGTCAATTTTAGTAATTAAGGAATGATTTTCAGCTCTATTTACGCTAAAATTAAATTTGACACTAAAAAAAGGAGGGTGTGGATGGTTAAAAAATTTAGTTTCCTGCTATTATCTATCATTCTTATTTTGGGAGTCTTCCTGCCACAAGGAAAAAGCATTGCGGCAACTGGAACCGTTACCGTTACATCTGATACGGTGAATTTGCGAAGCGGACCTGGGCTAAGCTATCCTCTTGTAAAAGTTTCCAAGCGAGGCGAGAAATTTCCGATTGTGAAAGAAAAAGAGGATTGGATTGAAATTGAGTTACCCTTTGGTCAAACAGGCTGGGTGGTCAATTGGCTAGTCACAAAAGATAATCAACAGAAAACAACCAGTTCGAAAACTTCCACTAGCACCAAAGGAAAAGCTGCCATAGCCAATGACGATCAAATAAGAATTCGTTCAGGCCCTGGGACAAGCTTCCGGATTGTCGGTTTCTTAAATAAGGAACAAGAAGTAAACATCCTTGATCAGAACGAAAACTGGTATAAGGTTTCATCCCCTTTTGGCGAGGGATGGGTTGCTAGAGAGTTTTTAGTGGTAAAAACTGCCCAGGTAAAACAGCAAGAACCCGTTAGTAAACAATCTGGTTTTGGGATTGTGAATGCTGATACTCTTAATGTCAGGATGGAACCATCGCAGTCAGGAGCGGTCGTTGGAAAATTAACAAAAGGCACAAGCGTAAGCATTTATTCTAAGCAAAAGAATTGGGTTGAAGTTGGTTTCTCTAATATAAAGGGCTGGGTTAGTGCAGAGTTTGTAGATTCAGAGTCAAAGGCCGTAAAAGATACCACTAAGAATAAGCCAACTGGCATGAAGGGGACTGTCACTGCTAATAGCCTTAGCGTCCGTTCTGGTTCATCCTTAAATTCGGCTATTATTGGAACGGTCTCAAGCGGTCAAACCTATGCAATCCTTGAAGAGAATAACAATTGGGCTAAAATTGAATATAAGTCTGGCCAATTCGGCTGGGTTGCCGGCTGGTATCTTGATCAATCTACTGCCGCTCCTTCTCAATCTGGACAAGCTGTTAAGGATCAGACCATTACCATCCTACATAATGGAACGAATATCCGATCATCTGCTAGTGTACAAGCTAACGTGATTGAACTAGCAAATGAAGGCACTTCATACCCTGTTAAAAATGTAGTAAATGATTGGTATGAAATTAAGTTGAAGAACGGCAAAACTGGATTTGTGGCTGGTTGGATTGTTTCTAGTAACAACGGTAAAAAGCAAATAGAGAAATCTGGCGCAGAAGGTTATCTTAAGAATAAAACGATTGTATTAGATCCGGGACATGGCGGAGGAGATAACGGTACAACAGGAGCAAGCGGGACGCTTGAGAAGGAATTGACACTTCGGACAGCTCGTTTGTTATACGATAAGTTAAAGGCAGCTGGAGCAAATGTTTACTTAACAAGGACTAGCGATTCCTTTATTCCTCTTCCCTCTCGTGTAAGCACTGCACACGCCTATAATGCCGATGCTTTCATCAGCATTCATTACGATAGTAATTTAGACCGAAGCGTTCGTGGAATGACAGGTTATTATTATCATAATTATCAACAATCACTTGCTGATACTTTATACTCGTCGACAGTGGGACAAACCAAAATGCAGGGTCGGGGAGTCCGATTTGGCGATTTCCATGTCATTCGAGAAAATAACCAAAAAGCTGTTCTAATGGAACTTGGGTATTTAAGTAATCCAGAAGAAGAAATGACACTTAAATCAGGTGTATTCCAAGAAAATGCGGCGTCTGGTTTATTTAATGGACTGGCAAGATTCTTCAAAGGAAATTAAAAAAGAGGCGAACTAAAATGAGTTCGCCTCTTCTTTATGCTTTACTTTCGACGATTAATGTCACTGGACCATCATTAACTAATTCTACATCCATCATGGCACCAAAAACACCAGTCTCCACTCGAATCCCTTTTTCACGCAATAAGTCGTTAAACGCATCGTAGAGTTCAACTGCCTGCTCGGGTTTCGCGGCATCCATAAAGTTTGGTCTTCTTCCTTTTCGGCAATCACCGTATAGTGTAAATTGCGAAACCGAGAGAATCTCTCCACCTACATCCAATAGGGAATAATTCATCTTCTCATCCGCATCTTCAAAAATCCTTAGATTTGCAATTTTATCAGCTAAGTAGGCAGCATCCTCTTGCTTGTCTTCGTGCGTTACCCCTACGAGAAGAACAAGTCCTTTGGTAATTTGCCCCGTTACTTTCCCGTCCACGGTTACCTTTGCCGCTTTGCTTCGTTGGACAACTACTTTCATGATAAACTCCTTAATTCATAATTCGGCGAACCGAATAAATATCTGGAATTTGCTTGATTCGGTCAACTACCTTTTGAAGGTGGCTGACATTGTGAATCGCAATAGACATAATGATGGTAGCCATTTTATTACGGTCAGATTTCCCTGTTACTGCTGAGATATTTGTCTTTGTCTCATTAACAGCTTGAAGGACCTCATTTAACAGCCCTCTGCGATCATATCCGCTAATCTCAATGTCCACATTATATTCCTTCCGGTCATTCAGAGATGATTCCCACTCCACCGGAATTAATCTAGACTGGGCATCATTGGAATCTATATTCGTACAATCAGAGCGATGGACTGAGACACCGCGCCCTTTTGTAATAAAGCCGACAATCTCATCGCCAGGCACTGGATTACAACATCTAGATAAGCGAATTAACAGGTTATCAATTCCCTGAACGCGAACACCTGATTCGCGTTTTTTCGTCGAAGGAAATGCTTTTAAATCTGTAATCGCATTGGCAATGCTTGCTGACTGTTCCTTATCGCGCTTTTTACGCCACTTTTCCGTTAGACGGTTTGCTACCTGTAACGCCGTAACGCCGTTATAACCTACCGCTGCATACATATCCTCTTCATTAGCAAAATTAAACTTCTCTGCGACTTTTTTCAGATTATCCAGGGTTAAAATTTCCTTGATATCGAATTCCATTTGACGGATTTCTTTTTCAACTAATTCTTTCCCTTTGTCTATATTTTCATCGCGGCGCTGCTTTTTAAAGAACGCGCGAATTTTATTTTTGGCCTGAGAGGTTTGTGCCAGCTTTAACCAATCTTGACTTGGTCCGTAGGAATGTTTGGAGGTAAGAATCTCAATAATGTCCCCCGTTTTTAACTGGTAATCCAAGGTCACCATTTTACCATTAACTTTTGCCCCAATGGTTTTATTACCGATTTCAGAGTGAATCCGGTAAGCAAAATCAATCGGTACTGAACCTGAAGGCAATTCAATAACGTCACCTTTTGGTGTAAATACAAACACCATATCGGAGAACAAGTCAATCTTCAATGACTCCATAAATTCCTCAGCATTAGCCGTGTCATTCTGGAACTCAAGGATTTCCCTAAACCACGTTAATTTTTGTTCAAAGGTAGAGCTGTCACTAATGGCTTTTCCTTCTTTATATGCCCAGTGTGCCGCAACCCCGAACTCTGCAATGCGGTGCATTTCATACGTTCTGATTTGAACCTCCAGCGGATCACCCTTTGGCCCAATAACCGTTGTATGCAAGGATTGATACATATTTGGCTTTGGCATCGCAATATAGTCTTTAAAGCGTCCAGGCATTGGCTTCCAGCACGTATGAATAATCCCTAGAACAGCATAGCAATCCTTAATGCTATTGACTACGATACGTACAGCAAGTAAATCGTAAATCTCACTGAATTGTTTATTTTGCAATGCCATTTTTCGATAAATACTGTAAATGTGCTTTGGACGTCCTGACAGCTCTGCCTTAATAGAGACTTCACCCATCCGGTTCTTTACTTCATCAATCACATCAACTAAATATTGCTCCCGCTCGGCACGTTTCTTTTTCATTAAGTTAACAATCCGGTAATACTGCTGCGGATTTAAATACCTTAATGCGGTATCCTCCAACTCCCACTTAATCTTAGAAATACCAAGACGATGTGCTAAAGGTGCAAAAATTTCAAGTGTTTCATTTGAAATCCGACGCTGTTTTTCTAAAGGTAAATGTTTCAGAGTCCGCATATTATGCAAACGGTCAGCAAGTTTAATAAGGATCACACGGATGTCTTGAGCCATCGCAACAAACATTTTCCGGTGGTTTTCTGCCTGCTGTTCCTCGTGAGACTTATATTTAATTTTCCCTAATTTTGTTACACCGTCGACAAGCATCGCCACTTCACCGTTGAATGCTACTTCAATATCCTTTAAAGATACACTTGTATCTTCCACAACGTCATGAAGAAATCCCGCTGCTACCGTTGCAGGATCCATCTCAAGGTCAGCTAGAATACCTGCTACCTGTATGGGATGGATAATGTACGGCTCCCCTGATTTTCTATATTGTTCCCGGTGAGCATGTTTAGCAAATTCGTATGCCTTTTTAACTAAGGCAACATGCTCCTCGTTTAAGTAGTTTCGGGTCTTGTCGATGACTTGGTCGGCTGTTAACACTTGATCATTCGCCATGAAATCACCTTTATTTTCATCTCATTTTGTTTATTCTTATTCAATGGTTCTTCTTATAAAATTGTTACTAAATTAGAATGATTGTTTCTATTATCAGAAAAAATAACGAAGATGTAAAGAGATTATGACCTTTTTCCACAAATTTAAAGAAATATGTCGAAAAAATCCATCAGTTCATTGCCTCATTATTATATAGTCTTTGTTAAAATTACCTGTTAATTTCCGCTCCAGACACTTCGCTTTCCGTGGGTGTTTCGGCGAGCCTCCTCGGAGAAACGCGCCTCAGGGGTCTCCCCTGAACCATACTTCCACAGGAGTCTTCGCGTCTTCCGCTCCAATCAACAGGAGATAATAATCAACACTGTTCCTTAATCGTGCAATTATATAAAGAGAGCACTCGTTTTCGGAGTGCCCTCTGGCTTTTGTTTAATAGTGCATTAATGTTAAGATATCATATCCGTCAAGTTTTTTACGACCATCCAGGTAACTTAACTCAACTAAGAAAGCGATACCAGCTACAACCCCACCAAGCTGTTCCACCAATTGGATCGTTGCATCTATAGTACCACCGGTAGCTAATAGGTCATCTGTAATTAATACACGCTGACCAGGTTTAATCGCATCTTTATGAATCGTTAAAACGTCTGAACCGTATTCAAGACCGTAGTTTACTTTAATCGTTTCTCTAGGCAGTTTACCCTCTTTACGAACTGGAGCAAAACCCACTCCTAGTGAATAAGCCACAGGACAGCCGATAATGAATCCACGTGCTTCTGGTCCTACAATAATGTCGATTTGTTTTTCTTTTGCATATTCAACGATTTGGTTTGTTGCATATCTATATGCATCACCATTATTCATTAAAGGAGTGATATCCTTAAATTTAATTCCTGGTTTCGGCCAATCAGGCACAATTGTAATAAATTCTCTTAAATCCATTCTTTAATTGCCTCCTCAGTCTCAACTGACTCTTGAATCACTTGGTCGAACCAGTTTTTTAATTCCTGGAAGGATGAAAACAATAAATCCTTTTCAAGAGCATACTGCTTCTGTTTGACTTGATAAGTTCTTGAGTCAGTTAAATCACGCTTTTGCGCTTCAGTATTCAAAGTGATAAATCCATTGTTTATTGTAACAAAATCCAAGTCAGAAAACACCTTTGACATAAAGATAATTGTTTCCTCTGACCAGCCGCGGTGCTTGGCAATCACATCTCCATGACGGTTTAAATCTAATGGGCCCTTCTTTAATAAGTATCCATAAAACCATTTAAAGTGATCACGCGTCGGAACAGTGCTGAAAAAATCACTCGATTCTTTATAAAAATAGGCATAGATTCTTGCCGGCATTTTCCCTTTTACCAAATTTGATAGAATATCCTTTGATGGCGGGAAGTCTACTAGGACAATGTTTGCCTGATGGCAATCAAAGTCTTTTGCTTCTTCTATCGTTTCAATGAGGGTGATTTCCGTCAAGCTGCTACTATTTATTTTCTCTAGATGCTCCTTATTAAACACAACAAGCTTCCTGTTTTCGGCAGGCACCGTTTGGGCGATATGGTTCATCCGTTTTTGCCCGCGATAGTCAAATAACTGCCATGATTCAACTGCAAGATCATGGATAAAGATTTGTGGTCTACGTATATTGTTCCATTCATTAACAGATAATTCTCCTATTAATGAAATTTTTGAGGCAGGAGAGATTTGATCCATAAGTGCTCCTAAACCAAAGCCAATCCCATCTAAATTTGAACCATTCTCATTAACCAAAACCTTTAAATGATTTTGTTCACTGCCAATTTTTCTCATATTGGCAATATCCACATTATTTATTAGAACTTTTGGTTTAGGATTATCCATACCAAAAGGAGAAAGTAAATTCATTTCATCTAATGAAGTAAGATGAACATCCTCTAGACGAACTTCTTCGTCTAAATAGGTTACGGGAATTAAGTACTCTTCGGTTAGCTGCTCTTCTGCAAGGCTATTGAGCCTGCCTCGAAGTTGATCCACATTTTCTAGATCCAGCGTCATCCCAGCAGCCATCGGGTGTCCACCAAAGTGCGGAAGAATTTCTCTGCATGTCGATAAATTCTTAAATAAGTCAAAACCCTCAATGCTTCGGGCAGAACCCTTTGCAATACCCTTTTCCGAGTCAAAACTCAAGATAATAGTAGGACGGTAATACCTATCAACCAGCCTGGATGCGACGATTCCAACGACACCTGCATTCCAGCCTTCTTTACCGATGACTAATACTTTATTGCTATCAATAGGATACTTTGTTTCAACCTCTTCAATTGCTTCAGCAGTGATTTCATTTACAATAGACTGCCTGGTCTTATTCAAACCATCCATTTCTTCTGCAAGATGTTCTGCTTCCTCTGGGTCGTCCGTTAAAATCAGCTGAACAGCCATATCGGCA
Organism: Bacillus sp. SORGH_AS_0510; assembly: GCF_030818775.1. NCBI lineage: Bacteria > Bacillati > Bacillota > Bacilli > Caryophanales > Bacillaceae > Bacillus > Bacillus sp. SORGH_AS_0510. The sequence goes on along the minus strand of NZ_JAUTAU010000001.1, from coordinate 1,774,449 downwards.
TCTTCTAGTCTTCCAACTGCATTTATCCTTGGAGCTAGTGTAAAACCGATCGTCTCTTCGTTAATGGAAGAAAGGTCGACTCCGGCTAGTTTAAAGATCGCTCTTAGTCCGACATTTTGAGTCACCTTTAGCTTCTCCAAGCCTTTTTTTGCAATCAGCCGGTTTTCACCTGTTAAAGACACTAAATCGGCAATCGTCCCAATTACGGCAATTTCAAATAAATGCTCTGGAACTTCTCCGTATAGCGCATGGGCAAGCTTAAAAGCAACGCCAACACCTGCCAGTTCTCGGAACGGATAGATGCTGTCAGGAAGCTTTGGATGAATGATGGCAAGTGCTTCTGGTAACACCGGACCAGGTTCATGGTGGTCCGTAATAATAAGGTCAACACCAAGCTCTTTCGCTATAGCTGCTTCATGAACAGCTGATATTCCGGTATCTACTGTAATAATTAAGCTAATTCCAGATTCCGCAGCATGACGGAATGCTCGTTCATTAGGTCCATATCCCTCGGTAAAACGATTTGGGATGTAAAATTGTACATTAGCACCCAGGTCACGCAATGTCATCATCAACACGGAGGTACTGCTTACTCCATCCGCGTCATAATCGCCGAAAATTAGAATAGGTTCTTGGTTTTCAATTGCATCACGAATTCGGCTAACCGCAAGATCCATTCCTTTTAAGAGGAAAGGGTCATGAAATTCTTCCTTTCCAAATAAAAAATACCGTGCAGATTCTACGGTATCTAAGCCACGATTGACAAGCAGTGACGCAACTAGAGGTGTTATTTTCAGTTCATTTTCCAGTTGTTTAACTAGATGGTTTTCAGATTTTCGAACAATCCATCTTGTCTTCGACTTTAACATTCGTGTGTTCACCCCTCAGACTTTACTATTATACAGGAGTAATAAAATGGTTTCAATCAAAAGAAAAAACCGCAGATAGTCTGCGGTTTTTTTTAACAATTAAACTTGTGGTTGATCAGAGTATTTTCTCTTTTCTTTCACGGTTTTAATGACGCCTTTTTTATTCAATTCCCTTGCTTTAAACACAACCCATAGAGAGGCTGCAACAAAGATAGAGGAATAAACACCAACAATTAATCCTACAAACAGGGCAATATTGAAGTTACGGATGGACTCTCCACCAAAAATCATCATGGCCACTACTGTAATTAAAACAGTCATTACTGTGTTGACAGAGCGGGTTAACGTTTGACGGATACTTACATTGACTACGTCTGCAATATCTTCAAACGTCTTAAGACGCTTTTTCTTATGCATGTTTTCACGCATCCGGTCAAAGGTAACGATTGTATCATTGATGGAGTAACCCACAATCGTTAGAACAGCGGCGATAAACGTTAAATCCACTTCTAGTCTCGTAATACTGAAGAAGGCAACCATAAAGAACGCATCATGCAGTAACGAGGCAATCGCAGCAATCGCCATCGCCAATTCAAAACGAATACTTACATAAAGGATAATCCCTAAAGATGCAATCAGTAATGCGATAAATGCATTCTTCGCTAGTTCCTTACCTACAGTCGGAGAAACTGTACTAACATTCGGCTCAGAACCAAATTCCTTTTTAAAATCTGATTTCAGCTTTGCAATTTCGTCTTTTGATAAGACACCAATCATCCTAGCTGCACCAATTTCCTTTTTGTCGCCAGAAATGACGATATCATCAGGATTCAAATTATGCTTTTCAAAAGCACCTTGTACTTTTTCTACAGTTAACGGCTTGTCCGAAAGTACTTCTACGCGTGTTCCACTTGAAAAGTCAATGGACAGATTCAAACGGAAAGCAAATAATATAATGATACCTGCGGCAATAAGAACGCCTGATAAGATGAAAAACTTCTTACGGTTTTTAACAAAATCGATTTTATCAAATCGAGTAGGAAGGTCTAACGTATCAAAGTTTTCAGCAATGTTTTTAATATTTGATGGTTTAACACCAAACCAGCTTGGTTTCTTATTAAAAATTCCGCTGTGGACCCAAAGGCCAAGCAATAAACGTGACCCATATACTGCGGTTAAGAAACTCATTAGGATACTGACAATTAACATTGTAGCAAATCCTTTTACAGAGCTCGTACCATAAAAGAAAAGCACACCAGCAGTAAGAATCGTTGTCAAGTTGGAGTCTAGAATGGATGTAAACGCATTTTTTTCACCAGCTTGGAAAGCTGATTTAATGGATTTACCAACCTTTAGCTCTTCCTTGATCCGTTCGTAGGTAATGATGTTAGCATCGACGGCCATACCGACCCCGAGAATGATCGCGGCGATCCCTGGCAGTGTTAATACCCCATTCATCCAATCAAAGATTAATAAAACTAAATAAATATAAATCGATAATGTAACAGTTGCGATGAATCCAGGGAAACGATAGTAGAAAATCATAAATAGGTAAATGACTGCAATACCAATGATTCCTGCTAAAATTGTATCATTTAATGCCTGCTCCCCAAATTTAGCACCAACTGAAGTAGAATACACTTCTTTCAGCTTCACTGGTAATGAACCTGCATTTAATAGTGAAGCCAATGTTTTAGCTTCATCAGCTGTGAAACTTCCGACAATGGAAACTGAATCTTGGTTAAATATTTGCCTTACAGTTGGGGCTGACAAATATTTTGGATTTGGTTTTGCTACTTCTTTTTTAAAGGAATCTTTTCCTTCTTGAAAATCAAGCCAAATAACTAGGACATTATTTGGAGCCATATTCATAATTTCTTCTGATACTTTACGGAACTTATCTGCGCTCTTTAATGATAAGGAAACGCTTGGTGCTCCGTTTTCGTCAAACGTTTGTTTCGCTCCACCCTGTTTCAGGTCCGAGCCATCCATCATTAGACGGTCATTCGCATCACGGAAGGTTAAGTTCGCTTGCGTAGAAAGGATTTCACGGGCTTTGTTTTGGTCTTTAACTCCAGCTAACTGGACACGAATCCGGTCCTTTCCTTCAATTTGGATACTCGGTTCACTTACACCCAGAACATTGATCCGCTTATCCAGTGCTTCAGCTGTACTTGCTAAAACTTCCTTATCAATTTTTTGACCTTTTTTGGCTGGCTTAACTTCGTATAAAACTTCAAAGCCCCCTTGAAGGTCTAGTCCAAGCTTAATGTTGTTTAGGATGTTCTTCGCTGTTGCCCCCATTGTGCTCCCAATAATGAGGACCACAAGAAAGAAAGCAATAATTCTACTACGTTTTACCATTATGTATTGTTCCTCCTTAGTGCATGTGCGTTCGCACTGTTACATAAAACCCTTCCAAGCTCTATAGAAAAATAATAAAAAAGTCACTGCTACCATTATGGAATAAGTAAGAAAAGCTGTCAATTTGAAAAACGTGAGATTATTTTAATAACTCTTTCAATTCATCTTCATTATCAAAGGAAAACTCAGCTGTTTTATATGCCTCAATGGTTGCATAACTCATATAATCGCTTACTCTTACAGTGAAAATTTCTTGGATAACCTCGTACAACTTCATTTCTTCTTTTATTTTTTTCCACTTTGTTCTTACATAAGAATTCCCAAAGTTCGTTCTCTGAGACAGAATCGTAACCAAGCAAGTGAAATTCCGATAGTTTACTTGCTAATGCTGGCTTTACTTGGGTACGAAATTGGTTGTATACGTGGCTATTATCCATTCAAACTGCCCCCTTGGCAAAATCCCTTAATTAATTGACTTCAAACAAAAAGCTCATACAACTTGTCATGCTTTGTCCACCTCTAGGCATATAGTTAATTGTATATGAATTCTTCTTTTTTGAGAAGGTGGGAATCACGATGTCAAAGTTTTTAAAAGGGACGTTTATCCTATTAATTGCAGGATTAATTACAAGGGTACTTGGTTTTGTTTATCGAATTGTTCTAGCCCGGAGTATCGGTGAGGAAGGCGTCGGCTTATATATGATGGCATACCCCACATTTATTCTTGTGGTTACGATTACACAGCTTGGCCTTCCAGTCGCTATTTCTAAAAATATAGCAGAGGCAGAGGCTAGGAAAGATTATGGAGAAATCAAAAAGATTCTAGTAGTCTCACTGGCGATAACAATTGGATTATCCATCATTATCACCCCAGCTTTACTTTTACTTGCGCCATTACTATCAACCACACTTTTTACTGATCCAAGAACATATTATCCTTTGATGGCAATTGCTCCCGCACTACCAATTATCGCTATTTCTTCCGTGTTGAGAGGATATTTTCAAGGGCGGCAAAACATGCGTCCGTCAGCCATCTCTCAAATACTAGAACAATTTGTAAGAATTACCATTATTGCTACTGCAACAAAAACATTCATGCCCTATGGAGTCGAATATGCGGCAGCAGCAGCGATGGGAGCTTCTGTATTAGGTGAGTTACTGTCACTCCTCTACCTTTTAACCATGTTCAAATTAAAGAAACGGTTTAAGCTAAGGAAGAACTTTTTTCAATTTGTTCACAAGGGAAAAAGAACATTTAAGGAGTTAATGGAGATTGCAATTCCAACAATGGGTAGCCGTATGATTGGTTCGATTGCCTGGTTTTTTGAGCCCATCGTGGTTGCGCATAGTTTAGCTCTGGCCGGTGTCATTGCTGTGAATGCAACGAAACAATATGGAGCATTGACAGGATACGCTATGCCACTATTAATGCTGCCTTCTTTCGTTACTTTTTCCCTGGCAACATCACTCGTTCCGGCAATCAGCGAGGCTAACTCTCAAAATAACTTCAAATTAATTGAGTATCGGCTCCAACAGGCATTAAGATTTGTCTTCTTAACAGGAGGGCTTGCCGTGATTGTCCTTTATGTCCTTGCTGATCCGCTTATGCAGCTTATGTATGGTTCTACCAAGGGAGCCTATTTCATCCGACTCATGGCGCCGTTCTTCTTGTTTTTTTACTATCAAGGACCACTACAAGCTGTACTGCAAGCACTAAACCTCGCTCGGGCAGCTATGATCAACAGTCTCATTGGTGCAGTTGTTAAAACAGCAGTGATTTTTCTACTCGCCTCCCAACCTGCATTTGGAATTACTGGAGCGGCCCTAGGAATTATTGTTGGCTTCGTACTTGTTACCGGCCTTCATTTTGCAACCGTTTTAAAGCGGGTCTCCTTTTCATTTTACATCCTGGATTATGTAAAAGGCTTCTTGGCAATGGGTGCCTCTGCATGTTGTGGGTACTGGCTTTTCGAAAATCTATTTACAAATGAACATTTAGTGTTACGTGTTGGTACGTCTGCCCTATCCATGACTATAGCTTATTCTTTCCTGCTTTTAATCCTTGGCTTAATTAAAAAGGATGAGCTGAAGCGAATCCCTTGGATTGGCAAATTTATCACTGTATAAGAAAAGCGCAAGCGCCTTGGTCAGCCCCGACAGGCAAATGTTCTTCGGCAAGAAAAGTCGCTCTTTGACTTTACTTGCCGAAGGTTATTTGACCCGAGGGGCTAGGCGCTGGAGCTCGACAATTCTCAATGTAGAATTTTAGACTTTCTTATCATTAAACAAAAGAAGACACGCTCCTCTGAGCATGTCTTCTTTTGTTTACTCATCCTGCAAGTCAATATAAAATTCGCCATTCTCATAGCTGCAAAAGGAAATTTTTTTCACATCACGATATCCCTTTTTTTTCAACTCCTGGCGCAGCCAAAGATTGGTTTTGTTAATTCTTTTCAAGTTCTCCTCTTCTATCGCCCCATCTAAAATTAACGGAATGGTTATATCTCCCTGCTTTTTTTGATTTTTTTTGTTACTTTTTATTTTCTCAATTACCGATAAACTGCCCGATGATTCTAGTATGGCAAATTCTACATCTGCGATACTGCGAATGTCCTTCTCCCTTAACTGGGTCATTAAGTCGTCAAAATTGTATCTTTGCCTTCGCATGGCTTTTTCATCAATTTTTCCGCGGTTGATAATTATGCTCGGATCACCATCGACAAGATCCCGAAACTTTTTACTTTTCAGTGAGATAAAGGCAAGGGTGATTTGAATAATCATTAGTAATACCATTGGTATAATCGAATGTATCAGTGGATCCTTTGTATTCTCAATAGCGATAACGGCCATTTCACCGATCATAATAAAAACTACTAGATCCAGGATACTCAACTCACCAATCTCTCTTTTTCCCATTAATCTAAAGATAACAATAATCATTAAATACAAGAATAAGGTCCGTAAGATGATATTGAAATAAACTTCCACTTTATGTTCTCCCCTTTTTCAGTCGTATTCATTGTTTGCAGTTTTAGGAAAAAAATAAGGAGAATTATTTTCCAATACATTTAAAAATAGGAAAACAAAAAAATTTTTATTCTACTTTTCTCCGTTCCCGAATACGCTTGTACTAGGAAAAAAACTGTATCTAAGGCCTAAGACTTTCAAGAAATGAGGGTAAAGGCCTGGGTAACTGAAGGAGGAGAGCTAAAATCGAATCAAAAAGCTTTGGTACATCCATTTTGTACGGATTAATTTTTATCTTTGCCTTTGCCGTCATTTCCAGTCTAATTTTTGCCTTTATTCTAAGGTTTACATCAGCTAGGGAAGACTCACTTCAATATGTAATAACAGCCTTATCATTTATTGGGCTTTTTGGAGGAGGATTTCTTTCAGGTGGAAAGAGAAAAGAAAAGGGCTGGCTAATTGGGGGAATAACAGGTCTAATTTACTCTATTGTCGTTTTCTTATTTCAATACTTAGGTTACGATCGCCTCTTTTCTGCTGAGCAGGTAATCTATCACACTTGCTACACACTGATTGCTATGATGGGCGGTATCCTAGGAGTAAATATTTCAACAAGCAATACAAGATCGGCATAATTATAATGAAAAAGGAAGCCATTTTGAAGACGGCTTCCTTTTTTGTGCAATTATTTCGTTAAACTTACGCCTTCACCAGCTTCAGTGACTTCACGAATAGCAGAACGATCGTATGTAAGACGGCTGCCATCTCCACACTTAATGACTACCTTATTATCATCAATTGAGTCAATAAAACCGTGTAATCCACCGATTGTAACGATTTTATCCCCTTTTTTCAATTCGTTTTGCATGTTCGCAACCGCTTTTTGGCGCTTTTGCTGTGGGCGGATTAATAGGAAATAAAATAACACAAACATTAAAATTAATGGAATGATTGTACTAATTCCTTGCATTTTTGTTTCCCTCCTTTCAAAAATTTCTATTAGAAATTTTTCGCGTTTGGTTTATTAAAACCATAACGTTCAAAAAACTCTTCGCGGAAATCACCAAGCCGGTCTTCCATGATGGCTTGTCTGACCTTCTCCATTAATCTTAACAGAAAATATAGATTATGGTAAGACGTTAAACGAATTCCGAATGTTTCATCACATTTAATTAAGTGACGAATATAGGCTCTGCTATAATTTCGGCAAGTGTAGCAATCGCAATTTTCATCCAGCGGACCAAAATCTCTCGCAAATTGTGCATTTTTGACTACTAGTCTACCCGTACTTGTCATTAAAGTCCCGTTTCTAGCGATTCGGGTTGGCAATACGCAGTCAAACATATCAATTCCGCGGATCGCTCCATCAATTAATGAATCCGGTGAACCTACACCCATTAAATATCTTGGTTTATTGTTCGGTAAAAGTGGTGTTGTGAACTCGAGAACGCGATTCATCACATCTTTTGGTTCTCCAACCGATAGTCCACCAACAGCATAACCTGGGAAATCCAGAGAGACAAGGTCCTTTGCGCTTTGTTTCCGAAGTTCCTCGTATTCTCCTCCTTGAACAATCCCAAAAAGTCCTTGGTCTTGCGGACGTTGGTGAGCAGTTAAACAACGCTCAGCCCATCGTGACGTGCGTTCCACTGATTTTTTCATATACTCAAAGCTTGCAGGATATGGTGGGCATTCATCAAATGCCATCATAATATCTGAGCCTAGGGCATTTTGAATCTCCATGGCTTTTTCAGGGGAAAGGAATAACTTTTCCCCGCTCATATGGTTCCTAAAATGAACCCCTTCTTCTTCGATCTTACGGAACTCACTTAAACTGAAAACCTGAAAACCACCAGAATCGGTTAAGATGGCACGGTCCCAGTTCATAAATTTATGAAGGCCGCCAGCCTCCTTAATGATTTCGTGGCCAGGTCTTAGCCAAAGGTGATAGGTATTACTTAAAATAATACCGGCACCCATTTCCTTCAAGTCTTCAGGTGACATAGTTTTTACCGTTGCAAGTGTTCCTACCGGCATAAATGCAGGTGTGTCAAACGATCCATGCGGGGTGTGCACCCTACCAAGGCGCGCTCCCGTTTGTTTACATGTTTTAATTAATTCGTAGCGAATGGCAGTCAAATTTCTATCTCCTTCCGTGTGCATAAGCTTAGATGAGTAACATCGCATCTCCAAAACTGAAGAAACGATAACGTTCTTGAACAGCCGTCTCATAGGCATGCAAGATGTTCTCTCTTCCAGCTAATGCACTGACAAGCATAATCAAGGTTGATTTAGGCAGATGGAAATTTGTAATCATTCCATCGATTGCCTTAAAGGTATAGCCAGGGTATATAAAAATATTCGTCCAGCCGCTGCCTTCAACAAATTTTCCATCATTTGCAGATGCAATAGTCTCCAATGTCCTTGTTGAGGTCGTTCCGACCGAGACAATTCGTCCCCCGTTGTTTCTAACTTCATTTAGTAATCGGGCTGTTCCATCTGTCATCATGTAAAACTCAGAATGCATATCATGCTCCAACACATCGTCCACATTGACAGGACGGAAGGTGCCAAGACCCACATGAAGTGTGATAAACGCGATGTGAACGCCTTTTGCTTTAATTTCTTCCAATAAGCTTTCTGTGAAATGAAGACCCGCAGTTGGAGCTGCAGCCGATCCAGGCTCACGTGCAAAGACCGTTTGGTATCTTTCCCGATCATCCAACTGTTCTTTTATGTATGGCGGCAGTGGCATTTCACCTAATTGATCAAGAACCTCGTAAAAAATCCCATCATACTTGAATTCCAATACTCTTCCGCCGTGTTCAGAGGTGCCCGTACAAACTGCAGTTAAAAGACCATCGCCAAAGTCAAGGACAGTCCCTTCCTTCACTCGCTTTGCCGGTTTAATAAGTGTTTCCCACTGGTCACCTTCCAACTGTTTTAAAAGCAGGACTTCAATTTTGGCGCCAGTATCTGTTTTAACACCAAAAAGGCGTGCAGGCAATACCCTTGTGTCATTTAAGACAAGGCAATCCCCTTCACGCAAATACTCGGTAATATTTTTAAATACTTCGTGTTTAATCTCACCTGTTTGCTTATTTAAGACCATTAATCGGCTATCGGTCCGATTTTTCAGTGGAACTTGAGCGATTAATTCCTCAGGTAAGTGAAAATCAAATAAATCTACTTTCATATTATGACATCCCTAATCTGTATTAAAATGTGTTACTTATTGTTGTGCAGGCTGTTCCATCCCGAAATGCTGATAGACAGCTGCTGTTACTACCCTGCCTCTAGGTGTTCTTTGTAAAAAACCGATTTGCAGGAGATAAGGTTCATACACATCTTCAATCGTCTCTGCTTCTTCACCAATCGAAGCAGCAATTGTATCAAGACCGACTGGACCACCACGAAACCTTTCGATAATACCTTTTAATAACTTGTGATCAATATGATCTAGACCAAGACGGTCTACCTGCAGTAATTCTAACGCTTCTCTTGCAAGCAGCAGGTTTATTGTACCATTCCCCTTAACTTGTGCAAAATCCCGCACCCTTCTAAGTAGGCGGTTTGCAATTCTCGGGGTGCCCCTTGACCTTCTAGCAATTTCTGTTGCTGAAGGCCCGTCAATCTCTGTTTCAAACAACTCCGCTGTTCGTAAAACAATATCTTTTAGCTGTTCTTCTTTATAATACTCGAGCCTGCTTAAAACTCCAAATCGATCGCGTAAAGGAGCAGATAATGAACCAGCTCTCGTTGTCGCTCCCACTAAGGTAAACGGAGGAAGGTCAAGCCGAACGGAGCGCGCACTAGGACCTTTACCAATCACAATATCCAGACAGAAATCTTCCATTGCCGGATACAAAACCTCTTCAATTGTCCGAGGCAGCCTATGGATTTCATCAATAAATAATACATCGCCTGGCTCAAGCGCAGTAAGAATCGCAGCTAAGTCCCCGGGCCTCTCAATAGCTGGACCAGCAGTGGTTCGGATGTTCACACCCATTTCATTGGCAATAATGACCGCTAGGGTCGTCTTTCCTAAACCAGGAGGACCATAAAGTAGTACATGGTCTAACGTTTCATTCCGAAGCTTTGCAGCCTTTATAAAAATTTCTAAGTTTTCCTTTACTTGAGTCTGTCCGATATATTGCTTCAAAGTTTGCGGTCTCAGACTTTGTTCAAGACTTATTTCACTCTCGTTTACTTCACTCGAAATAATCCGCTCATCCATCCATCCTCACCACCTATTTTAAAAGCCGCTTAAGTGCATTTTTAATGTATTGGTCTGTTGACAGCTGTTCTTTTCTTAATTCAGGTGAAATCTTTTTGATTTCCTTTTCTGAATATCCGAGAGCCTTTAAAGCAAGAACTGCTTCTTCAAAAGCAGAATTGGTTTCTTGAGTATGTAAAGAAAGTTGATCTGCATTAAATAAGTTAGGGAAGAAATCAGGGACAATGTCTTGTAATTTTCCTTTTAAATCAAGAATCATTTGTCGAGCTGTCTTTTTCCCTACCCCTGGAAATTTAACAAGGAAACCTTCGTCTTCATTTTCAATTGCTGTAACCACCTGCTGTACTTCACCAGACGCAAGAATGGCAAGTGCTCCCTTTGGTCCAATCCCAGATACATTTAACAGCTTTGTAAACAGCCTTTTTTCTTCTCTCGATTCAAACCCGTAAAGGGCCATGATATCTTCACGCACATAATGATACGTATAGACTGTTACCATTGTTTCCATTTTACCAGAATAAATAAACGGATTCGGTGTGGATATTTGATAGCCAATTCCGTTGTTCTCAACCACAATATATTCTGGACTAACGAATTCAACGGTCCCTTTTATAAATTCAAACAATACGATTCTCTCCTCTAGTTCCTGTAGCTTCTAAATACGCACTGTCTTTCATTTTAACATAAGAATGAAAAGGAATTGAAGAAAATAGCTGTGAGAAAGAAAAAATCAGGCTGATGCAACTCAGTCTGATTGAAAGTAGATTATTATTTTTTTAGCGAATAAGGCTTAAACGTTTCTAGCACTTCGACGTAATGGTCCTTTGATTTGATTGGTATCCCTTGCAGTAATTCTTCTTGTGTTTTACTTTCTAGTTTTTTGATATCTATTTGAAAAAAAGATTGAATGATTTTGAAATGGTCTGGTCTGCCATTAAATATGGTCAGCACCCCGTCTTCCGTAATTCCAAAGAAGCCATTTGCTTTTAGCAGTGGGGAGATATCGTCTACCTGCCTTCTAAACACAAACGTGGTGTCATCCATATCCACCATCTGCCACTGGTCGTATTTTGCCCAAAAGTTCTCCATGGACCAACAAGTCTCGTGAATGACCTCCTGGCTGATTTCGCCATCTACATAGACATTTTCTAGAATGACGGTAAAGTGCAGCGGTTCTTTCTTCTGCTGTCTTTCTACTGGTTCCTGTAGTGCAGCGGAGCCTGTGATTCCTGGAGCCCAGCCACTATACATGAAGAAAGTAACAGCAAAAACGGCTATTCCGAACCGGTACATTGCTATCCAAGTGAACCTCATGCTCCTCACCTCTATTTGTTAAAAATTGAACAATATTTACATTCCTAGTTTAGCCTTAAATTGGCTTTTTATCCCTAGAGTATTTTTCGTAAGAAAAGAGCAGAGCCCTGGGCGTTCCTGATCAAGAAGACTGGTCAAATTTGCGAAGCGTAGACAGAGTTCTATTCGCACTTAAGTGTACAAAAGTCCTTAAGGGAACCTTGCCACGAGCATTAGAAACCCTCCCTATTTACCGGTCGCGCTTTCTTTCACTTTCCATGGGCATTAGGGCTTCTTTCCTTTAGATTGGAACATAAAATACTACATTATCAAGGACTTTATCTGTGACAATTTTTTAACATCAAGAAAAGAGCAAAGCCCAAAAAGCTTTGCTCCTTTCTTTATTGTCCCCATTTATGTGGTTGACTGTCATTATGCTTGTTACGGTCGCGTCCCATGGTACCTTCGTCCGTTATCACCGTAACGTCTCTTCCCTTTGTATAGGGTTGAACGGCATTCTTAATCGCTCTTTTTGTTTCAGCTTTCTTTTTGTCATTCACTAATTTGACTGAAACAATAACTGTATTCCCATAGGCAACCGAACGTACATCCTGTACATTATCGACAGATGCTACTTTCCTTCTGATTTTTGCCGTAACACTATCTTGAAAGTCCGGGTTGGTAGCTACCCCAGTGTTACCGGTGTTTTTACTTAAATGTCCGTGATAGTTCATATCACTGGTGCTAAAACGGTTATCACGTTGGAAAAAATTCCGATCCTTTTTAGCTAAAGGCTTGGTCGGATTTATTGGATTACCATTTTCATCCCGATTCTGAAGGATTTTTCTATTATGGTCTGTGGTAAGCTGGTCCTCGTTTCCGATGGTATGATCCATGATTTCTGTTACCCCACCGTCATTATCACCGAATAGATTATCTTGTGAAGGGTGATTCTCATTGGAGTAGTAGCCCATCGGCTGTGCGGAGCTATTATTCCTACTAACTCCCGCTCGATTACTATCATTAGTACATCCTGCCAGCCCAATCGACAACATGGCTGAAAGAGGAATAATCCACTGTTTCTTGTTCAAGCGAAAAACCCCCTTAAATAACATCCTGAGGAAGACTGCTAAGAGTCCTACTCTTTTATAGGTTGTTATTTTAAAGGGGTTTTCATTCTGGCAAATTCATTTTACAATTTCCTGTAACTGGTCAACAAATCTTTTTCTTGCATAAAACTGTTTGGTCGATAAATCCACTACTTGCTTGATTTTTGCAGAATCAGTGTATGATTTTTCTCTGATTAATCGATTCCATTCCCGAAAAATGTCAGCCGGATAGGCTAATGCATATAAAAATGCCTCTTCATGTAAATATTTTTTCATTTGGTTCATTTTTTCCAACTTTTCAAGAGACCAATCCATAAATGGAAGGATTCGATTGGCATATTGTAAATAGTCAAATGCTGGCGGTCCAATTGAAATTAAATCAAAATCAATTAAGTGTAGTTGTCCTTGAAAATTACGAAGAAAATTATGGTGGGCAACATCGCCATGGAGAATGACAATGGGCTCCTTATAGAATTGATGGTACCTTTGCTCCATTCCAGCTAGTGCCCATTTTGCCCATGACACCATATCCAAAAGAACCTGCTCTTTTATAAAATGCTTCATGTAAGGAAGATTAGAGGAAAATTGATTTAACCGTTCTACCCATTTTTCTAATAGATGTCCCTTTGATAATAATGTACGATAGCGCCCCTCAAACAAACGAGTGGTTAGATGAAATTGTTCAAGGAGGTCTAAGCCTTCTTGGCGATTCCTCTCCGTATGAAAAGTAAAGGCCGTTTTATGAGGTGGAATATATTGGATACACCCAAAATATGTCCCTTCAAAAAACAATTGTTCTTTTACTAGAGGAGTGAGATAGGCATAGGTTTTCGTGAATCCTTCTTTTTTCAGTGTATCAGTAAATACCTCTTGTAATCTTAGTCGGCTATTAGTCGAATAGCCCTTAATAATATAAGTATTTTCCCCCGTCTTGAGAAAAAAAACGGATTTTCGAAGGGGAACAAATTGGATGATTTTTTCGAAAAACTGTAACTGAAAATAAGAGAAGAGACGATTTAGATAATCATCGTCTCCTTTTTTGTTTGCTGACATATTAATTACTTTCATCACGGTACCCTGGCATACCGTAAGGATTACTTCCTGCAGGTCCCATTCCATATGGGTTCATATATGGAGGCTGAGCCATATTCATTGGACCTGTGTATGGTGCACTATAGATCGGTGGGGTTGGTGGAATAAAGCTTGTTGGCATAGCTGCTGGCGCTGCTTCTGCAGCTGGCATGCCACCCATATAAGGAGTTGGCTGTGGTCCTCCACAACCACAATCACCACCTGCACCTACTGGTAAACTTTGTACTGGATATGGGTTGTGCATGTATGGCATTTGAACACCAGAAGGACTATCATCCGGCGAGTCAAATTCTGTTACAAAATATGGATTCATACCGCCCATTTGCGGATATCCATATGACATTTGACCACCCATCACGTTAGGATTCACCCTGCCTGGATTGCCATATGCAGTTCCTGGCATAACTGGAGCTGCTTGTGTTTGAGTTGGCATACCCGGCTGTGCTCCCATCGGCATTTGACCCATTCCTGCCGGCATTTCTCCATATCCGGCTGGCATCTGGCCGTAACCCATTGGCGTTTGACCCATTCCTGCCGGCATTTCTCCATATCCGACTGGCATTTGGCCGTAGCCCATTGGCATTTGACCCATTCCCGCTGGCATTTCTCCATATCCGGCTGGCATTTGGCCGTAGCCCATTGGCATTTGACCCATTCCCGCTGGCATTTCTCCATATCCGGCTGGCATTTGGCCGTAGCCCATTGGCATTTGACCCATTCCCGCTGGCATTTCTCCATATCCGGCTGGCATCTGGCCGTAGCCCATTGGCATTTGACCCATTCCCGCTTGATCCATGTAAGGATTTTGCATTGGCTGCTGGAATCCAGGGTTTGGCGCCCCCATCATTCCACCTGGGTTCATTACAGGTACTTGCGGCATAAAGGAAGATGATTCATCACCATGGAAATAGTGTCCTGTCATAGGTGCAGTCGCCATCGGAGCTACTCCTGGATTGCCTGCTGGCATTGCCATCCCCTGCATTTGTGGATATGGCATTGGCATTGGCATCATCGGATAGCCACCAAATGGTGGGCAAAAGCCAGGACCTGGCATTATTGGAGTCATTGGCACACATTGTTCTTGAACCGGCATTTCAGCTACTGGAGCTTCAACTGGCGGCGGTGTTGGAACCACAGGTGTCTTTGGAACTACTGGTGTCTCTTTTACTGGAATTTCTTTTTTCGGAACTTCTTTTACCTCTGGAAGGATATTAGCTGGTTTTGGCGGCAACTGAGGCTGCTGTACCGTCATATTTTGCATGTTCATCATATAATAATTATTTATATCGATTTCTGGGACAATTTGTAGAGGCATTTTAGGAGTATAAGGTACTTTTGGTGCTTCTTTCACGATTGGTTTTTCTTTGACAATCGGCATTTCTTTTTTGGGTGCTTCTTTTACAATCGGTGCCTCAACTATTGGCTTTGGCACTGGCTTCTCTTTGGTGAACGGCATTTCTTTCTTTACACCTAAATTGATTGTTGTTTCCGGTTTTGTTCCCATTGGAGATTCTTTCTTTATACTTCCTCCTGTTGTAGGGACTTTGATTTTCATACCGGGCATAATCATATCAGGGTTGCTGAGCTGCGAATTTAATTTTTTCAGCTCTTCAAAATTCACGCCGTACTTCTTGGCGATTTTCCAAAGAGTATCCCCTTTCTGTACGATATGGATCTTCACTCTGATTTCCCTCCTATGCATAAGTCCATATAGTGTATGTGAAAATGGGCAAAGTGCTAACATTCTTCAGAAAAACTTATGCTGTTTTTCCAAAAAATATGAATAAGGCAGAAAGAAAGGACAGACACCTTGTTTTTTAGTACAAGTATAAGGCACATAAGCTGTCTGTTGATTCCGCTCCAGGCACGAGCGGTTCGTGGGTGTTTCGGCGAGCCTCCTCAGAGAAACTCGCCTGCGGGGTCTCCCCTGAACCATACTCCCACAGAGACTTCGCGCCTTCCGCTCCAATCAACAGGTGTGTTCCAATTCAAAATAAGGGCATTAACAAATGAAAAAAAAAGATGCCTATCGTTAAATGGCACCTTTTCTTCATTACTTATGAATTTTGCAGCATTCTTTCTAGTGCTAGTTTTGCGTTTTGGGCGATTTCTGGGCTTACTTTTATAACATTTTTTGTTTCTTCTAATGTGTCTAGGCTCCACACAAGATGTGGCAAGTCAATTCTGTTCATGGTTAGGCATGGACACATATGTGGATTTAACGAGATAATTTTTTTATCCGGATGATTTTTTATTAACCGATTCACTAAATTCATTTCTGTGCCTATCGCCCAAGAGGATCCAGGCGCAGCTTTTTCAATCGCATTGATAATATAGCTGGTAGACCCGGCCATATCCGCAAGCTCCACTACCTCGCGGCGGCACTCTGGATGAACAATGATCGTCATTTTTGGATATTGATAGCGGGTATCAATCACATTTTGTACCGTAAAGTTTTCGTGGACCGAGCAATGCCCTTTCCATAAAATAACCTTTATTCCTGATAGATCTCCATCGAATTCTAACTCATTGGTGATAGGGTTCCAAATGGCCATTTCATCTAATCCTATCCCCAAATCAGCTGCTGTGTTTCTGCCTAAATGCTGATCAGGTAAGAAAAGAATTCGTTCCTTTCTCTCGAATGCCCATTTCACCATCGTTTCAGCATTGGAAGAGGTAACAGTTGCCCCGCCATTCGCTCCCACAAACCCTTTAATGGCAGCCGTTGAATTCACATAGGTTAAAGGAAGGATGGTTTCTCCAAAAAGCTCTTGCAATCGCTCCCATGCTCGTTCTGTTTGCTGAATATCTGCCATATCAGCCATAGAACATCCCGCGCGCATATCGGGTAAAATGACCTTTTGCTGTTCAGTTGTTAAAATATCCGCCGTTTCTGCCATAAAATGTACACCACAGAAAACTATATATTCTGCATCAACATTTTGGGCGGATAATTGCGCAAGCTGTAAGGAATCTCCCGTCGCATCCGCAAACTGGACCACTTCATCCTTTTGATAATGATGCCCTGGGATAAATAAACGTGGCCCAAGCTGTTTTTTTACTTCCATCACTCGGTTCTCTAGCTCTTCTCGAGACATTTGCTTATACTTTTCTGGAATCATCGTATTCTTTTGTAAAACATCTAATAGGTTCACCTTACTCATCTCCCTTGTTCCAACGCACTTTAACACTAATGTCGAGTGCTTTATATGAATGAGTTAAATAGCCCAGTGAAATATAATCCACACCAGTTTGTCGGTAGTCGGCAATATTCGCTAATTGGATTCCACCAGAGGCTTCCGTGATAATGGAAGGAGGAACGAGTTTAATCAATTCCTTTATTTCTTCCGGTGTACGGTTATCAAACATAATGACATCTGCCCCGGCATTGACCGCTTCCATCACCTGATCTGCTGTTTCCACTTCTACTTCCACTTTTACCATATGACCGGCTTTTTCTCGGACTGCGTCGACTGCCTTTGTGATGGAGCCAGCAAAGGATATATGATTATCTTTAATCATTACTCCATCGTATAATCCGAAGCGGTGGTTGAAGCCGCCGCCACAACGGACTGCATATTTTTCGAACATTCGAAGCCCTGGAGTCGTTTTCCTTGTGTCACACACTTTCGTATGGCTACTATCCAGTGTATCCACCGTCTTACGTGTTAAGGTTGCAATACCGCTCATTCGTTGAACAAGGTTGAGAATGACTCGTTCTCCTTTAAGAAGGTCGC
This sequence comes from Bacillus sp. SORGH_AS_0510, assembly GCF_030818775.1. Taxonomy (NCBI): domain Bacteria; kingdom Bacillati; phylum Bacillota; class Bacilli; order Caryophanales; family Bacillaceae; genus Bacillus; species Bacillus sp. SORGH_AS_0510. Next base: position 1,756,781 of record NZ_JAUTAU010000001.1, on the reverse strand, counting down.
TAATCTTTCCTGATACATGGGCAAGCTCTTGTCCTATTTCGAAAGATTGACCATCTTTTACAAATACTTGAGTTTTAATCCCCGCATGTAACAGTTGAAATCCAGTTTTAATAATCTCCTCACCACAAAAAACACCAGCCTCTTTTGCAAGAAACACTATTTCTCCCTTTGTATCATTTGCAAAAATTAAATCCGTTGTAATGTCTTGTTCCCCTATGTCTTCTATAAAAAACTTCTCAAGTAGCGATCGCAGTTTTATTGTGTTCATCGTTTTTCCCCACTCCATTTGTATAATGATGAATAATCGATTTTCTTAGCCAATTCCCGTCGTCTTCCATTGGAAAATCACTTCTAAAGTGACCGCCCCGACTCTCCGTTCGCTTTAGTGCAGCTTCGGTAATCAACTTAGCATTGATCAGCATAAAAACTTGGGTTATTTCTTCAGTAGAACAGCCATCTAAATGGACTTCATCAGCATTGAATTGGTTGATCCAAGCTAATTGACTTTTAAGATTCACTTCATTTCTAACAATCCCAACCCGCTCCATCATTAAATCCTTCAGTTGTTGGACATCTGGTAATCGGACACATTCTTTTTTAGAAAAAGAAAACGTATGATTCCATTCAACATGTTGGACCTCTTCTGTGCCTTGATTTATCCATTTAGATAATTGCTCCCCTTGGAATAAACCTTCTAAGAGGGAGTTGCTTGCTAAACGATTCGCCCCGTGCAACCCCGTGCAGGATGCCTCACCAATCGCATAGAGTCCAGCAATGGATGACCGCCCAATTAAATCCGTCTTAATTCCACCCATTAAAAAATGACTTCCAGGTGCTACAGGGATTTTTCCATCGCTAATACGGATACCATTCTTCTCACAAATTGCAGTAATAGAAGGGAATCTTTTTTCAAAATCAGCTATTTGACTAATATCTAAATAAACTTGTCTCCCTTGTTTCCGAACCTCGTATATTCTTTGTGAGACTACGTGTCTTGGTCCGAGATCTCTTAGTGTATGAACTCCCTCCATAATGGGGGTTCCGTCATCTGAAATAAGGATAGCCCCTTCTCCTCTGACAGCTTCAGAAATTAAACCCTTGGTTTCATCGTTAAGGTAAAGAAGGGTTGGATGAAATTGAATAAACTCCATATCCACCATTTCCGCACCAGCCAAATAAGCCATCGCCAGACCATCACCACTTACCGTGCTGGCGTTGGATGTATAGCTGTATAATTGTCCACAACCTCCTGTAGCAATGATAATATGGCTGGCAAAATACCGCTGAATAGATCCTTCTGGGGTTTTGGCTTTCACACCTATACATTGATTCCCTTCGGCATTAAGAATTAATTCATAGGCAAAGACATTTTCTTCGATGATGACATTGTTGTTAAGCCTACTGATTAAATGCTCCATTACATTTTTTCCAGTAGCATCGCCGCCGCCATGAACAATTCTCTTTTCACTATGTGCACCTTCCATTCCAAGAAAAAGGTCGCCGCTTGAATCCTTATCAAATAGCTCGCCTTGTAGCGCCATGTTTTTTATCAGGGTTGGTGCAGCATGAATGACTTGCTGTACTGCCTCTTTATTATTGTGAAACCTTCCTGCTTCAAGTGTGTCGATCACATGCTTAGCTGGATGGTCGCCCGTACCTAATGCAGCAGCAATCCCACCTTGTGCAAGATAAGAGTTGGCAGTTCTAATCTTTTCCTTTGTGATTATCCTCACATTTAGCTCCATCTTTAATTGAGTAGCAAGCTGTAGGGCTGCCACTCCGCTACCAATGATTATTACATCATCTTTTGTCATGTTTTGACCCTCCTGACACAACAGGTGTCTTGACATATATATTTACACACAATTAAACTAAAAACAAGTACTTTAATAGAAAAATAGAATGCCAGTTAACAAGGGCTTCATTTGTTAACGGTCCGCGCTTTTATCCAAATAAATAGGACGGGAGAAAGCTCATGAAATATTTCGATTTTGCAGCTACGACACCATTAGATCCTGAAGCAGCAGAGGTGTATGTGAAAGTTGCCACAGAATTCTATGGCAATTCAAGTAGTCTTCATGACATAGGAGGTCTTTCGAAGTCATTACTTGAAAGCTGTCGGGAAGAACTAGCAAATCTGATTGGAATTGACAAAAACGGTCTTTTCTTTACGAGTGGTGGTTCGGAAGGGAATTTTTTAGCGATTGAGGCTTTATTGTCCTCTCCTAAAAAGAAAGGGAAACATATCATAGCAGGTCTAGCAGAGCATTCCTCTATCCACGGTACACTTAACCGTTTAAAGAAATCGGGATATGAAGTCACTCTTTTACCGTTTAATAAAAAGGGCTTAATTGACCTAGAGCAATTGTTACGTTCAATCCAACCAGATACCGTGTTAATGATCCTTCAGCATGTGAATTCAGAGATTGGGACAATCCAGCCAATTGAAGAAATAGCTAAGATTTGTCAGGAGAATCAGATTCATCTTCACAGCGATTTTGTACAGTCCTTTGGAAAAGTAAAGATTCAATCCGTCGTACCGTATGTTAGCAGCTTCTCTTTTTCTGGTCATAAAATCTATGGACCAAAAGGGATTGGCGCAGTATACGTCGATCCGCGGATAAAATGGGAGCCATTTTTCCCTGGAACCTCACATGAAAAGGGATTCCGCCCTGGGACGTTAAACATTCCAGCCATTGCCGCCATGACTGTTGCTGCCCAAAAGCTTTATTCACGCTTAACGGAAGAGTTAATGAACTACCAAGTATTGAGGAAAAGCTTTATTCAATCCTTAGAGCCCATAAAGGACAGCATTAAGATACACCAGGCTGACGAAGACTCACAGCTTCCGCAAATCATTGGTTTAGGAATTAGTGGAATCCAAGGTCAATGGATAATGCTTGAGTTCAATCGACTAGGGTTCGCGATTTCAACAGGGAGTGCCTGTCATAGCGGCATGCAGCAGCCCGCAAAAATAACCCAAGCACTGGGTCTTGAAATGGATGAAGCAAAGGAGTTTATCCGAATCTCTTTTGGCCAAAGTACCGGTCTTGAGGATGTTAAGCAGCTTGGGGAAGCCATGGTTCAAATTGTAAAGGCATTTAAAGGTGAACCCTTATTAAAATAAAGGAAACTATGCTAGAATAAAAAAACAGAATTAGATTTAGGAGGAATTTTATGGTAGAGCAAAAGAAAATATTGGGAGAGGAAAGGAGGTCATTCATTCTTCAACAGCTAAAGGACAGCCCTGTACCGTTAACAGGGAGCGAGCTAGCGAGTAAAACCAATGTGAGCAGACAAGTGATTGTTGGGGATATCACACTTCTTAAAGCCAAAAATGAACCAATTATCGCAACTAGTCAAGGGTATATTTATTTAAAACAAAATGCTCTTTCAAATACGTTTGAACGGACCATTGCCTGCAAACATTCACCAGAAGACACCGAAAAAGAGCTAAACTTACTTGTCGACCATGGCGTATTAGTGAAGGATGTTAAAATTGAGCATACCGTTTACGGCGATTTAACCGCATCCATTATGGTGTCTAATCGCCAAGAAGTAAAACAATTCATGCAAAACCTCCAAAATACTGGTGCTTCACTATTATCTCAGTTAACAGATGGAATCCATCTTCATACCATTTCGGCAACAAGTGTCCAACTTTTAGACCAAGCCGAAGCAGCATTGAAGGAAGAAGGATACTTAATTGAATCATAAAAAAGGACTCGCTAAAATAAGCGGGTCCTTAATTTCTTAATCTAATTTTATCATTACAGATGGGTAACTACCCAGTAGGGTAACGCCACAGCCTAATGCTTCAAGCTCCGCCATTGCTCCAGGAATCAATACTTCATCGAGCTTCATTTCAATATCAATGATGAAGAAGTAATTGCCGATCCCTGTCTTCATCGGTCTCGACTCAATTTTTGATAGATTTAATTTTCTCCATGCAAACGCAGATAACACCTGATGGAGAGCACCTGCTTGGTCATCTTCAGGTAATGTGACCATAAGTGTTGTTTTGTATCGGGTAGAACCGCTTATGGCTTCAAAATCAAGTGATTCCTGGCTTAAGACGACAAAACGAGTGTGGTTATAGTCAAAATCATGAATGTTCTTTTTTACGATGGATAACCCATATTCCTTTGCTGCAAGTTCATTGGCAATGGCAGCAGATTTTAGCTCAGGCCGCTCCATGACAAATTGAGCAGCCGCTGCTGTGGAAGAAACAGCTTCATATGGAATGCCTTTAAATTGATGATGTAAGAATTTATGGCATTGTGCAATCGCATGTGAATGGCTGTAGATTTTAGAGATCTCCATCCATTGGTCTTCATTCGTTGGATGAACCATTAAATGCTGTTTGATTGGTAAGGTGATTTCCCCTACAATCGGTACCTGTACCACATGCGTTAAATAATCAAGTGTGATATTCACAGAGCCTTCAAGTGCATTTTCAATTGGAACTACAGCCAGATTGACTTCCTTCTCCACTAATGCATCCATACTTTCAGGAATGGTTCGATACGGCATAAGTTCAAATCCAGGAAAGACCTTCTTGACTGCAAGCTCTGTAAACGTAGCCTTAGGTCCTAAAAAACCAACCTTCATTCCCCTCTACCCCCTCATAGGTAAAAAGAAGGCTGAGACCAGCCGAACCTAATGAACCATTGTTCATTAAGCACCTGTTCCCAGCACTTCTACTTTCTCGACAAATTCAAGCTTTCTTAATTCTGAAAGCACGTCATCGAATTCCATAGTCAAGTTTGATGTATTTAGCGACAACGTCACATTCGCTCTGCCTTGAAGTGGGATCGTCTGGTGTATGGTTAAGACATTACAGCCAGACGAAGCAACCACTCCTAACAGTTTCGATAATGTACCGGAGCGATCTTCCAGATGAAAAAAGAGGGTGATGAGCTTTTCCTTTGTAATTGTTGAAAAAGGAAAAACTGTATCTCTGTATTTATAATAAGCGCTTCTGCTTAAGTCCACTTTTTGAACAGCATCCGCCACTGATTCAGCCTTTCCTCTTTCAAGCATATCCTTCACGTCTATGGTTTTCTTCATAGCTTCGGGCAATACATCTTCACGGACCAGGTAATATTTTTTATCAAAATTATCCATTCTCATCTCTCTACCTCTGATCTCTTACGGAACCTAATCGACAAACTCAAATTCAAATTCCATCAGCTTAACAATATCCCCGTCTTTTGCTCCCCTTTGTCTTAACGCATCATCGACACCGAGCGTACGTAGTTGACGTGAGAAACGGCGAACAGATTCTTCTGTTTGGAAATTCGTCATTTTAAACATTTTTTCAATCTTTTCACCAGATATCACAAATGAACCATCCGGCTCTCTTGTAATATAAAATGCCTCTGGGTCTGCTTCATGCTTATAAAGAACACGATGAACTCCTGTTTCCTCTTCTTCATGGTCTAGTGGGAATTCTGGAGTTTCCTCAATCTTATCTGCGATAGAGAATAAGAGCTCACGCAGACCTTTTCTTGTAATCGCCGAGATTGGGAAAATGGGATAATCTTCTTCAAGACGTTCTTTGAATTTTTGTAAATTCTCTTCCGCTTCCGGAATGTCCATTTTATTCGCAACAATAATTTGCGGACGCTCTGTTAGGCGAAGATTATATTCTTCTAATTCTTTATTAATTGTCAGGTAATCTTCAAACGGATCTCGGCCTTCTGTTGCAGCCATATCGATGACATGAACAATTACTCTTGTCCGTTCAATATGTCGTAAAAATTGATGCCCTAATCCGACACCTTCATGTGCGCCTTCAATTAAGCCTGGAAGGTCTGCCATGACAAAGCTTCGGTTATCCTCTGTTTCAACCATGCCCAGGTTAGGAACAATCGTTGTAAAATGGTATTCCGCAATTTTTGGTCTTGCAGAAGATACCACTGATAACAAAGTTGATTTTCCTACACTTGGATAGCCTACAAGTCCAACATCAGCAAGCAACTTTAACTCCAAGATAACTTCGCGTTCCTGGCCAGGTTCACCATTTTCAGCAATCTCTGGAGCCGGATTGGAAGGTGTGGCAAAACGGGAATTTCCTCTTCCCCCACGTCCACCTTTGGCGATTACAGCACGCTGACCATGTTCAACAAGATCGGCAAGCACCTCTTTCGTATCCGCGTCAATGACAACTGTACCAGGTGGAACTTTCACGAGCATATCCTTCGCGTTTTTACCATGTTGATTTTTAGACATTCCATGCTCACCACGTGGTGCCTTAAAATGACGTTGATAACGGAAATCCATTAGTGTTCTTAGTCCTTCATTTACTTCAAAGACTACATCTGCCCCTTTACCGCCATCACCACCGGCTGGACCGCCTTTTGGTACATATTTTTCACGACGGTAAGCGACGATACCATTTCCACCGTCTCCGCCTTTTACATAAATCTTCGTTTGATCGACAAACATCTTATTCCTCCCGACTTGCACTATTAAACAAACTGATGTTCTAAACGAAAACGCCTTCACCCTATCATATAGCAGGCATAAATACTTCTATAGAAAGTTCGTTTTCAGTGAATTCCTTTACCTCTAACGTTAATGGTTCCTTATGGCTAGAAAGGAATTCTTCCATCAGTTCTCTTTGTAGTATTATCCCGCTAAAATCAAAAAAGAAACGAATTCCGTTAGATTGCGGTTCAATTGTTATTGATAAATGATTTTCTTGAAAAGCTTCAATTGACCTATTTAAACATGAAAAAAATAAGTTTGTCCAACTTGTTATCCTCACGTCATCAATTGTGGATGATTCAGAATCTTGAAAGACCTCATATTCCAGTTTAAATGAAGGGTTGATCCAATTAGATTTTAAAAGTAATGAAGCAAATAACGGCATATGTAAATTAGAAAGCTTTGTCTCATGCTGTGCCTCAATCACTATTTCATCAATCACTTCTTTTGCCCGATCAATCCGATTTAAATCCAAATTCCCTTTTATTAACTGAAGCTTGTTTAACCAATCATGTCGCGAGTGCCGCAGCACCTCAACGATATCCCATTCTCTCTCCATACGCACACTCCTACATAAATGCAGAACATTGTTTGCTGTTAGTATATCAAAAAAATTTCCAAGAGTAAGCATTTTTATCTGAATGATTGAAATTGTGGTAAAAAATGAGCTTAACGAAGTAATTTCCTTGAAGAGTTTGAATGGAAGGTGTACTTTCGCAGCAAAAAGAAAACTCTAACCAAACAGGTTAGAGTTTCCATGTGGTGTAATCCTTAAGCTTCTTGAGCTACTGGATAAACGCTCACTTTTTTGCGGTCACGACCAAAACGTTCGAATTTAACAACGCCGTCGATCTTTGCAAATAGAGTGTCGTCTCCTCCGCGGCCAACGTTCTCACCTGGGTAAATCTTTGTACCGCGTTGACGGTAAAGGATTGAACCACCAGTTACGAATTGTCCGTCTGCACGCTTAGCACCAAGGCGCTTTGCGATAGAGTCACGTCCGTTCTTTGTAGAACCTACACCCTTTTTAGATGCAAACAACTGAAGATCTAATTTTAATAACATTTATTCCACCTCCTGCTTTTTGAAGGTAATTTTTATGTGCTCTCCGTACGTTTCTTCAATCGATCGTAATGAGACAACCATTCCTTCGAGAAGAATTTGGATTTTCTCATATACGTCTTCCGGAAGTTCTTCCGGAACAACGCAGCGGAGAAACCCATCTGCCCGATGTTCAAGATCTGGAGTTACGCCAGTCAATTCGTGCACCGCATTGATAGCACCAATAGATACAGCAGATACGCCTGCACAGACGATATCTTTTCCACGATCAGCGAACAAGGCATGGCCGCTTAATTCGAATGATTGAATTGTACCGGATTCAGTACGATAAATCGTAATGCCAATCATCTTATTCCAACACCTTACGCGTTGATTTTTTCGATGATTACTTTAGTGTAAGGTTGACGATGACCTTGCTTCTTACGGTTGTTTTTCTTTGCTTTGTACTTGAAAACAATAATTTTCTTCGCACGGCCTTGTTTTTCAACTTTAGCTGTAACAGTAGCGCCTGCAACAACAGGACTTCCAACTTTTACAGTTTCACCGCCAACGAAAAGAACCTTGTCAAAAGTAACAGTCTCACCAGCTTCAACATCTAATTTTTCGATGTAGATAGCTTGGCCTTCTTCGACTTTCAATTGCTTACCGCCAGTTTCGATAATTGCGTACATGAACTGCACCTCCTTATAAACTCAGACTCGCCATATACAGGCGCTTTACGAATCTCGCAAAATCTTACTACCTGTTCTGTGCGGTTGTAGCACGGGTGCGCTACAAACATAACATTAAAATCATACATAATTTAATCGAATGTGTCAACCTATTATTTAGAATCCGTCTGAAGGCTCCATTTCTTTTGAGGCAATCTCCTGTACATCGCCGAACTGCTTCAGCAGATAATAATGCCGCTCAGAAGGCTGAATCGAGAAAAACAATTGAATGCCCAACAGCTCCTCTAAAACGGACCGCTGCTCCTCTTTTAGGCCCAATAGAGCCTCCTTCACCGCATTCGTTGTCTCAATTAGAATGGCTTCAAAATCAGCATGACGGTGCTCCAGCAATTCTCTCTCTAAACGGAACGCAATGGTTTCTGGGCTTAAGATGCGCCCTGTCCCTTCACACACTGGACATTTCACTTGCAAGGCTTCTGATAAGGTAACTTTCGTCTTTTTTCGAGTAAGCTGAAGAATGCCGAGAGGAGTGAAGCCAATTACCTTTGTTCTTTTTGCATCCCTTGCCAGTTCAGATTCAACCAAGTTAAGGATCGTTTGCTTGTCTTTTTCGCGTTTCATATCAATAAAATCAATAAGAACAATTCCACCGATATCACGGAGTCGCAGCTGTCGAACGATTTCTTTGGCAGCAAGTTGATTGGTTTGTAAGACCGTATCCTGGTAATCCGATTTTCCTGAGAATTTTCCAGTGTTAACATCAATAATGGTAAGTGCTTCTGTTTCGTCAAAAATTAAATAGGAGCCATGATCCAGCCAGACAATCCGTTTCAGTGCTTTGTCAATTTCATGCTCTACCTTGTGCTGTGAAAAAACATTCTCTCGACCATTATAAAAAGTGATCTTCACTTGAGGTTTTTTTTGTTCGAGCAGTCTTTTTACAGCCAAGTCATCTACAATAACCTCACCTGTCTTCATCGCTTCCACTTGCTCTACCACTCGATCCATAAAGGTATCTTTTTGGTCAATGAGATCAGGTTTCTTTAGGAGTGACGCTTGCCGAAGCAGCTCCTGATGGGTCTCGCGGAGTCCCATCAATTCTTCTTCAATTTCAACTTTTGTACAGTTTATACTAGACGTACGAAAGATCAGTCCCTCTGTATCTGTTTTAAGATGGCTGCCTATTTGGCGGAGGCTACTCTTCTGTTCTTCATTTGCAATTTTTTTACTAACAGCCACATAGCACCCAGATGGCATATAAATGAGATGATTTCCTTGAATCTCAAGAATGCCTGTTACCTTCGGCCCTTTTGTACCTGTTGCATCCTTTTCTACTTGAACGAGCAACTTCTCGCCTTGGTGAACGAAGGAGGTGACGTTTTGTTGTTTATCAGATGCTTGTACATAAGACGGCAATTGGTCCCGGTGCAAATAAGCATTTTTCTCCTCGCCAATATCAATGAACACTGCATTCATGCCCGGCAGGACTTTTGTAACTGTCCCAAAATAAATATTACCGACCAGCGTTCGATGTTCTGGTCGGTCAAATACGATATTTTCGACACGGTTGTTTCGGAGATACGCAAATCTTTTTTCCCGTGACGTATAGTTAATTATTAATGTTTCCAATCCAGCTTCCTCACTTTTTTCATATATGCTTTCATTATAACCATATTCAGTATAAAAAAAGAAGGTCGCTGATTTTATCTGTTAGTCGTTTTTCTGTGAAATAGGCATGTAATAGTTCGTTTTCATCTAGAGTTCCTTTTTCTTTGCCTTCTGCTTCTACGATAATCGGATGTTTGCAGCCTCGTTGGAATTTTTCGAGGACATGAATCAGTAACTCTTGTTCATCAGCCTGTATCGGCACTAATGCACTAGGATTCGATTTTTTTCCATAATACCGTTCTAATAAAAACCTCATAAAGATGAATCTTCGCTGCTTCCATTCATGGTAAAGAGAAAAAGCAAGGAAAGCAATGACCACCCAGACATTAATATGTGAGGGGGCAATCATTAATATAAGGAATGAAAAAAGACCAAGGCTAGCAACCGAAAGCAAAAGTGTCACCCGGTGCGCATGCGGAAAAGAATGTTTCAATGAGAGCAGTAAAAATACCAGCTTCCCACCATCAAGTGGCCAAACTGGAAATAGATTAAAGATGAAGATCATAACATTATAGCTGATAAATAGCTGAAACAACTCTTCAGGTATACCGCCAAAATTTTTTAAGAGGTACGCTCCCCCCACCATCCAAAGATGCTGAAGCGGCCCGGCAATCACCACAATGAATTCTTCCTTCAAAGGACGATTACCATGCTCATCCATCTCAGCCACTCCTCCAAAAGGCAGAAGCGAGATTTTTTTAATTCTCCAAGAAAAAAAAGAAGCCGCCGCTGCATGCCCCATTTCATGTATAAAGATTATGCCTAGCAGCAAGCAAACTTCTAAAAAATGCGCTGTCATGATGGACAAAGCAATGATGATCCACAGCAACGGGTGGATGTGAACATGTCTGAGTAACTGTATCGCTCTATTCAAAACGAATCACCTGGATTGGATCGACAAATTCATCGCCCTTTTTAATAGCGAAATAGTATTTGCCTTTTGAATCATCCCCTGCGGAAGCAGAGACTGTCCCTACCACAGTTCGTTTATCGACGTATTCGTACAAATTCACTTTAATATCCTCTAAGTTTCCATACCAGGTTTCTGACTCATCCGAATGCTGGATGATGACGGTCTTTCCAATCCCTTCTTTCACTCCTGCAAAAGTAACTACGCCACCATTAATTGATTGAACGGGAGCACCTTTCCCTGTTTCAATCATGATGCCCTGTCCATTTTTTTCAAAGTTTTCAAGGATTTTTCCCATGGCCGGGACGGAAAACTCCGACTGGACTACTTCTTTTTTGTCTGTTTTATTATCCTCAGAGAATGGTAAAAGTGCTAACGGCTTGCCAAATTTATCCTCGTACCATTGCGAAACGACAGCAAATTTAAAGTCTTGATCCATTGTACTAGTAATAAAACTCCTGACCGGATCAAACGTTGCGGTTTGGTTGCGGAACAGGATGGCAACCACTAAAAACAGGAGAACGGATGCCAAAATCTTAAAAAAGAAAACCTCCTTTTTAAATAACGGATGCCCGTCATCCCCTCCACTGTTTTTAGAACTGTCCATATAGTTAAAGCTAAATTTGTCCTCATCATCGTTACCTGGCCAGGTGATCTGGCGTTCTGGACCTTTTACCGTAGTTGTCGTTGAGCCCATTTCTTTTTTTCTTTTAGCGATTCGTCTCCGTATTTCCTCCGGTGTAGACCGCGCCATTCCCATCAACCCTTTTCCCACTTTTTTGTACAAGTCTATGTGAAAAGATTTAGGAGTATGACTGAATTTCAATATATTAAAAAGCCTGTTCACTTCGATTCGTGAACAGGCTCTCATTTTATCTTACGCCGAAAAATTTTTTAAGTTTTGTAAAGACGCCTTTGTTTGCTTCTTCTAATGGCTGCAATGGAATCGATTCGCCCAGGATTCTTCTTGCGATATTTCGATAGGCAATCGAAGCCTTGCTGTTCGGATTCAGCGCGATTGGTTCGCCGTGGTTAGAGGCTTTAATCACTTCTTCATCATCCGCTACAATACCAATGAGCTCGATGGATAAATGCTGAGTAATTTCATCAATCTCAAGCATATCACCGCTCTTCATCATATGATTTCGAATACGGTTCACCACTAATTTTGGAGCTTCCATGTTTTTTTGTTTTTCCAAGAGACCGATGATACGGTCTGCGTCACGAACAGCAGATACTTCTGGAGTCGTCACAACAATTGCTTTGTCTGCTCCTGCCACTGCATTTTGGAAGCCTTGTTCGATTCCAGCAGGGCAATCAATAATAATATAATCATAGTCTTGCTTTAATTCGCTAATCAGCTCTTTCATTTGCTCTGGTGTAACCGCTGACTTATCGACGGTTTGTGCAGCCGGAAGCAGATATAATAATCCGTCAAATCGTTTGTCTTTCACTAACGCTTGATGAATTTTACATCTTTTTTCTACTACATCGACTAGATCATAAATGATTCTGTTTTCAAGCCCCATAACGACATCTAAGTTTCGAAGACCGATGTCCGTATCCACTAAGCATACTTTTTTTCCTTGAAGGGCCAATGACGTCCCAATATTTGCGGATGTCGTTGTTTTACCAACGCCGCCCTTGCCAGAAGTAATTACTATTGCTTCTCCCACTTTAATGTCCCCCTTCTAATCTAGTTAAATCTGGCCTTAAATGAATTAAAGCTTGTAATCTATCAACGATAATTTGTCGATTATCATCTATGTATGCACATTCCATTTCACGGTTTTCGCTCATTTTAGCGGAGTCTGGTGAACGATTAATGCAATCACTTATTCTAAGCTGTGATGGCTTCATGCTTGAAGCCGCAATGACGGCTTGCTCATTTCCAAAGCATCCAGCATGGGCAACACCCTTAAGAGTTCCCATGATGAAGATGTTTCCGCCTGCTATGACGGCCCCACCAGGATTTACGTCTCCGATTAGCAGTAGATCTCCAGAAGTTTCTAGAACTTGTCCAGAACGAATGATTCTTGATACAGTCATAATCCCTGTCTCAGCCTTTAATCGTTCTGCTTCCGCTTTTGTGATAACATTGGAGACAATGTCATCCACAACTAGATTCTTTTTTTGTCGGATAAGTTGTTTTAGTTCTTCGCGTTGTTCTTCAGTTAAATAACGATTGCCAATTTCCACTTTAACAGAAATTAAGTGACGATCGTCCTGGGTACTTAAATTCGCAGAAAGCTTCTGATCCAGTTCTCTTTTAAGCTCCTCATACGAACACTTATCATCAAGTTGAAGAACGAGACCTTCCTTCGTTCCCTTTATTGTAACATTTTGACGTTTTTTCATGGAGAATTTTCACCTCATAATTAAGAAAGCCATCTAGAAACGTGCAAAACCTCTTAAAAATAAGGGGATTGGCACGTTTCTATGCTATTTCTGATCGAAAGTACAGACTATCTGATAATAATTCGACATGATGCGTCCATTCTCCTCTTTTTTCAAATGAAAACTTGTCCTTTGCTGAACCTCTAAAGCAGGAGTCAGAAGGTCATTATTCATCTCGTAATGACGCTATATGCTTTTCAAATAATCGCTTTAAAGGATAGCCTGCAAGGATAATAAAAGTTGCATTTAATATAAGGGTTGGATAAAAACGCAAATTCAGAAAACTCATAAAATCTATATTTGTGACATGGATTAAGACATCCATCTCGTAGACACCCACCTCTAATAATGCCACCCCTACTAGCGTAACCAGAAAGGCAATAATAAGGTTTGACTGCAAGATGTGCATAATTTTAGAAGTAAGATAGGCGATGAATGGAAAAAGAAATAAGTATATGCCGATGATTTCTACATAAACGACATCAAATAACAGCCCAAAAATAGCGGCATAAATAATACCTTTTTTTCGGCCAACAAAAATCGTTAAAAACATGAGCGCAGTAAAAAGAAAATGCGGGACTAATATTCGGTCTTTCCCCCAAATTCTGTCTGGTAAATATTGAACAAAGATACTTTCACAAATCAACAACAAAAGAAACAAAAGAGGAAGAAGGAATTTTTTCACGATCCTTCCTCCTTCCCACCGGTTACATCTTTTTGACTTGGCTCTTGCATGAGTCTCTTAGTCACCATCACAGACTTAATATCATAGAAATCCGCACCAGGTTTGACGAGTGCTGTCAGATTTAAGCCATACTGATCCGGTTTCACTTCTACGACTTTTCCGATTAATAACCCTTTAGGAAAAATCCCGCCCAAACCAGAAGTGATAACTGTCTGACCCTTTTCGATTTTCGAGCCAGATGGAATCGCCTTTACCATGAGCAGTTTCTTCTCTTTGTCAAAGCCTTCAACAAGCCCATATACATCGGTTGGCCCTTGAACAATTGCTGAGATCCGATTCTTCGGGTCCATAGCACTAAGCAGCTGTACCGTAGAGCTGAATTGAGTAACACTCTTTACTTTGCCGATCAAACCGCTCGCTGTAACAACAGCCATATTTTTCTTTACTCCGTTTAAATTACCTTTGTCGATAATAATCATTTCATGCCAACGATCAGGATTTCTACCAATAACTGTAGCTGGAAGTGGTTTCAAGTCTCTCAAGGTCTCTTTTTCACCGAGAATGTCACGCAATTCTTTGTTGTCTTTTTTCAGTTCTTGAACTTCGGCTTCAAGGCTGACAAGATTTTCAATCCGCGATTTTAATTCCTTATTCTCTTCATATGTATCGGTTAAGTCCTGGAGATTTTCAAAAAAGCCGGCAACATAGTTGGTAGGCTTTGAAACCAGGGATTGAACCCAGCCGGCAGTGTCTTTAATAAACAGCTCCGGCCAAGTTAGTTTGCTTCTCTCCCTTAAAGAAAACCCAATCAATGCCACGAGAACAATAATGCTGACAAGCAAAATAATCAGACGTTTATTCAAAAAGAACTGTGGCATGATTATACACCTCTATTTTTCTAGATATCAAGACTCTGCCGATTATCTTGAGTCTTTCGCTTTATTTTTAAATAAGTGAATGTGGTCTAACGCTTTACCTGTTCCAATTGCCACGCAATCCAGTGGATTTTCAGCAATCAGGACCGGCATTTTTGTTTCTTCACTAATCACACTGTCTAAATTACGCAGCAATGCGCCACCACCCGTTAACACAATCCCGCGGTCCATTATATCTGCCGCAAGTTCTGGCGGTGTTTTTTCTAAAGTATTTTTTACTGCTTCTACAATTGCAAAAACCGTATCGCTTAGTGCTGCAGCAATTTCTTTTGCTGTAATTTCAATTGTTTTCGGCAGACCCGTGAGTAAATCACGTCCGCGAATTTCCATGTTGTCGATTCCTTCAGGCGTACCTGCAGAACCAACCTCCATTTTAATGGACTCCGCTGTACGCTCCCCAATCATTAAGTTATACGTCTTACGGATATAGGAAATGATGGCATCATCCATTTCATCCCCAGCCACACGAATGGATTGGCTTGTTACGATTCCTCCTAATGAGATAATCGCCACTTCAGTAGTACCGCCACCAATATCTACAACCATGCTTCCTGTTGGCTCCCAAACTGGAAGGTTGGCGCCAATCGCTGCAGCAAACGGTTCTTCAATGGTGTAAGCATCCTTCGCACCAGCTTGTCTTGTAGCGTCAATTACTGCACGCTCTTCAACTGCTGTAATACCCGAAGGTACACAAACCATAACATATGGTTTGCCAGAGAAAGGATTATTTGTTTTTTGAGCTTGACGAATATGGTGTTTCATCATCGATGCTGTTGTTTCGAAGTCAGCAATGACTCCGTCCTTCATCGGTCTTAGGGCCACCACATTTCCAGGTGTCCGTCCAATCATATTCTTCGCATCATTACCAACAGCGACAATACTTTTCGTATCTGTCTGCATGGCAACGACGGATGGCTCTCTTAATACAATGCCCTTTCCTTTTACATATACGAGGGTATTGGCAGTACCCAAGTCAATTCCAAGGTCTCTTGATCTAATTCCAAACATAGTGTTGTATCTCCCTTTCTACACATACAAAATACAAAAAAGCAATAGGCAGGTAATCGCCTTACTTATCATGTCTTTTTTCTAATTATTTATTGGGCCTGTTACAGGCAGTCCTAAAAAATCATAACTAATATTATATCGTAACGTCAAATAAAACAATAGTGTTATAAATACCCTTTTTCCTTTAAACTAACAAACTTATTTTCACCAATGATTAAATGATCGAGGAGATCAATTCCAATAATCTTTCCGCACTCAACCAATCTCTTGGTCACTTCAATATCCTCGCGGCTTGGTGTAGGGTCTCCGCTAGGATGATTATGCAGGGCAATGATGCTTGCAGCCGAGCGCTTTAAAGCCTCGCGAAAAACTTCTCGCGGATGAACAATGGAGGCATTTAAGCTGCCGATGAAAACAGTTTGTTTATGAATGACTTGGTTCTTCGTATTTAAATATAAGCAAACAAAATGCTCTTGAGATAAAAAGCGCATGTCATTCATAACATACTTGGCTCCATCCTCTGGTGACCGAATCACATAGCGATCATTAAAGGATAGATTAGAAATCCTTCGGCCAATTTCTACCGCTGCAAGAATTTGAATTGCCTTTGCTGAGCCAATCCCTTTAATTTCTTTGATTTCCTCTAACGTCGCTCCTTTTAATAGCCGTAAGCCTTCAAAATGGTTGAGCAGACGATTGGATAATTGCAGGACAGATTCATCCTTGGTCCCTGTTCGAAGCAGAATCGCAATGAGCTCATGATTAGATAAGCTTTGCGGGCCATGTTGGATAAAACGCTCCCTTGGTCGTTCATCCTGTGGAAAATCACGGATCATCAATGTATCAGTAGACATTTTTTTCCTCCCTTTATTCGGGAGTTAAGGCACAAAAAGTTAATACGGTAACTGGTAGCCTGCTTTACGTAATTCCCTAACGGTTCTTGCAACCGGCAGACCGACAACCGCAAAATAATCTCCATTTATTTTTTTGACAAGCATACTTCCGAGCTGCTGAATTCCATAGGCACCTGCTTTATCGAGCGGTTCACCACTTTTCACATATGAACGGATTTCGTCCTCCGTTAACTCCCAAAACCAAACTTCTGTTTTCTCATAGAAACGGGTTTTACCTGTTGGAAACATAATTGAAACACCAGTAAACACTTCATGCTGACTACCTGATAGAGTTTTTAGCGCACGAATGGCTTCTGCTTCATCAGCTGGCTTTCCTAAAATTTGATTATTCGCAACGACAATCGTGTCCGAACCAATGACAAAGGCATCCGGATTGTCATTAAATACAACCTGTGCCTTTCGCTCAGCTAACTCCATTACTACTTCCTCTGGGGAGAGTGTGGGGTCAAAGCTTTCGTCAACTTCACTGCTAGAGACTGCGAATGTTAAGCGGAGATTTTCTAGAAGTTCTTTTCGCCGTGGAGAAGAAGAGGCTAAAATGAGGTTCTGCATTTGATCACCATACCTTTTTTTGCTTCATTAGGGAGATACAATTTAATCCTATCAGAAATTATAGAAGCAAACAATTTTTATATCATTAAATTTTGAGGAAATCTGTCAAATTATGCATTAGAAATATCGTCATGATAAAAAGCCTGTCCTATTTTCGGACAGACTTTTGTTGGCAAACTCATTTCCCGGAAAATATGCTTTTTTGTCGATTACATGGAGTAATAGATAGACAGGAAGTTTAATAAGTGCTGCTGGGCGGCACTTAAGCTTTTCTCACTCTTTGATTTTTGGAAGTCCTTCACTTTTTCATCGGCAGCAGTTAATTCCGCATAAAGCTTCTTCACGTTCTCATTCTTTAAGCCACTGACCTTTAATTGCTCTCCTAATGCAGTCAATGTCTTGGTGGATTCTTCAGGTATAGACTTCGTAACTAGTGCACTTGAAGTCACAATAGATAGTGCCTGGTACATAGTCGGTGCTGCTTCTAAAAAGGCCTTCTCCTTCTCCGAAACATCAGCCACCTTCTTTTCATCTACTAATATAGGCTTGGCAAACACCTCTTGGACCCCATTTTCTTTGTACTTGTTCCCTAATGTTTTCGCCGTAGCTATGGTATCTGCTACACCCATAAATAAATATTGCTTTCCGTCCATTTCCACTAATTGAGAGGGAATGCCCTTGGATGTGATTTGATCGGCTGTCGCCTTTGCTCCGTCCTTTGAGGAAAAGACGCCTCCTTGTATCACGTTGGTGGTTAATTGTTCGAGAACAGCGGTCGTGGTTTTCCCTGTGGATGTGCTCTTTTCAGTTCCACCGCTTACTTCTTCCGTAACAGGGGGCGCAAGTGTAACCTTCTTACTTGGTTCTGTCACCAACTTAAGCATAAAGAACCCAAAGGTTAAGCCAATGAGGATCGCAAAGGTTGTTGAAATTATGATGGAACCTAGTGGCCTGCCATTTTTCTTTAGGCTGTTAGCAGAAAAGGATGTGATTTTTATCGGATCTTTTTTCTTCGGCTTTGTGTTACTAGCAATCTTGTATTCGACAATATCATTCTCAGTGGATTCAGGAATAATCCAATCGAAGCTCTCATCGACAGGCTCTTGAGCCGCAGCCGTCTCTAAAAATCCGTCCGATTCAGATGGGGTTGGCTTTATTTTGATCACTCTTGTGGTTTCTTCTGGTTTTGCTTCCTTATCCATTTTTGGAGATTCTTCAAGGAAGTCCTTACTTTCTCCATTTAACTTGATCTTAATTGTATTGCCTTTGTTAGGCTTGTCCACTTTTCGTACTCCTCTCTTACGATAGCTAATTGGTTTCATCCTAACATATGCGCAAAAAAAAATAACAAGACTTTTGTCGTCTTGTTATCGTAGACTTTCGTCAAATTATTTGTAAATTCGCCGAGTTATTCATT